>NZ_JAVIZG010000001.1:3750000-4110757 GCF_031453215.1 Stenotrophomonas sp. SORGH_AS_0321
CTTCTGGTCGGTGCCGCCCAGCTCCACGTCCGCTTCCAGGGCAACCGAGTCATAGCCCTGCACCAGCGGGTACAGGAACTCATGGATGGCGATCGACTGCTGGGCGGCATAGCGCTTGGCAAAGTCATCGCGTTCCAGCATGCGCGCCACGGTGTGCTGGCCGGCCAGGCGGATCATGTCCGCCGCGCCCATCTTGCCGAACCACTCCGAATTGAAGCGCACTTCGGTCTTTTCGCGATCCAGCACCTTGAACACCTGCTCTTCATAGGTGCGCGCGTTGGCCAGCACGTCCTCGCGGCTGAGCGGCTTGCGGGTGAGGCTCTTGCCGGACGGGTCGCCGATCATGCCGGTGAAGTCGCCGATCAGGAAGATCACCTGGTGGCCGAGGTCCTGGAACTGGCGCAGCTTGTTCAGCAGCACCGTGTGGCCCAGGTGCAGGTCCGGCGCGGTGGGGTCGAAGCCGGCCTTGATCCGCAGGGGCTTTCCGCTTTCCAGGCGGGCGCGCAGGTCGTCGACCTTGAGGATCTCGTCGGCACCGCGGCTGATCAGGGCAAGGGCTTCATCGATGGAGGACACGTTCACTACTCCCGGCAACGCCGTTTCTTCTTGTGGGGTGTTAAGAGCAAGTTAACCGCATCGGCTTCACAAAAGCCAATAGGCACAAGGGTTTGACGCGGTTTTCATAGGTGTCTATGGTAACCGGCGATCCAGCCCGTGCTCCCGGGCCAGCCAGGAAAACACCTCTGATGCTCAATACCGATCACGGCCGCGCGCGCAAACAGCGCTTCAAGGAACGGCTCCACGTCCTGCACGACAACGCCCTGCACCGGAAGCTCAGGCAACACCTCCCCGCTGCCTTCAACGAACGCTGGACCCGTCGCCACTGGGTCCATGCCAGTCTGTTCGCGACCATCGGCATGCTGGTCGCCACCATCGTGCCGGGCTTCTCCAGCACCATCGAGACCCCTTACCCCAACGCCCATACCAGCCTGGCGCTGCCGTTGCCGCCGCTGGCGCACGCCCGCCAGCAGGCGACGCCCGGCGACAGCTGGCAGGTGCTGCGCGTGCAGCGCGGCCAGACCCTGAGCGATCTGTTCGACGAAGCCGGGATCCCGGCGACCACCCTGCACCGCGTGCTGGACCATCCGGGCACCCGCGAGGCGCTGGTCAAGCTGCGCCCGGGCACCGAGATCGCCTTCGACATGCCGCTGTCCGGCGAGCTGCGGAGCATCCGCTTCAACCGCGACGAGGCCAACCGGGTGGAACTGGCGCTGACCGGCGACAGCATCAAGGAAACGGTCACCAAGCGCGAGACCAGCACCCGCACCGTGGTCACCAGCGGGGAAATCACCAGTTCGCTGTATGCCTCCGCGCGCAAGGCGGGGCTGTCACCGTCGGCGATCGCCACGATGACCGACGAGATCTTCAAGTACGACATCGACTTCTCCAAGGACCTGCAGCCGGGCGATCGCTTCAGCGTGGTCATGGACGAAACCTGGCGCGAAGGCGAACGCGTCGATACCAGCAAGATCCTCGCTGCCACCTTCACCAGCGGCGGCAAGACCTATTCCGGTTTCCGCTTCGACCGCAATGGCAAGGCCGAGTACTTCGACCTCGATGGCCGCCCGCTGAAGAAGAGCTTCATCCGCATGCCGATCCAGTTCGCGCGGCTGAGCTCCACCTTCGGCGCGCGCCGCCACCCGGTGCTGGGCAAGATGCGCATGCACAAGGGCGTGGACTACGCCGCCCGCACCGGCACCCCGATCATGGCCGCCGGTGATGCGCGCGTGCAGTTCGCCGGCACCCAGCGTGGCTATGGCAACGTGGTGATCCTGGACCATGGCCGCGGCCACACCACGCTGTACGGGCACATGTCGCGCTTCGGCAGCATCCGCACCGGCCAGCGCGTGGCGCAGGGCACGGTGATCGGCTATGTCGGCTCCACCGGGCTGGCCACCGGCCCGCACCTGCATTACGAATTCCGCGTCAACGGCGAGCACCGCAATCCGCTCAGCGTGACCATGCCGCCGCCGGAGCCGCTGAAGGGTGCCGAGCTGGTTGCCTTCCGTGCGCAGACCTCGCCGGCGATGGCACGCATCCAGGGCATGGAGAAGATGATCTATGCCGATGCCAGCCCCGCGCCGAAGGCAGCCGACGCCACCACCGAAGTGGCCAGCACCGCGCGCGGCAGCACCGGCAGCAAGCGCGGCTGAGGCACCGATCCCTCACGTTGACGAGCATCGACAGGGCGCCCAAGCTGGCGCCCTTGTTGTTCGTGGAGGTTCCATGGCTGCTTCGTTCGACCCCGCCCTGCCGCTGTACCTGGGCCTGATGTCCGGCACCAGCGCGGATGGCATCGATGCCGCGCTGGCGCAGTTTCCCGTCGATGGCGGCTGCCGCTTCGTGGAAGGGCTGACCCTGCCATGGGACCCGGTGCTGCGCGAGCGGCTGGTGGCGCTGGGCCAGGGCGGCGAACTGGCTTCGCTGGATGAGCTGGGCGATGTCGATGCGCGCATCGGCCTGGCCTTCGCGGCTGCGGCGGTGGCGTTGCTGCAGCACAGTGGCGTGGACGCGGCCCAGGTCAGGGCGATCGGTTCGCATGGACAGACGGTGCGTCACCGGCCCTCGGCGTCGCCGGCCTTCACCCTGCAGCTAGGCGATGCCAACCGCATCGCCGAGCACACCGGGATCACCACCGTGGCCGACTTCCGCCGGCGCGACGTAGCCGCCGGGGGACAGGGCGCGCCGCTGATGCCGGCCTTCCACCTGGCGATGCTGGGCACTGCCGACGAAGACCGCGCGGTGCTCAACCTGGGTGGCATCGCCAACCTGACGCTGATCCCGCGCGAAGGGACGCTGCTCGGGTTCGACACCGGCCCGGCCAATGCCCTGTTGGACGCCTGGTGCGAGCGGCATACCGGCCGCACCTACGATGCCGACGGCGCGTTCGCGGCCAGCGGGGTGGTCGATGCGGGCCTGCTGGCGCGCTGGCGCGACGACCCGTGGTTCGCCCTGCCACCGCCGAAGAGCACCGGACGCGAGCAGTTCCACCTGGCCTGGGTGCAGCAACAGATCGGCGACGGCCAGCACGTGGCCGCGGACGTGCAGGCCACCCTGCTGGAGCTGACCGCGGTGACCGTGGCCGATGCGCTGCTGCGCACCCTGCCCGGCGCCCGCCGGGTACTGGTGTGTGGCGGCGGCGTGCGCAATGGTCATCTCATGCAGCGGCTGGCGGCGCGCCTGCCCGGCGTGGTGGTGGAATCCAGCGCGCGGCATGGGCTGGACCCGGACTACCTGGAAGCGCTGGGCTTTGCCTGGCTGGCCCAGCGCACATTGGACGGCCTGGCCGGCAACCTGCCCAGTGTCACCGGTGCCGCAGGGCCGCGGATCCTCGGTGCGATCCATCCGGGTTGAGCCGGTGCGGGCCTGCCGAGCACGGCCCGGCGCTGACGAAGGGTCAGAAGCCGTGTACGGCGGGCAGCGCCTGCAACGCGGCGATGGCCTCGGCCAGCGCATCCACTTCGGGATCGGCGAAGCCGCTGCGTACTTCCAGTTCAGTGGAAAACAGCCCCTGCTCCAGCACCGCCACGCAGGTCTGGGCCTGCGTCCAGCCGCGCGCGACCGCCAGCCGCGCTATCCGGTCCAGGATCATCGGGTCTACTTCCTGCAGCAGCAGGTCCGCCATGCTTGTTTCCCCATTCCAGCGCACCGCCCCCACGGTGCCGACAGGCGATCATCCCGCACCGCGCCCGCGCAGGCAATCAACCGGCAGCGGGGGCGCTGCGGTCTGACAGGCGCGGCCACAACCAGGCCAGCAACAGCAGGGTCGGCACCACGGTGACCGCGCTGAGCAGGAAAAACGTACTGTAGGACGTGGCCTCGACGAGGTAGCCGGACACGCCGCCGACGAACTTGCCTGGCAGGTTGGCCAGCGACACCAACAGCGCGTACTGGGTGGCGGTGAAGTTGCGGTCGGTCAACGAGGACATGAAGGCCACCAGCACGGTGCCGGCAAAGCCCTGGAACAGGTTGTCGGCACTGAGCGCGGCGTAGAACGCCCACAGCTGGCCGGGATTGTGCGCCATCAGCAGGAACGCCAGGTTGGACAACGCCACGCCCAGGGCGGCGACCAGCAGCATGCGCCGGAAGCCGAACGCGGCCACCGCGATACCGCCAAGGAAGGCGCCGCCGATTCCCATCCAGACCCCGAACAGCTTGGAAACGGTGGCGATATCGGCTTTGTCGAAGCCCGAATCGAGGTAGAACGGCCCGGCCATCACCCCGATGACCTGGTCGGGGAACTTGAACAGGCCGACGAAGGCCAGCAGGCCGACGGCCAGTGCCACCCCGTTGCGGCTGAAGAAACTGGCGATCGGCTGGATGAAGGCTTCGGCCACGTCGATGCGGCGCTGCACGAGCGCCTCCGGGCGTGCCGGCTCACGGCAGAACACGGTGGTGAGGATCGGCAGCAGCATCAGCGAGGCCATTGCCAGGTAGGCCACGATCCAGCCTTCGAACTGCGCCAGGTACAGGGCCCCGGCACCGGCCAGGATCAGGCCGATGCGGTAGCCCAGCGTGTAGGTGGCGGCCAGCGCGGCCTGCGAGGCGTCCGGGGCGATCTCGATACGGTAGGCATCGACCACCGAATCCTGGGTGGCACCGGCGAAGGAGGCAACGAGCACCCAGCACACCAGCGGTGCGACCCCCTGTTCCGGGCGTACGAAGGCCAGCGCGACCAGCCCCACCAGCACCAGTACCTGCGACGCCAGCAGCCACGACCGGCGCCGTCCCATGAAGGCCAGCAGCGGCAGTGCATAGCGGTCCAGCACCGGCGCCCAGAGGAACTTCAGCAGGTAGAAAAAGCTGGCCAGGCTGATCAGGCCGATGCTGCCCAGGTCCAGGCCGACGTCGCGCAGGCGGGTGGACAGGGTCTGCGAAGCGATCAGCAGGAACGGCAGTCCACTGCCGAACCCGAGCATGGCCATGGTCAGCGCCGAAGGCGTGCCGAACGCCCGCTTGATGCCGGCCCAGCCCTTGTAGGACACCGGCGCGGCGGTGCCGGTCACGGCGCGTAGTCCACGCAGAACGGGGCGTGGTCGGAGAAGCGTTCGTCGCGGTAGATCGAGCAGCCGCGCAGGCGATCACGCAGGCCCGGGCTGACGAACTGGTAGTCGATGCGCCAACCGACATTGTTGGCGCGCGCCGCGCCACGGTTGCTCCACCACGTGTAGTCCTCGCCGGTGGGGTGCAGCACGCGGTAGGCATCGGCCCAGCCCCGTCCGCTGGCCAGGTCGGTGGCCTGGCCGTGGTCGGCGCACAACGCATTCAACCAGTCGCGCTCTTCCGGCAGGCAGCCGGAATTCTTCTGGTTGGACTTCCAGTTGCGGATGTCCAGCGCGGAACGGACGATGTTCCAGTCCCCGCACAGCACGTAATCGCGGCCACTGTGCAGCCACTGGTCGAGGATCGGCCGCAGCCATTCCATCACGTCGAACTTGAAGCCCTGGCGCAGGTCGCCGGAACTGCCCGACGGGATATAGAAGGAGACCACGCTGAGGTTGCCGAAGCGCGCTTCGATATAGCGGCCTTCCTCGTCGAACGGCGCCCAGCCCAGCGAGGTGATGACCTGGTCGGGCTCACGCTTGCTGTAGATCGCAACCCCGCTGTAGCCCTTCTTGGTGCTGGCATCGCGGTAGAAGCAGTGGTGGCCATCCGGGCGGAACATCGGATCGGACAGCTGGGCCTCCTGGGCCTTGGTTTCCTGCAGGCACAGGACATCGGCGTCCTGTGCGCGGAACCAGTCGAGGAAGCCCTTGCTGGCGGCCGAACGGATGCCGTTGGCGTTGAAGCTGATGATGCGCATGCGGGTCGATTCAGGGTGGCAGCGGAAACCGGCCCAGCATAGCGGTTCACGGCCGATGCGCCGACCGTGGAAGGACGCCGGGCCCGCCTTCTAGTACGCTTTACCTTCCAAGATGAAGATAGATTGAGTCAGATGAGCGACCATCGTCACCGTTTCCTGCAGTTGGCCCTGAGCGCCGACGCCCTGCGTTTTGGCCAGTTCACGCTGAAGTCCGGCCGGCTGAGCCCCTATTTCTTCAATGCAGGCCGTTTCGACTCCGGGTCGAAGATGGCCCAGCTGGCCCTGTGCTACGCCGATGCCATCGACGATGCCGGCCTCAAGTACGACGTGGTGTTCGGCCCGGCCTACAAGGGCATCCCGCTGGCCACCGCGATGGCCTGCGAACTGGCCCAGCGCGGCCGCGACCTGCCGCTGTCGTTCAACCGCAAGGAAGTGAAGGATCACGGCGAAGGCGGCCAGCTGATCGGCGCGGACATGACCGGCAAGCGCGTGCTGATTGTCGATGACGTCATCACCGCCGGCACCGCGATCCGCGAGGCGATGGCCATCATCCGTGCCGCCGGCGGCATTCCGGCCGGCATCGTGGTGGCCCTGGACCGCCAGGAGATCGCCTCGGAAACCGATCCGCGCTCGGCGGCGCAGGCCGTGGCCGAAGAAGCCGGCATTCCGGTGATTGCCGTGGCGACGATGGCCGACCTGCTTGATTTCGCGTCCGGAAACCCGGAACTTGTCGGCTACCGGCAGCCGCTGGCGGACTATCGGTCCCGATATGGCAGCCGTCCGACGCACTGAACGACCCAAGGGGGTGGTCGCCATGTTGAGGAATCTGTCCATCATCGCTGCCTTGCTGCTGGCCACGCCGTGCGTGGCCAGCGCGCAGCAGTCCAAGCGCCCGGCCAGGAGTGCCGAGGCGCAGGCGAAGAAACTGTATTGCTGGAACGAAGGCAGCGAGCGCATCTGCAGCGATGCCTTGCCTGCCGACGCGGTCAACAACGCACGCGAGGAGTTCAGCGCGCGCAGCGGCCTGCGCAGCGGCCAGGTCGACCGCGCGCTCAATGAAGACGAGCGCGCCAACGCCGCGGTGGCGGAGGCCCAGGCGCGGCTGGACGCGATGGCGCTGCAGACACGCCAGCGCACCGAACAGGCGATGCTGTCCACGTATAGCAATGAAGCAGAGCTGCGCCGGGTGTTCACCGAGCGCGTCGGCATCCTGGACAACAACATCAACACCGCGCGCTACAACGTGGCCAGCCTGCGCGATGCGCTGTTCACCGCCCTGGCCGGCGCCGGTGACAACGAACTGGCCGGACGTCCGGTCGCCGAAAAACCGGCGGCCACGATCCGCAAGCGCCATGGCGAACTGCTCGCGCAGCAGCGCATGCAGGCCACCTTCGAACGCCAGCGCGTGGAGCTGGATGCAGAGATCGAAGAAACCGTGCAGCGTTTCCGCCTGCTGAAGGGTGTTACGCCGGAGGCGTGACGGCGAGCGTGGCCCCTTCGTAGTGGGTCGCGGAGTTCGAATTACCGGGATTGGGCCGGGCGGTGGGGCTGCGCGGGGGACGGCAAGAGCCGCTCCTGCGGGCCTCGTTTCGCGCCATCCATGGCGCTCAACGCCCCCGCCCAAGGGTCAAAGTCGGTGAAGCTTCGGTAGCGCCGACCCATGGTCGGCGGCTCTTCAAAGGCAGGGGTCAGAGTCCTTTCGCGTTGCGAAAGGACTCTGACCCCGTCCCCAGCGCTGACAGGTGAAGGGAGCCCCTGAGTCAGGGGCGGCCGCGAAGCGGCGGGGTGTGGGTGATGGTGAGACGGGGCCCACGGTTTGCGCAGCAAAGCGTGGGAGCGGCAGCGCGAATGCGATGGCGTGGACCCGTGCCATGGATGGCACGAAACGAGGCCCGCATGGATGCGGTTTCTGCCGTTCCCCACCAACCCCTCCCGCCCTGCCCCCACCCCAGCAAACCGGCGTCCAGCGGCCCACCACGAGGGGCTCCGCCGTTCGCAGTACCTTTTACGCTGACTTTATGCGCCCGCAGCCGCGGAGAAATGGAGGCTTTACGCATGCCAGGCGGACCATGACGGCCTGAGGTGGAGCGGTTCCACCAGGACGATCACCGTCATGTCTTGTCTGTCGCGTTATGGCCTTTCTTCCCGGGCGGGGTGCTGAGCATGCCCGGCTGGCTCTCCCTGCTGAGTGGCGTACTGGTGCTGGTCGCCGCCGCCTACCTGGTCTACGCCGTGCTGCGGCCCGAAGCATTCTGACGGGCCACGGACATGACCGGAATCCTCCTTCTCCTCGCCACCAGCGTGCTGCTGGCCTGGCCCCTCGGCCTGTACCTGGCGCGGGTGATGCGCGGCGCGCCGATGCGCACCGACCCGCTGTTCCACTGGATTGACAAACCGCTTTACCGCCTGTTGGGCGTGGATCCCGCGCACGGCATGTCCTGGCGTGGCTACGTCGGCGCGTTCGTGCTCAGCAACGTGGTCATCGCGCTGCTGACGATGGCCGTGTTCATGACCCAGGCGTGGCTGCCGCTGAATCCGGACGGCATCGCCAACCTGCGCTGGGACACCGCGCTGCACACCATGGTGTCCTTCCTGACCAACACCAACCAGCAGCACTATTCCGGGCAGGCACAGCTTTCCTACCTTTCGCAGATGACCGGCATCACCGGCCTGCAGGTGGTCACGCCGATGATGGGCCTGGCGCTCGCGGTCGCCACCCTGCGCGCCCTGTTCGCCCCACCGCGGCAGGACGTGGTCGCCGAGGGTGACCGCCGCATCGACGTCGGCAACTACCATGCCGATGTCCTGCGGCTGTGCGTGCGCTTCATGCTGCCGCTGTGCCTGCTGTGGACGGTGCTGCTGGCCAGCCAGGGCGTCCCGTCCACCTTCGCCGCTGGCCCGCAGGCCACGCCGATGGATGCAACGGCCGGCATGCAGGAACAGAAGATACCGCTCGGCCCGGTCGCGGCGATGGTGGCGGCCAAGCAGCTCGGCGCCAACGGCGGCGGCTGGTACGGTCCCAACAGTGCCTTCCCGCTGGAAAACCCGACCGCGCTGTCGAATGCACTGGAACTGATCGGCATCCTGCTGATCCCGATCGCGATCATCTTCATGATCGGCGCGTTCACCGGCCGCCGCCGCTTTGGCTGGCTGGTGCTGGGTTGCATGGCCAGCATGTCGGTGGTGTCGATCGCGGCCACGGTGTGGCTGGAAGGCCATTCACCCACCGCGGCCAGCGCTTTGCTGATGGAAGGCAAGGAGGTGCGGCTGGGCAGCGATGCCACCGCACTGTGGGCAGCGGTCACCACCCAGGTATCCAACGGCTCGGTCAACGGCATGCTCGATTCGATGAGCCCGATGGCCAGCGCCGTAGCACTGGTCAACATGCTGGTCAGCGCCATCTGGGGCGGCATCGGCTGCGGGCTGCAGCAGTTCATCGTCTACCTGCTGCTGGGCGTGTTCCTGGCCGGGCTGATGACCGGCCGCACCCCTGAACTGCTGGGACGCAAGCTGGAAACCCCGCAGGTGCGCCTGCTGGCCCTGCTGGTGCTGCTGCAGCCGATCACCCTGCTCACCCTCACCGCGATCACGCTGGCGGTGCCGGGCCTGTCGGGCACCTCCAACCCGGGATTCCACGGCATCAGCCAGGTCTTCTACGAATACGCATCGGCCTACGCCAACAACGGCTCCGGCTTCGAGGGGCTGGGCGACAACACGCCCTGGTGGAACCTGACCTGTTCACTGGTGCTGCTGCTGGGGCGCTTCCCGCTGCTGGTGGTGCCGCTGGTCATCGCCGCGCAGCTTGCGGCCAAGCGTCGCGCGCCGGAATCACCGGGCACGCTGCAGATCGAAACGCCCACCTTCGCCCTGACCCTGCTCAGCGTGATCGTCATCCTGACCGTCCTGCAGTTCCTGCCGGTTCTGGTGCTTGGCCCGGTGGCCGACCACCTCAGCCTTGGCCTGCATTGAGGCACTCCCCATGAATACTGTCGTGACTTCTCCGCTGCCGCGCCGTCCGGCGCTGCTGGATGGCGCCGGCTTCCGCCGTGCGCTGCTTGATTCCTTCCGCAAGCTCTCCCCGCTGCACCTGGTGCGCAGTCCGGTAATGGCCGTGGTCATGGCCGGCACGCTGCTCGCGCTGGTGGTCACCCTGAGCGGCAATGCGCCGATGGGCTTCGGGCTGGCCGTCAGCGCGATCCTGCTGCTGACCGTGCTGTTCGGCAATTTCGCCGAAGCCGTGGCCGAAGCCCGCGGCCGTGGCCAGGCCGCATCGCTGCGGCGCGCCCGCCAGGACCTGGTGGCGCGCCGGCTGCAGTCCGCGCATCCCGCCGCGGCGCAGGAACAGGTGGCCGCGGCCGAACTGCGCCCGGGTGACCATGTACTGGTCGGCGAAGGCGAGCTGGTGCCGGCCGATGGCGAGATCGTGCAGGGGCTGGCGACCATCAACGAAGCCGCAGTGACCGGCGAATCGGCGCCGGTGCTGCGTGAGGCCGGCACCGACCGCTCCGGCGTGATCGGCGGTACCAAGGTACTGTCCGACCAGATCGTGGTGCGGATAACCGCCGAACCCGGGCACAGCTTCCTGGACCGGATGATCGCGCTGGTGGAAGGCGCCAACCGGCAGAAGACGCCCAATGAAGTGGCACTGACCCTGCTGTTGGCGGCGATGACGCTGACCTTCCTGGTGGTGGTGGCGACGCTGCCGGCGATCGGCGCATCGGTCGGCGTGAGCGTTGATCCGCTGCTGCTGATCGCGCTGCTGGTGTGCCTGATCCCCACCACCATCGGAGGCCTGCTGCCGGCCATCGGCATCGCCGGCATGAACCGTGCGCTGGCGGCCAACGTGCTGGCCAAGTCCGGCAAGGCGGTCGAAGTGGCCGGTGACATCGACGTGCTGTTGCTGGACAAGACCGGCACCATCACCCACGGCGACCGCCAGGCCACCGCCCTGCACGCGCTGGCCGGGGTGGACGTGGCCCGGCTGCGCGAGGCGGCACTGCTTTCCTCGCTGGCCGACCCGACACCGGAAGGCAAATCGATCGTGCGCCTGGGCCGCGAGCAGGGCTGCCGCAGCGCCGAGCCCGAGCATGCGCACTACACCGCCTTCAGTGCGCAGACGCGCATGTCCGGCGTGGACCTGGACGGCGGCCGCAGCATCCGCAAGGGTGCGGCCGATGCGATCCGCGCGCACGTGCAGTCGCTCGGCGGCGAGGTACCGGCCGAACTGGCCGGGCGCGTGGAACAGGTCGCACGCAACGGCGCCACGCCGCTGGTGGTGGCCGAAGGCCGCCATGTACTGGGCGTGGTCGAACTGTCCGACGTGGTCAAGCACGGCATGCGGGAGAAGTTCGCGCAGCTTCGCGCGATGGGCATCCGCACGGTGATGATCACCGGTGACAACCCGTTGACCGCCGCGGCGATCGCTGCCGAAGCCGGGGTGGACGATTACATCGCCGAAGCACGCCCCGAAGACAAGCTGGCACGCATCCGCCAGGAACAGGCCGGTGGGCGACTGGTGGCCATGGTCGGCGACGGTACCAACGATGCGCCGGCGCTGGCACAGGCCGATATCGGCCTGGCGATGAACTCCGGCACCCAGGCCGCGAAGGAGGCGGGCAACATGGTCGATCTGGATTCGGATCCGGCCAAGCTGCTGGCCGTGGTGGAAGTGGGCAAGCAGCAGCTGATCACCCGCGGCGCACTGACCACCTTCTCGCTGGCCAATGACGTGTCCAAGTACTTCGCGATCCTGCCGGCACTGTTCGCCGCTACCGTTCCGGGCATGGCCACGTTGAACGTGATGGGCCTGTCCAGTCCGCGCAACGCGGTGCTGGCCGCGCTGATCTTCAACGCCCTGGTGATCCCGGCGCTGATTCCGCTGGCACTGCGCGGGGTGCGTTTCCGCCCGGCCACGGCAACCACCCTGCTGCGGCGGAACATGCTGGTGTACGGGCTCGGCGGCGTGCTGCTGCCGTTCGTGGCGATCAAGGCAATCGACTTCCTGCTGATGACGGTATCTGCTGCATGAACACTTCAACGACGCCTCCGGTATCCCCCCTCGTTCCACCGCGGGCATTGGCGCGCGCCGCTGCCGAACGCGAGTCCCGCCTGCAGCACACCGCGCGCTGGCGTCCGGCGATCGTGCTCGGCGTCGGCAGCCTGCTGCTGGCCGGCGCGCTGTACGCGGCCGCCGCTACCGGCCTGGCGCGGCTTGCGTTCCCGGCGCAGTCCGACGGCAGCCTGATCATGGATGGCGATGGCCACGTGCGCGGCTCGGCCCTGCTGGCCCAGCCGTTCACCGGTGAAGGCTGGTTCCAGCCGCGGCCGTCGGCGGCGGGCCATGATCCGATGGCGGCGGCAGGCTCCAACATGGCGCGCAGCAACCTGGCGCTGGCGACGCGCGTGGCCGATGCCACCGCCGCCGTCGCCCTGCGCGAAGGCATCGCGCCCGCGCAGGTTCCCGCCGACCTGGTGACGCAGTCCGGCAGCGGGCTGGATCCCCATCTGTCACCGGCGGCCGTGCAGGTGCAGCTGCGCCGCGTGGCGCACGCACGTGGGCTGTCCGAAGCGGAGCTGCAGGCCATCGTGCAGGCGCATGTCGAGGGCCCGCAGTGGGGGATGCTGGGACAGCCGCGGGTCAACGTGATGGAACTCAACCGGGCGCTGGAGCAGGCCACCCATGCGCGGTGATGCCATGCGACGGCCTGCTGGCGCACAATCGCCGGCATGACCGATACCCGCAGCCGACAGGCCGACGCCCTCATCGAAGGCCTGCGGCGTGACGCCGGGGGGCGGCTGACCGTGTTCCTCGGCGCCGCGCCGGGCGTAGGCAAGACCTACGCCATGCTGGCCCGCGCGCAGGAGCAGCTGCGCCGTGGCGTGGACCTGGTGGTCGGCGTGGTCGAAACCCACGGCCGTGCCGAAACCCAGGCCCTGCTGCAGGGCCTTCCGGTGGTTGAACGCAGGCAGGTTGCCTACCGCGACCGGCAGCTCGAAGAGATGGACCTGGATGCCATCGTGCAGCGGCGCCCCGCGCTGGTGCTGGTGGATGAACTGGCGCATCGCAATGCGCCGGGCAGCCGCCACGAGCGGCGCTGGCAGGATGTGATGGAGCTGCTGGATGCAGGGATCGATGTCTGGACGACGGTCAACATCCAGCATCTGGAAAGCCTCAATGACGTGGTGCTGCGGATCACCGGCATCCGGGTCAGCGAGACCGTACCCGATGGCGTGCTGGACCGCCTGCATGACATCGTGCTGGTCGACCTGCCACCGCGCGAGCTGATCACGCGGCTCCAGCAGGGCAAGGTCTATGTACCGGAACAGGCATCGCAGGCGCTGCAGTCCTACTTCACCACCGCCAACCTGACCGCCCTGCGCGAGCTGGCCATGCAGGAAGCCGCCGACCGCGTGGACAGCAGCCTGCGCGAGGTGCGTGCGGCCGGTGGCGAAGGCGCCCTGCCGCTGCGCCGGCGCGTGCTGGTGGCGATCGATGGCGGCGGCCAGAGTGAATACCTGGTGCGCGTGGCGCGGCGCATCGCCGAGCGCCGCGATGCCCCGTGGACGGTGGTCACGGTGCAGCGGCGTCGTGCCGACCAGGCCACGCAGCGCGAGATCGACAGCGCCTTCGCGCTGGCACGCCGGCTCGGCGCCGATGCCGAAGTACTGCACGGATCCAGCGTCGCCGACGCACTGCTCGACCATGCCGCGCACAACAACGTATCCACGCTGGTGCTCGGCCGCACGCGCGAACGTCCGCTGGCGCGGATGCTCAACCGCACGCTCACCCAGCAGTTGATCCAGCATGGGGCGCATTACGAGATCACCATCATCAGCACGCCGCGCGCGCGGGCACGCGCACGCCGCGATCGCCTGCTGGCACCGGTGCCGGGCCACGCGCCGGAGCTGGCTCAGGCGGTGCTGGCCTGCGCGTTGGCCTGCCTGGTGGCCTGGGTCGCCGAACGCTGGGTCGGCATGGCCGACCTGTCGATGGTGTTCATCGTGGCGGTGGTGCTGGTGGCCGCGCGCACCCGCGCCAGTGCCGCGGTACTGGCTGCCGGCCTGTGTTTCCTGGCCTACAACTTCCTGTTCATCGCCCCGCGCTTCACCTTCGCGATCAGCGCGCGGCAGGGCGTCATCACGGTCTTCCTGTTCCTGGCCGCCGCGCTGGTGGCGGGCCGGCTGGCGTCACGACTGCGCATGCAGGTCATCGCCCTGCGCGCGGCCAACCGCCATGCCCATGCGCGCCAGCAACTCGGCCGACAGCTCAGCAGTGCCGCCAGCAACGAGGCGGTGGCGAATGCGGGACGACAGGCACTGGAACAGGCCCTGGACGCCCCGGCGTGGCTGCGCATCGGCAGCGACGTGACGGCCAGCGGCAGCGCGGTGCCCGGCGATACCGACCTGGCCGCCGCGGACTGGTCGCAGCGCCACGGGCAGCCCAGCGGGCGCTATACCGACACGCTGGCAGGTGCGCGGTGGTGGTGCCTGCCGTTGCTGGACGGCGAGGCCCGTTGCATCGGCGTGGCGGCACTGCAGTTTGCGCCGGCGCTGGCGCGGCTGGCACCGGAACAGCGCCAGCTGGCGATGGCGATGGTGGACGACATCGCGCAGGCCGCGCTGCGCACCCGGCTGGTGGCCGAACTGGAGCAGGCACATGTCAGCAACGAGACCGAGAGGCTGCGCTCGGCGCTGTTGTCTTCGGTGTCGCATGACCTGCGCTCGCCGCTGGCGGCGATGATCGGCTCGGCCGACAGCCTGGCCAGCTACGGCCAGGCAATGGATGCGGCGGACCGTCGGTCGCTGCTGGACACCATCATGCTGGAAGGCGAACGACTGGACCGCTACATCCAGAACCTGCTGGACATGACCCGGCTGGGCCATGACGGACTGAAGATCAACCGTGACTGGATCGGCGTGGACGAACTGGTCGGCTCGGCCGCACGCCGGCTGCAGCGCTACCAGCCGGAGGTGAAGCTGCAACTGGACATCCCGGCTTCGCTGGGGCCGATCTGGGTGCATCCGGCACTGGTCGAACAGGCGCTGTTCAACGTGCTGGAAAATGCCGCGAAGTTTTCCCCGCCCGCTGCACCGGTCAGCGTCAGCGCGCGGCTGCAGGACACCGGGCTGGTGATCGACGTGATGGACCGTGGGCCCGGTATTCCAGCCGACGAACGCGCGCGCATCTTCGACATGTTCTACAGCGTGGAGCGCGGGGACCGCGGCCGCCATGGCACCGGCCTGGGACTGGCGATCTGCCAGGGAATGATCGGTGCGCATGGTGGCAGCGTGCAGGCGCTGGCAGGCGAGCACGGACGCGGTACGCTGATACGCATCTCACTGCCCCTGCTCACTCCTGCCGGTCACTCCGATGCCCCTGACGCCTGACAGTACGTCCTCGATCCCGCCCGCCTGCGTGCTGGTGATCGACGATGAAGCGCAGATCCGCCGCTTCCTGGACATCAGCCTGCGCGCGCAGGGCTATCGGGTGCTGCAGGCGGCCAGCGGCCAGGAAGGACTGGAACGGCTGGTCGGCGAGAACGTGGACCTGGTGATCCTGGACATCGGCCTGCCGGACATGGAGGGCCACCAGCTGCTGGCCGAACTGCGGCAGTGGAGCCAGCTGCCGGTGATCATGCTGACCGTGCGCGCGGGTGAAGCCGAGAAGGTACGTGCGCTGGATGCCGGCGCCAACGACTACGTGACCAAGCCGTTCGGTACGCAGGAGCTGATGGCGCGGGTGCGGATGTTGCTGCGCACGCGTGCGGCGCCGCTGGATGGACAGCCGCCGGTGTTCGATGACGGGCACCTGCGGATCGATCTGGTGCATCGCGCGGTGGCGCTGGACGGGGTGCCGGTGACGCTGACGCGCAAGGAGTATTCGCTGCTGTCGCTGCTGCTGGTCAATGCCGGCCGGGTGGTGACCCAGCCGCAGATCCTGAAGGAGATCTGGGGGCCGACGCACCAGCACGATACGCATTACCTGCGGATACTGGTCGGCAAGCTGCGGCAGAAGCTGGGCGATTCGGCGCTGGAGTCGCGGTATGTGTTCACCGAGCCCGGCGTGGGGTTGCGGTTCAAGGGGTGAGATTTTTCGCCGGCGTGTAGCTGATGCATGGCTGAGGCGGGGGCAGGCCCCTGCACAGGACACGCCGCAAGTACGTCCATGTAGGCTTGTGTTCGGCTCCTGCCTCACACAGTCCCGTGCAGGGGCCTGCCCCCGCCTCCGGCAGGTTATCCGCGCGGCGGTGGGGGGGAAGGGCGTGGTAGCGCCGGGCCGTGCTCGGCGGGATGCTGGCTGGAGGGCTGGCCGCTGCGCTCGCCGACCATGGGTCGGCGCTACCGGGGATCCTTCTGCGCCGCGTGGGCGCTGTCTCAGAAGCCGAGGTCCTGGTCGCCGAGCAGGGGCTGCAGCTGGGCGCGGAACTGGGCCTTGATGCGCTCAAGCGCGTCTTCTGTATCGGCTTCGAAGCGCAGTACCAGTACCGGGGTGGTGTTGGAGGCTCTTACAAGGCCCCAGCCATCGGCGAAGTCCACGCGCAGGCCATCGATGGTGGAAATGCGGCCGCCCACAAACGGGTTGTCCCCGGACTGCGCTGCGCTCACCACCAGTGAAACCAGCGCGTGCGGCGTGCCATCGGCCACCGGCACCTTGATCTCCGGGGTGGAGATGCTCTGCGGCAGCTCTTCAAGCACTTCCTGCGGGGTTTCTTCGCGCAGCGCGAGGATTTCCAGCAGGCGCGCAGCGGCGTACAAGCCGTCATCGAAACCGAACCAGCGCTCGCGGAAGAAGAAGTGCCCGCTCATCTCGCCGGCCAGTTCGGCATCGGTCTCCGCCATGCGGGCCTTGATCAGCGAATGGCCGGTCTTCCACATCATCGGGCTGCCGCCGTGGCGCAGCACGAAGTCGGCCAGCTTGCCGGTGCACTTGACGTCGTAGATCACCATCGCGCCGGGGTTGCGCAGCAGCACGTCGGCGGCGAACAGCATCAGCAACCGGTCGGCGAAGATGATCGTGCCGTCCGGAGTGACCACGCCGAGGCGGTCCCCGTCGCCGTCGAAGGCGATGCCGAGGTCGGCGTCGAAGCGCTTCACCGTCTGCACCAGATCCTGCAGGTTGGCCGGTTCACTGGGGTCGGGATGATGGTTGGGGAAGGTGCCATCGACATCGCAGTACAGCGGGATGACATCGGCACCGATGGCTTCCAGCAGCGGCTGCACCAGCGCACCGGCCACGCCGTTGCCGGCGTCGGCCACCACCTTCAGCGGCCGCTCCAGCTGCACGTCGTCGGCGATCCGGCGCACGTAGTCATCGTTGACCTCGCGCTGCTGGTAGTTGCCCGGCGATGACGCCTGCGCCAGCCGGCCTTCGACGATGCGCTGGTAGAGGGCGGTCACCGCATCGCCGGACAGGGTCTGCCCGGCGATGACGATCTTGAAGCCGTTGTATTCGGGCGGGTTGTGGCTGCCGGTCACCGCCACGCAGCTGCCGGTGCGCAGGTGGTGGCTGGCGAAGTACACCACCGGCGTCGGCGCCAGTCCGATATCGATGACATCGCAGCCGGCGCGGCGCAGGCCTTCGGCCAGGCCAGCGGCCAGTTCCGGACCGGACAGGCGGCCATCGCGGCCGATCACCACTTCGCGCAGGCCCTGCGCCAGCACTTCACTGCCGATCGCCTGGCCGATCAAGGCCGCGACCTTGGGGGTCAGCTCCTCGCCGACCACGCCGCGGATGTCGTAGGCGCGGAAAATGCCCGCGGCCAGGCTTGCAGCCAGGGGCGGCGGCTCCGATGCGGCGCCGGCGCCCGGTTCGGCCGCTGCGGCAGTGGGCAGCTCGGCGGCAGACTGCGCCAGGCTCTCGCTCAGGGTCGGCCCCTGTTCTTCGGTGCCTTCGCGCGCGGCCCGCCGGGGCAGCGGCAAGCGGGACTTGCCGACCAGCAGCAGCACCGCGATCAGCACCAGCAGCAGCGCCACGATGGACGCGGCCAGCGCGCCCAGCCCCAGCGGGCCGGGTTCGATCGACGGCACCCCTGCGGCCAGCCGCAGGCTGCTGTTGGCCAGCGGCCGCGCCAGCACTTCACCACTGTCGGCCAGCTTGCGGTCGCCGCGTTCAAGCACGTTGTAGCTGCCCTGGCGCAGGGCCAGGTAGCCTTCGGCCGGTGCACGCACCGCATCCAGCGGGCCGGTGAGCTGCATCAGCGGCTGCCGCACGTAGACCAGCGCCAGGCCGTCGGACCCCAGCGGCACGCTCGCGGCCAGGCCCAGCCGCGCGCCGCCGGCGTCGCGCACCACGCGCGCCACGGGTTCCTCACTGACCAGCGCCGCCTCCAGCAGCGCCAGCCGGGCGTAACCAAAGGCGGCCGGATCGGCATAGGCGGTCTCCAGCGAAGCCGGCCAGACCTGCACTTCTTCCACGCCGGTCCAGGTTTCGCGCAGCGCCAGCGCCGCAGCGGCGCCGTCCCCGGCAGCAAGTGCCTGTTCAACGCGTGCGGACTTCAGGTGCTTGCCGAACTGCAGCAGTTGACCGTCGAGCGCCTTCTGCAGGCCCTGTAATGCGGTATCGCGCGCCTGTTCCAACTGGGTGCCGGTGTTGGCCTGGCGCCACTGCTGCACCGCGCTCCAGCCGAACAACCCCGCCAACAGCAACAACATCGCCGCCAGCAGCGGCCCCGTACGTCCCGTGACCGCCACGCCCTTCCCCTTGCTGCCGATCATCCTGTCCCCCGAGTCAGCGCACTCCGGTATGCCCGAACCCACCCGAGCCCCGCGTGCTGTCCGTGAAAGTATCCACTACCTGCAGGGCAACACGCACGATGGGAACGACAACCAGCTGTGCGATGCGGTCGCCGGGTTCGATGGTGAAGGCCTCGCGGCCCCGATTCCAGACACTGATCAGCAGCGGTCCCTGGTAATCGGCGTCGATCAGGCCGGTGCCGTTGCCGAGCACGATGCCGTGCCGATGGCCCAGCCCGGAACGCGGCAGGATGATCGCGCACAGGTTCGGATCGGCCACGTGGATCGCCAGGCCGCTGGGAACCAGGGCGGTATCACCCGGCGCCAGCACCAGCGGCGCTTCGGTTGCCGCGCGCAGGTCCATGCCGGCACTGGCTTCGGTGGCATACGCCGGAAGCGGCCAGCTGTCGCCGAAGCGCGGATCCAGCAGCTTCACCTGCAGCGGCTGCAGCGAGGGAGGAACCGGGTGCGATGCAGCGTTCATGCGGTCAGCCTTTGCGCGATGAGCGCGAGCAGTTGCGTGGCCAGCTCGGTCTTGGAGGTGGCCGGGAATACCTGTTCACCGTCCTGCCAATAGGCCGTGGCGGCGTTGTCGTCACTTTCGAAACCCGCGCCGGCCTGGCCCACCTGGTTGGCGATCACCAGGTCCAGCCGCTTGTCCACCAGCTTGCCGCGCGCGTATTTCTCCACGTCGTGGGTTTCCGCGGCGAAGCCCACCACCAGTTTCAGCGATTGGGTCTGGGTGGCCACCTCGGCCAGTATGTCCGCGGTGCGCACCAGTTCCACCACCAGCGACTGGCTGTCGACGGTCTTCTTCAACTTCTGCGGTGCGACCTGGCGCGGGGTGTAATCGGATACGGCAGCGGCACCGATGTAGATATCCGCAGGCAGGGCGCCGAGCACGGCATCGCGCATCTGCGCGGCCGAACGCACGTCGATCCGCTGCACGCCCGCCGGCGTCGGCAGGTTCACCGGACCACTGACCAGCACCACCTCGGCACCGAGCCGGGCCGCCGCCGCGGCAAGCGCATAGCCCATCTTGCCGCTGCTGCGGTTGCCGACGTAGCGGACCGGGTCGATGTCTTCGTAGGTCGGTCCGGCGCTGATCAGCAGGCGCAGCCCGGCCAGCGCGGAGGGGCCCGGCGCGGATGCGTTGCCGGCGGCGCCCGCACTGCGTTCGATGTCCACCAGCGCGGCCACGATGTCGTCCGGCTCGGCAAGGCGCCCGGGACCGGACTCGCCCTCCGCCAACGGCCCGTCCACCGGCCCCACCACCTGCGCCCCGCGCGTACGCAGCAGGGCGATGTTGGCCTGGGTGGCCGGGTGCAGCCACATGCGATGGTTCATCGCAGGGCATACGGTAAGCGGGGCGGTGCTGGCCAGGCAGAGCGTGGTCACCAGGTCATCGGCATGGCCCTGGGCAAGGCGTGCCAGCAGGTCGGCGGTGCCCGGGGCGATGACGATGCGATCGGCCCAGCGCGCCAGCTCGATATGCCCCATCGCCTGTTCCGCCGCGCTGTCCCACAGCGTGGTGCGCGTGGGCTGGCCGGACAGGGCCTGGAAGCTCAGCGGGGTGACGAACTGCTGGGCACCGGCGGTCATCGCCACCTGCACCAGCGCCCCGGCATCGCGCAGCCGACGGACCAGCTCCAACGCCTTGTAAGCCGCGATTCCGCCGCCCACGCACAACAGCAGCCTGCGCCCTTCCAGCGGGCGCTGCCGCGCCGGGGAAGTCTTGGGTGAGTCAGCCACCGGGGAAATCCTATGCACACAAAGACATTAGCTTAGCCGAAAGCCCCGTAGTGCCCCTATTCGGTGGGATATGACCGACGGATATAAGTACATGTATGCCAGCATTTAACGATGCCAGTTGTCGCGTCATCCGCTTGCATCAAGCGGCTGCCGGGACCTGCTCCGCCGTACTGCAGGACCCTACCGTGTACATCCGCACCATCATTGCCGACGACCACCCGATCATCCTGCATGGCGCACGCGTGGTGCTGGAGAACGCCCACATCGATGTGGTCGGCGAAGCCTCCGGGGGCACCCACCTGCTCGCGCTGCTCGACCGCCAACCGTGCGACGTGGTGCTGACCGACCTGACCATGCCCGGCAAGGGCCCCGATGGACCCGAGCTGCTCGACTGCATCCGCGTGGCGCACCCCTGGCTGCCGCTGGTGGTCCTGACCGGCACCGCCAGCCCCACCGTGCTGATCACCCTGCTGCGCTGCGGGGTGCACGGTGCGCTGGACAAGGCCGCCGACTTCGACGAACTGGCACAGGCGGTACGCAGCGCCGCCGCCGGCCAGACCTATGTTTCCCAGCACCTGCGCTCGCATCTCGAAGCCCGCGACCTGGCCCACCGGGCAACGCCGGCGTCGTTGTCGCAGGGCGAGCGTGATGTGCTGGAAGGCCTCGGTCGCGGCATGAACCTCAGCATGATCGCCCAGCAGCGGGGGCGCAGTCCGAAGACCGTCAGCCGGCAGAAATCCGATGCGATGCGCAAACTCGGGCTGACCGGAAACCACGAGCTCCACGCCTTCCTGCGCACTTACCCGATCAAGGGCTCGCGCCCCTCCTGACACGCCGTGCTGGATCTGTCCCATGGGCCGCGGCCGCGTGCCCGGCCACACTGGGGGCCATGACGATCCATGACTGGCCCGCACCGGAACGCCCCCGCGAACGCCTGCTCTCGCAAGGCCCCGGCGTGCTGTCCGATGCGGAACTGCTGGCCATTTTCCTCGGCTCGGGCACGCGCGGACGCGATGCGGTGCAGACCGCACGAGACCTGCTGGTCCAGCATGGCCCGCTGCGCAGGTTGCTGGACCTGCCCGCCCCGCAGCTGGCCCGGCTGCCCGGGCTGGGGCCGGCACGCAGCTGCGCGCTGGCGGCGGCCATGGAACTGGCGCAACGGCATCTCGCTGCCCAGCTGGTCCACGGCGACTGCGTGGGGCAGTCACCGGCGGTGGCCGCCCGCTTCCTGCAGCACCGCCTGCGCGGGCGTCCGAACGAGGTCTTCGCGGCCCTGTTCATGGACAACCAGCACCGTCTGCTGGCGTATGAAGAGCTGTTCCAGGGTACGGTCAACGCCGCGTCGATCTACCCGCGCGAAGTGGTCCGCCGGGCGCTGGCGCTGAACGCGGCCGCGGTGATCGTCAGCCACAACCACCCTTCCGGGGACGCCGAACCGTCGGCCGCCGACCACCAGGCCACCGCTGAACTGCAGGCCTTGCTGGCCCACCTGGATGTCCGCCTGCTGGATCATCTGGTGATCGGTGAAGGCGCGCCGGTGTCGTTTGCTGAACGGGGCTGGCTCGGCCCGGCCAGCGCCCTACCGCCGCGGCGCTGAGCTGCCGCAGGCCCTGCCGGCGCGCCCTCCAGCCCGGCAGCGGGGCTGAGGCCCGCCGCGGCCATCACCTGCGTCTGCCGTGGCAGGGCAGATCGGCTAAAATGGGGGATTCCGCCGCACTTCACAGCAGGCCACGTGAAAAATCTCCTCCGCGCCCTGATCAGCCAAGGCATCGAAGCCCTGCGCGCCAATGGCACCCTGCCCGCCGACTCGATTCCGCCCGAGTTCGTGGTTGAACGCCCGAAGACCCGCGAGCATGGCGACTTCGCCACCAATGCCGCCATGCTGCTGGCCAAGGCCGCGCGCAGCAACCCGCGCGCGATCGCCCAAGCGCTGCTGGACGCGCTGCCGCAGAGCGCAGACGTCAGCAAGGTCGAGATCGCCGGCCCCGGCTTCATCAACTTCCACTTGGCCGGCAGCGCGTTCCAGCGCGAAGCGGCCAGCGTGATCAAGGAAGGCAACGACTACGGCCGCAACCTGTCCGGCAACGGACGTACCGTGGGCGTGGAATACGTGTCGGCCAACCCGACCGGCCCGCTGCACGTGGGCCACGGCCGTGCCGCGGCGATCGGCGACTGCATCGCGCGCGTGCTTGATGCCAACGGCTGGAACGCCAAGCGCGAGTTCTATTACAACGATGCGGGCGTGCAGATCGAAAACCTGGCGCTGTCCACCCATGCGCGGGCCAAGGGCATCAAGCCCGATGACGCCGGTTGGCCGGAAGGCGGCTACCGCGGTGACTACATCCAGGACGTGGCCGACGCGTACCTGCGCGGTGCCAGCGTGGACCTGGAAGGCACCACCGTGGTCGGCGCCAAGGATCCGGACGACATCGCCGCGATCCGCCGCTTCGCCGTGGCCTACCTGCGCAACGAGCAGAACCTGGACCTGGCCGCGTTCGGCGTGGATTTCGACATCTACTTCCTGGAAAGCTCGCTGTACAACGATGGCAAGGTCGCCGAAGCGGTGCAGCGCCTGCAGGATTCCGGGCATACGTACGAAGAGGGCGGCGCGCTGTGGCTGCGCTCCACGGATTTCGGTGACGACAAGGACCGCGTGATGCGCAAGTCCGACGGCACCTTCACCTACTTCGTGCCCGACGTGGCCTACCACCTGACCAAGTGGCAGCGTGGCTATGAGCGCGCCATCACGGAACTGGGTGCCGACCACCATGGCTCGCTGTCGCGCGTGCGTGCCGGCCTGCAGGCGATGGGCGTGGGCATTCCGCAGGGCTGGCCGGAATACGTGCTGCACCAGATGGTGACGGTGATGCGTGGCGGCGAGGAAGTGAAGCTGTCCAAGCGGGCCGGCAGCTACTTCACCCTGCGCGATCTGATCGACGAAGCCGGGCGTGATGCCACGCGCTGGTTCCTGATCGCGCGCAAGCCGGACTCACAGCTGACCTTCGACATCGACCTGGCGCGCCAGCAGAGCAACGACAATCCGGTGTTCTACGTGCAGTACGCCCATGCCCGGGTCTGCAGCCTGCATCGCCAGGCGCAGGAAAAGGGCCTGGTGTATTCGCAGGAACAGGGACTGGCGGCGCTGCGCACCCTGCAGGACGACGCATCGCTGAACCTGATGAACGAAATCTCGCGTTACCCGGAGGTGGTGGAAGCGGCCGGCATCGCGCTTGAACCGCACCTGGTGGCGCAGTACCTGCGTGAATTGGCGCACGCCTTCCACACGTGGTATCACGGGACGCCGGTGCTGGTGGAAGATGCCGCCGACCGCGATGCCAAGCTCACCCTGGCCAGCGCAGCGCGCCAGGTGTTGCGCAATGGCCTGGAACTCCTGGGCGTGGGCGCCCCGGAAAAAATGTAAGCATTGGAGAAGCAGTAGACATGGCAGCACGACGCGGCAAGAGTCAGGCACGGCGCAACAGCAGCCAGGGAACGCCGGGGTGGGTGTGGCTGGTCGCCGGCGTGGCGATCGCCGCCGTGGTGTTCCTGGCCGCGCCGAACCTGTTCAAGGGAGATGCCGATGGCTTCCTGCGGGCAGGTCCGCGCCCGGATCCGAACGCCCAGCCGGCGCCGGTGGTAGAAGCCGAAGGGGATGTCGGTACGCAGGTGGAAACGCCTGCGGCGGCCAAGCCGGCCACCCCGGCCAAGCCACCGGCAACCCAGTACGATTTCTACACGCTGCTGCCGGGCAAGGAAGTGGAGATGTCCGACGCCGAGCTGGCCGCCAGCACCCGCGCCGAGGAACAGCGCCTGGCACGCAGCGAGGCGCAGCGTGCGCAGGCCGCACTGGAAGGCAAGCCGGTCCCGGCCGCCGCGCCGGCGCCGGCGCCGGCGTCCACGGCATCCACCACCACCGCTGCCACGGCGACGGTGGCAAGCACCGCGCCGGTGCGCACGACCGCGCTTCCGGCGCCGTTGAGCGAGCGCCCCGCTGCCCCGGCCAGCACGGCGACGCCGCCGGCGGCGGCAACCAGCGCACCGACGACGGCAGCGGCAACGCCTGCTGCGGCGGCCGCCCCGGTCGACAGCAACGTGCGCTACATCCTGCAGGCCGGCGCGTTCGGCGCGTCCGGCGACGCCGAGGCCACCAAGGCGAAGCTGGCGATGATCGGGCTGGCGGCGCGGGTGGAATCGGCGCAGATCAACGGCAAGACCGTTTACCGCGTGCGCATGGGCCCGTATGGCACCGCCGGTGAACTGTCCGAGGCGAAGCAGAAGCTGGATGGAACCGGCCTGCAGGCGATGGCGATCAAGGCGCAGTAAGGCCCGCCGCAGCGGCAGAGCGCGTCAACGAAAAAGCCGGGCAGTGCCCGGCTTTTTCATGCGCCAGCGGGTGGCTCGCCGCGCGGCCTCAGCCTTCGCGCGCCACCTGGAAACCGGCATACGACTGGCTGACCGGCATCAGTTCGAGGCGATTGATGTTCAGGTGCGGCGGCAGGCTGGCGACCCAGTAGATCTGCTCGGCGATGTCTTCGGCGGTCATCGGGTTGGCGCCGGTGTAGAGCTTGTTCGATGCGGCCTGGTCGCCGTGGGTGCGCACGACAGTGAACTCGGTTTCGGCCATGCCCGGTTCGATGGTGGTCACCCGCACGCCGGTACCGTGCAGGTCCGAACGCAGGCCCAGCGAGAACTGGCTGACGAAGGCCTTGGTGCCGCCGTAGGCATTGCCCCCCGGATACGGATAGACCCCGGCCACCGAGGAGATGTTGATGATCGCGCCCTTGCGCTCCACCAGCAGCGGCAGCAGGCGATGGGTCAACGTGACCAGCGCGGTGACATTGGTGTCGATCATGGTGCGCCAGTCTTCCAGCTTGGCGTGCTGGGCCGGCAGCGTGCCCTGCGCCAGGCCGGCATTGTTCACCAGCAGGTCGATCTGACCGAACGCCGGCGGCAGCGCCAGCAGCGCCGCTTCCATGGCGACCGCGTCGCGGACATCGAACACCGCCGCGTGCACCTGGTCGGCACCGTAGGCGTCCACCAGCGGCTGCAGGCGCTCACCGCGACGGCCGGTGGCGATCACCTTCCAGCCCGCCTTCGCGAAGCGGTGGACGGCGGCAGCACCGAAGCCGGAGGTGGCGCCGGTGATCAGGACGGTACGGGTCATCAGGCAACTCCAGGAAGATCCAGGCCGTTATTCTGTCACTGTCGGCCGCCGCCTGCCTTGCCGGATCGGTCGCCCGCGCTCAGCGCACGCGGAACACGCGCGCCTTCGGCAGGTCCGGGTCGACCTGCAGGAACCAGCGGCCGGCGATGCCGGGCACCACTTCGATGGGCGGGTCCTGCAGCGCGCGACGCAGGGTCATTTCGCCCTTCAGCACCTGCCATTGCTGGCCGTTGTCGAGGGTGAACAGCGTGCCCGGCTGCCAACCGCTGATGCTGCCGGTGGCATGCGCCTTGATCGGGCCGTCGTCGAGGCCGATGAACATCGGGGCGGCGGCAGGCGGCGTGGCGCGCGCGGTGGGCGGCGCGGCGGCTGCGACCGGCGCGTGTGCCTGGGCATCGCGCAGCAGGCCGTTCAGCTGCTGCAGCTGGTCCGGGGTCAGGCCGACGTCGGCCAGGCGCGCGGGGTCGAGGCGCTGTTCCAGCGGCACGTAGCGGTCCTGCGCCGCCGCCGGGCAGGCGACCGGCAGCACGGCCAGCAGCAGGGGAATCCAGGGGCGCATGGCGGGCAATCCTGCTTCAGGGGTCGAGGGGCGCACTGTGCTGCAGTTCGATGACCGCAGGATGACAGCGACGCGGACGGTACAATGCAGGTCCCGGCGCTCCCTGCCGGCGGTGTGGAAGACAATGATCAACAACGATGTGCTGCGCAGCCTGCGCTTTGCCCTGGACCTGAGCGACAACCACGTGGTGGTGCTGTGCGAGCTGGCCGAACCTGCCTTCCCGGTCACGGCCGAGCAGGTCAACGCCTGGCTGAAGCCGGACAACGAAGCCGGTGCCGAGCCCTGCAGCGATGAGGCGCTGGCGCACGTGCTGGACGGCCTGATCGTACACCTGCGCGGGCGCGACGAGAGCCAGCCGCAGCGTGCGATCGAGACGCGGATCGACAACAACCTGATCCTGAAGAAGCTGCGCGTGGCCTTCCAGCTGCGCGACGTGGACCTGCAGGAGATTTTCCAGGCGGCGGGCTTTGCGGTGTCCAAGCCGGAGCTGAGCGCGGTGTTCCGCCAGCGCGACCACAAGCACTTCCGCAAGGCGGGCGACCAGTTGATGCGGTACTTCCTGAAGGGCCTGGTGCTGCGCGTGCGCGGTGCAGCTTCGAACGGCTGAGTCGCGCGCTTCTGGGTTCGGAGCAACAGGTGCATACGGTGGAGGGGTCGGGCGGGGTGGGGGTGCGGGGCACGCGCAAGTACGTCCTTGTAGCTCTTCGCGGCTCCTGCCGCTCAAGGCCCCGCACCCCCACCCCGCCCGCCCCCGGACGGTTTCCCGGCGTCGGTAGCGCCGAGCCGTGCTCGGCGGGATTCTGAGGAAGCTCGGCGACATTCGCCGGGATCAGAAGGTTGCCTGCAGGGCCACCTCCAGCCGGGTGCCGGCGTTGCCGGGGAACAGGTGGCGGGCGGCGTTGTCGGTCGCGTGGCCGGTGGCACGCAGCTCCCACTGCGGGGCGATGGCGTGGACCATGCTGAGCTGCACGTGCTGGTAGTCGCGGGCCTGTGCACGTGCCAGTGCGTAATGGCCATAAGCCGCTTCCAGACGCGTAGCGCCTGACAAGGGCAGGCGCACGCCGATCTGCGCATAGGTGCCGGGATGGCCGCCGGCCAGCGCGTCGCGCGAGTGCGCCAGCTGCAGCCAGGCGCGCTGCCTGAAGGTCGCCGTGGCCGACAGCTCGGTCCAGTCCAGGGCGCGGCCGGTGGATGGATACAGATAGCGGGTCGCCGTGGCGTCCAGGCTCCAGTGCGGGGCCAGTTCGCCGCTCCAGCCCAACACGGCATCGAACTCGCTGCGTGCGCCGATGTCCGGTTCGAACGCTACGTTGGATCCCCACAGGCTGGCATACAGCCCGGTGGCATGCGTGGCGCGCGCGCCGGCCTGCACGGCGGGGTCTTCGCCGGTCTGCGAGCTGCCACGCCAGACGTAGTCGCTTGCCAGCGCGAGGCTGCCGCTGACATCGGCCTTCGCCTCTTCCACGGCCACCAGGCCCATTGCCATAACGCCGGCCACGCCGACACCGCGCAGTACGTGCCACTTCATTCCATCACCCTTGTCTGCTGGGCGGCACTGCCGCCGGAGCTGCGCAGTCTGGGCGCGGACCGCGTAAGCGATCGAGGGTGCCCGGGGCCCCTGCGCGCAAAGCCTGCGTAAAGCCTGCCCTCGCATCGGCCCGGTGGCTGCGCGCTATCATGCAGGCCTGTTGAACGGAGCACCTGCGTGGACGCGATCCTGACCCCTGTATCGATCGGTGAGCTGATCGACAAGATCACCATCCTGGAAATCAAGGCCGAGCGCATCGACGATGCGGACAAACTGGCCAACGTGCGCACCGAACTGGATGGCCTGCTGCCGCTGTTCGAGGCCCAGCGTGGCAACCAGCCGGCACTGGACGCGCTCAAGCAGCAGCTGAAGGCGATCAACGAGCGCATGTGGGAAATCCAGGACCAGCTGCGCGACAAGGAAGCGGCACAGGTGTTCGACGATGCCTTCGTGCAGCTGGCACGCGGTGTCTACGGCACCAACGGTGAGCGCGTGCAGGTCAAGAACGAGATCAACCGGGTGGCCGGCTCGGCGCTGGTGGAAGAGAAGCAGTACCAGGGCGAATGAGCAGCGCGCGGCGCGGCCCCGGAAACCAGACAGGCCCGGCAATGCCGGGCCTGTTGGTTCAAGCACACGGCATGCGTGAGGCATGCCGCTGCGGAATTACCAGCTGAAGCGCGGGCCGACCGACCATTCCTTGTTGCCGTCGCGGTTCATCTTCAGGTCGCCGTTGATGCCCCAGTTCTGGTTCAACTTGACCTGTGCACCCAGGCGGCCGTACCACTGGCCTTCCGGATTGACGTTGTTCTTCTTGGCGTAGTCTTCGTAGCCGCCCATCGCGTAGACCTCGGCATGCTCGCCGAACGCGGTGCGGATACCGGCTTCAGCGCTGTAGCCATTGAAGTTCAGGCCAGGCTTGGCGTCGTACTTGTTGTACGCAGCGCGCGCAACGAAGTCGGTCGAGGGGGCGATCTCGACGTTGTAGCCCGCACCCACGCGCCACTGGTTGAAGCGGTCCGACGAGCCGGCCACATCCTGCTGGCTGAAATCACCGAACACGTGCATGTTCGGCAGCACGCCGTAGGAGCCCTTGACGCCCCAACCTTCGGCTTCGCCACCCTGGGCATCGGTCTTGGCGTAGTTGCCTTCGGCGTAGTTGTAGGACAGGTTGTCAGCGGCCGAAGCAGCGAACGGCAGGGCGGAGGCCAGAGCCAGGGCAATCAGGGAATTCTTCATGGGTACAACCTCTTGTCTTTCTGGTTTTGTTGCAGCGGCGTCGGCACGCCATCGCATCGGGGTATGTAAAGTTTCCGTTTTTCGACCTAACCCCATCCTGAAAGCAGGAAAGCGATTTTTGGCTGCTATTCAGCTCTTTTCAGGCACACGCGCGCGCCTTTCATTTACCGATGTGCTCGCGGCTTTCACGCGCCGCGACGCTGGCCGGGCGTAAACAGCCTGAATGCGGCTGATGGCGCCATCCCATGTCGTTTTGCACGCTTTTGATTCGTCATACCCATGAAGGTCCCGCATCCGCGGGCCATCCGGAGAACAGGCAATGAGCTACATCGACGGCTTCGTCCTGGCGGTACCCACGGACAAGAAACAGGCGTTCATCGACCACGCGCGCAGCATGGACCCGGTATTTCTGGAGTTGGGCGCGACGCGGGTGGTCGAATGCTGGGGCGAGGACGTACCCCACGGCAAGACCACGGATTTCTACCGGGCGGTCAGCGCCAAGGACAACGAGACCGTGGTGTTTTCGTGGGTGGAGTGGCCGGACAAGGCCACCCGCGACAGCGGCATGGCGAAGATGATGGACGACCCGCGGATGGACCCGGCCAACAACCCGATGCCGTTCGACGGACAGCGGATGATCTTCGGCGGGTTCACGCCGATCGTCGAGCTACCGTAACGCGGCCTGGTCAGCGCGCTTCGGGCGTGTCGTCGGTGGCCTGGGTGCCGACGGCCATGCCGGCACCCAGGCCGCCCATCGCGCCCATGCCTGCGCCGCCACCGCCGCCGCCGGCCTTGCCGCCGCGTTCGCCCGCATCGGCACGGCCCTTCGCCGCACCGCCTGCGGCCGGACGTGTCGGCCCCTGGTGCGGAATCTCCAGGCCCGTGGGAATCGGGGCCAGGTCGAGCGCCTCACGGATGAAGTCACGCAGCGAGACCACCAGTGCATGGGTGTGCACGGGGCGCCCCTGGGCCAGTTCGGTGGCGGCATGCGCGGCCAGCCGCACCTGGTCATCGGTGCCCAGCAGCAGGATGTCCGACAGCGCCGCTTCCACGGCATCGCGGATGCGGCGCGAACGGTCCTAGCCGGGTTCGACGATGCCCTGCTGGTGTGCGCGTTCGCGCAGCTGGCGCAGGTGCGAAGGATCGACGCCCAGATCGCCGGTGAAGGATCCGCCCAGCACTTTGTAGGCCGCCATCAAGGTGCGCAGCCGTTCATTGATCTGGCGGTTTTCGCGCTCGCGGCGCGCTTGCAGGGTCTGCATCACCAGCAGGCGGATACCCACGCCCAGCAGGGTGATGATGGCCAGTCCACCCAGGGTGGACAGCACGGCCTGCCATGAACTGAAATCGAGACCACGCATGGGGGAGTGCTCCTGGGCGAGGCCCCCATGATGCCCTGCCACGTGTGTGCAGGCGCATCATCATCGGCATCCCCTGCCGCCAGCCGGCGACAGGGGACGCCCAGCGCGCTTACTTGCCGCGCTTGGTCACGGCCTTGCGGGTGGCGACCTTCTTGGCCGGCGCCTTGCGGGCGGCCTTCTTCACCGGTGCTGCCTTCTTGGCAACGGCCTTGCGGGCGCCGGTGGTCTTCTTGGCAACGGCCTTCCTGGCAACTGCCGACTTCTTGGCAACGGCCTTCTTGGCGACGCTGGTCTTCTTGCCGACGGCCTTCTTGGCGACAGCAGCCTTCTTGCCGACGGACTTCCTGGCGACAGCCGCCTTCTTGCCGACGGACTTCCTGGCGACAGCCGACTTCTTGGCAACGGTCTTCTTGGCAACGGCGGCCTTCTTGCCGACGGTCTTCTTGGCAACAGCCGCCTTCTTGGCGACGGTCTTCTTGGCAACCGCGGTCTTCTTGCCAACGGTCTTCTTGGCGACAGCTGCCTTCTTGCCGACGGTCTTCTTTGCCACGGCGACCTTCTTGCCGACGGTCTTCTTGGCGACAGCGGCCTTCTTGGCCACGGTCTTCTTGGCAACAGCGGCCTTCTTGGTCGCGGTCTTCTTGGCCACGGCGACCTTCTTGCCGACGGTCTTCTTGGCTACGGCAGCTTTCTTGGTTGCGGTCTTCTTCACTGCGGCAGCCTTCTTGGCAACGGTCTTGGTGGCGGCGGCCTTCTTCTTGGCGACGACGTTCTTCAACGCGGCCGCTTCGGCCTGTGCGTTCTGCTTGGCCGCTTCCAGCTTCTGCTTGGCCTTGGAGATCGACTTGCCCACCGACTTGGCGGCCTTGTCAGCCTTCTTGGCGACGGTCTTCTCGACGTTGGCAACGGCCTTCTTGGCGGCGACCACGCGGGTGGTGGCCGCCTTGCGCACGCGCTTGGCGGTGGTCTTGACCGCAGCCACCGCGTCTTCGGCGGTGTGGGCGATGGTCTCGCCAACGTTGGTTGCAGCTTCCTTTACAGTCTCGACGGTCTCGCTCAATGTCGTCGTCACACCATTACCGTTGCTCATGATTTGCCCTCCTGGGGGGCTGGAATGTCAAAACGGAGGCGATGCTATACCGGCAAGGTGCATCGTGGAACGGGAAACTGCGCAGGCGCAAGCGCGCGCGGCGATGGTGGCTTCAGTCGCGCGCCGCCATCGACGTGCACGGCAAGTTGAAAACCCTCGTTTTCAAGGGGTTTCGCAGCGATGGTCGCGCACTGCGGACGTCGCTGCGCGCCGCCGCCGCGATCCTGCACGTCCGCTTTCCGATACGACATCGGCAGCGGGGTTTGCGCGGAACTGCGCAACTTCCGCTGTGCCAGCCGGTTTCTTTCATGGCATGTTTATCCAGCGCGGGAGACACTTCCGCGGCCCTGCCGCAGCTCCCTGCGGCGCTCGCCTCCACCCTCGAGTGCGCTCGACTCCACCTTCCTGCCCGGACACCGATTCCCATGCGACCGATTCCGACCCTGCTTACGCTCGCACTGGCCGCAGCCTTCGGCGGCTTCGTCGCCAGCGGCATCAATGCACACCTGGACAACCGCGCCGAAGCAGCGCCGGCGCCGATCACCATCCCGGCCACCAGCGCGCTGCCCGCTGCGGTCGCCGGGCAGCCGGTTCCCTCGCTGGCACCGATGCTGGAGAAGGTCACCCCGGCCGTGGTCAGCGTCAACACCAAGCAGGTGGTGCGGGTGCGCAATCCCTTCTTCGAAGACCCGTTCTTCCGCCGCCTGTTCCCGGACGTGCCGCAGGAACGCATCAACGAATCACTGGGTTCAGGGGTGATCATCGACGCCGCCGAAGGCCTGGTGCTGACCAACCACCACGTCATCGACAACGCCGACGACGTGCAGGTCACCCTGTCCGACGGACGCACGGTGAAGGCCGAATTCCTGGGTTCGGATGCGGACACCGACATTGCGCTGATCCGCATCCCCGCGCAGGGCCTGACCGGCATCACCCTCGGCAACAGCGACCAGCTGCGCGTGGGTGATTTCGTGGTCGCCATCGGCAATCCGTTCGGCTTCACCCAGACCGTGACCTCGGGCATCGTGTCGGCCGTCGGCCGCAGCGGCATCCGCGGGCTGGGCTACCAGAACTTCATCCAGACCGATGCGTCGATCAACCCGGGCAACTCCGGCGGCGCGCTGGTCAACCTGCAGGGACAGCTGGTGGGCATCAACACCGCCAGCTTCAACCCGCAGGGCAGCATGGCCGGCAACATCGGCCTGGGGCTGGCCATTCCGTCCAACCTGGCACGCAACGTGGTCGACCAGCTGGTCAAGCATGGGGTGGTGGTGCGCGGCACGCTGGGCATCGAAAGCCAGAACCTGACCCCGCAGCTGGCGCAGGGCCTGGGCCTGAGCGAAGCGCGCGGTGCGCTGGTCAGCCGGGTCCTGGCAGGATCGGCCGCAGCGGCGGCGGGCGTGCGCGCCGGCGACGTGGTGGTGACCGCCAACGGCCAGCGCGTGGACAGCGCGCAGGCGCTGCACAACATCGAAGGACTGGCCGCGGTCGGCAGCGCGATGACCCTGGAACTGCGTCGCGATGGCAAGCCGGTACAGGTCAAGGCCACGTTGAAGGAGCAGGCGCGCGCGATCAGTGGCGACACGCTGGACCCGCGCCTGGGCGGTGCCACCTTCGTCGACCTGCCCGAGTCGCTGCGCCAGTCCGGGCTCAGCGGGGTGCTGGTCAACGAGGTCACCCGCGGCAGCCGCGCTGCCGCTTCCGGCCTTGCCAAGGGCGACATCGTGACCGAGGCCAGCGCAGGTGAATTCACCGACCTCGCCAGCTGGCGGGCCAACTTCCAGCAGCCGCCGCAGCAGTTGGTGCTGCGCATCGTGCGGGGTAATGCCAGGGGGCAGTTGGTCATGCGCTGATGGCATGACGTACCGTAACGCCCCCTATACCCGGGCGATGGTATCCATGTCGTCCGTGGCCATCCCGCATGTCGGGATGGCGGCCGCCTTACTCACTGAAGCAGGAGATTGCGATGAGCCCCACCAATACCGAAAACCTGAAGGATCACCTGGGCGAAGCCTCCACCCACCTGAAGTCGGCCGCCAACGCGGCTGGCAGCGCCATCAAGGGCGCCACGGGTGCGGCCGGCGATGAACTGCGGATCGGCAAGGCCAACGTCAAGGCCGAACTGTCCGACACCGCCCTGTCCGGCCTGGCCGCTGCCGAGTTCGGCGGTGCCGCTGCCAAGGAACAGGTCGATGCACTGATGGACAAGGGCAAGGACCTGGTCGACAGCGCCGCCGAACTGATCCGCGAACGTCCGCTGGCGTCGTTCGGCGTCGCTTTCGCTGCCGGCTGGCTGATTGCCAAGCTCGCCCGTAGCGGCGGCGACAAGTAAGCCGCGGCGTGAGCGAAAGCGACAACACCGCCAACGGGCCTGATCCAGCGGCTACCCCGCCGCTGGATGAGAGCATCCGCCAGGTCAGCCAGGCCAGCCGCGCGACGGTGGATGCGGCGAAGCATTCGTTCCGCTCGCTGCGCCGGCTCGCGTCGGCTGACTTCGCTCTGGCACGCAGTGCCTTCGGCCGTGCCTTGGCGTGGTCCGGGGTAGCAATCGTGTTCGGCGCATCGGCGTGGCTGCTGATGGCGGCCACGTTGATCGCCCTGCTGCAGAGCTGGGGCATGTCCTGGTTGCATGCGCTGCTGATCACCTCGCTGCTCAGCCTGGCGATAACCGGCGTGGCCGCGTGGCGGGTGTCCTACTTCTTCCACCACACCGGCATGCATTCCACCCGCCGGCAGCTGTCCAAGCTGGGCCTGTTCGACGAGCCCGGCGATGAAGAAGACCCCGATGCCGGCGTCAAGATCCCGGAGGGCAAGCCATGAAGTTCAGCGTATTGCGCAGCCGGGTGAAGCGCTGCGAACAGGTGGTCGCGGTGCGGCTGGTCGATACCCAGGACCACTGGGGCGTACTCAGCCAGGTGTGGCGCAGTGGCTGGTCGCCGCTGCGCATCATCGTTGCCGGCGTGGCCAGCGGCTTCGTCGTCGGCAAGCTGGAAATCCCCGGCAAGGTCAATGGCGCCCGCTGGCTGCAGATGGTCGGCTCGGTATCCAACCTGCTGGCCAGTGGCCAGGCCGCGTTCGCTTCGGCGATGGCCGCGCATGCGGCCGGAGCGGCAGACGATGCCGCAGAGCAGGCCGACGCCGCTGCAGACAAAGTAGATGATGCGGTGAACCCCGGTGCGACCGCTGCCGCTGCCGGTGCAGCCGCTGGCGCGGCGGCCGCGGCATCTGCGGCATCCGCGCCGCGGGCGCCTGCCCAGGCCGGTCTCGGCCGCCAGGACCCGGATGATTCCATCGGTCCACGCCCGGCAGAAGCCGCAACCGAATTGTCCGAACGTTGACACGGTGAACCCGCCGCGTTGATCGCGGCGGGCGGATAATGGGGAACTTTTCCCCTGCCGGTGCGACGATGAGCGAGTCCCTTTCCAGCGTCCCGGCCGAACCGTCCCTCGTAGCGCCACCGCCTTCGCGTCCGCGCGCGCCGGTATCGCTGGTCGTGCTGGCCACGCTTGCCGTCGCGTTCACGCTGTGGGCAGCGCAGCCGGTGGTGCTGCCGATCCTGCTGGCGATGTTCTTCGCCTTGGTGGGCAACCCGATCCTGCGGCTGCTGCAACGCATCTGGGTACCGCGTGCACTCGGCGCCATCCTGGTGATCGTCGTGGGACTGGGTGCCACCACGGCGCTGGCCGTGCAGTTGGTGGTGCCGACCATGGAGTGGGCGCAGGAAGCGCCGCAGCAGCTGCGCAAGATCGGCCGCCAGGTGCAGAACCTGACCAAACCGGTGCAGCAGGCCAACCAGGCCGCCGAGAACTTCGCCCGCGTGGCCGCCGGCGAAGGCACCCGGCGCGTGCAGGTGGTGCGCACCCAGCTCGACGATCCGTACCGCGCGATCACCCAGGCCCCGCGCCTGCTGGCTTCGGTGCTGGCGGTGGTGCTGCTCACCCTGTTCTTCATGATCTACGGCCAGGACCTGCAGCGGCACGCCATCGCGCTGTTCCCCAACCGCCAGCAACAACGTTTCACCACCGATATCCTGCGCTCGATCGAACGCGAGGTGTCGCGCTACGTGCTGACCATCACCGTGATCAACAGCCTGGTCGGCCTGGTGTTCGCCGGCACGCTGATGCTGCTGGGCCTGGAAATGCAGGATGCCCTGCTGTGGGGCACGATGGCCGCGCTGCTCAACTTCGCTCCGTACGTGGGTCCACTCATCGGCGTGGCGCTGATGCTGCTGGTCGGCTTCGTCGAGTTCCCCGATCCGCTCAAGGCGATCCTGCCGGCCGCCTGCTACCTCGCCCTGCACGCGCTGGAAGGCCAGCTGATCACCCCGATCGTGCTGGGCCGGCGGATGAAACTCTCGCCGCTGGTGCTGATCCTGGCCTTGATGATCTTCGGTTGGCTGTGGGGCTTCGTCGGGCTGCTGCTGGCGGTGCCGCTGCTGGTCTGCGTGAAGCTGGTGCTGGCACGGCTGGAAGGCATGCAGGGCTGGTCACGGCTGCTGGAATGAAAGCCGTTGGCGACGGGCGTAGAATGGCCGGGTGAACTTTCCCATCCAAGCCATCACCCTCGACCTCGACGACACCCTGTGGCCCTTCGCTCCGATCGGCGCACGCATCGACCAGGTGCTGCATGACTGGATGCTGCAGCACAGTCCCGCCACGGCCGCGATGTTTCCGCAGGCGGCGATGCGTGAACTGCGCGAGCGCGCCTACGTCGACAATCCCCACCTGCACCACGACCTGAGTGCGTTGCGCCGGCTGACGCTGCAGCACGCCCTGCAGGAAAGCGGCGCCGACCCGGCCCTGCTGGAGCCGGCCTACGAAGCGTTCTATGCCGCGCGCAACCAAGTGGAGTACTACCCGGATGCGCTGGATGCCCTGCAGCGCATCGCTGCCCGGGTGCCGGTGGCAGCGCTGAGCAATGGCAACGCCGACCTGGAGCGGATCGGCGTGGCGCACTTGTTCGCCTTCCAGCTGGGCGCGCGCGAACACGGTGCAGCCAAGCCGGTCGCCAGCATTTTCCATGCCGCCTGCGAGCGCCTGGGCGTTGCACCGTCGCATGTCCTGCACGTGGGCGACCACGTTGAAATGGACGTGGCCGGGGCGATGTCCGCCGGCCTGCGCGGCTGCTGGATCAACCGCGAAGCGGCCCGCTGGAACCATCCTTCGCTGCAGCCCGACCTGCAGTTCGACACCCTCACCGGGCTGGCCGACTGGCTTGATGCCAACCCCGCCGCCAGCGCAACCAGGAGCGCCTGACCCCATGACCGAGATCACCGGTTTCGTTGCCACCTCCGACCAGGCGCTGCCGCTGCACGTGCTGGACCGGGAGCAGTTCAAGGCATGGAATGCCTCCCAGCCGCCGGCGCTGCAGGCGTGGCTGCAGTCGCAGAACTTCACCGCCAGCGGCCACAGCGTGGCGCTGCTGCCGGGCGAGCACGGCATTGCCGGTGCGGTGATCGGGATCGGCGACGCAGGCGATGCGTACAGCTATGCCCATGCACCGCACGCGCTGCCCGAAGGCACGGTGTGGAAGCTGGCCACCGCACTGGAGCCGGCGCAGCAGGACCTGCTGCAGCTGGGCTGGGGACTGGGCAGCTATCGCTTCGACCGCTACAAGGCGCGCAACCGTGCACCGGCCCGGCTGCTGGCCAGCCCGTCGGCCGAGGTGGCCGCACTGGTCACTGCGAGCCTGCGCGTGCGCGACTGGGTCAACACCCCCACCGAAGACATGGGGCCGCAGCAGCTGGAAGACGCCGCGCGCGCCTTGGCCAACGCGCACGGCGCGCAGCTGGAGGCGATCACCGGTGATGCGCTGCTGGAGCAGGATTTCCCGGCCATCCACGCGGTGGGCCGTGCCTCGCACCGCGCGCCACGGCTGATCGTGCTGCGCTGGGGCAAGGACACCGATCCGTCGCTGGTGCTGGTCGGCAAGGGCGTGTGCTTCGATACCGGCGGGCTGGACATCAAGCCGGCCGACGGCATGCGCAACATGAAGAAGGACATGGGCGGTGCGGCGCATGCGCTGGCGCTGGCCGGGCTGGTGATGGCCCAGGGCCTGCCGGTGCGGCTGACCCTGCTGGTGCCGGCGGTGGAGAACGCGATCGGACCGGATGCGTTCCGGCCGGGCGAAGTGATCGCCACCCGCAAGGGCCTGAGCGTGGAGATCGACAACACCGATGCCGAAGGCCGGGTGATCCTGGGCGATGCGCTGACCTTCGCCAGCGAACAGCAGCCGGACCTGGTGCTCGACTTCGCCACCCTGACCGGCGCGGCACGCATCGCGCTGGGTCCGGACCTGCCCGCACTGTTCAGCAACGATGACGCGGTGGCCCAGCAGTGGCTGCAGGCTGGCGAGCAGACCCGTGACCCGGTGTGGCGGATGCCGCTGTGGCGGCCGTACCTGCGTTACCTGCACAGCGGCATCGCCGACCTGGCCAATGCCGGTTCGCGGATGGGTGGCGCGGTCACCGCCGCGCTGTACCTGGAACGCTTCCTGGCCGACGGCCAGCGCTGGGCCCACCTGGACGTGTATGCCTGGAACGACGGCGAGCGCGCTGGCCGCCCCGCCGGCGGCGAAGCCCTGGCACTGCGCTCGGCCTGGGCCATGCTGAAAGCCCGCTACGCCTGACTCCTGAAAAAGGGGACGGAGGGGATTAAGTCGCGAGTGGCCAGACAGGGCTGTTTGCGACTTAATCCCCTCCGTCCCCTTTTTTGCTTAGGATGGGGGCACCGCGCATTTCCATGCCAGGCAGGAACCGTCGATGCCCTTGTTCCGCTTCACCCGCAAAGGCGGCTTACCGCGCGGCCCACGGCCGCATTCACCGCTGCCGTGGATCGCGCTGATCGCGCTGATCCTGGGTCTGATCGCGCTGGCCTTCGCCTGGCTGGCCGGTTGGATAGGTCGTGATCGACCCACTGCGCAGCGGTTCACCGACACCATCGAAGCCACCGGCCCGGCCCATCCGGGCTTCCGCCGCGCGCACAGCAAGGGCGTGTGCGTGGCCGGCTGGTTCGAACCGACGCCGCAGGGCGCGGCGCTGTCGCGCGCCCAGGTGTTCAACCAGCCGCGGGTGCCGGTGCTGGGCCGGCTGTCGATCGGCGGCGGCGATCCGCACGGTGCCGACGCGCAGGCGCGGGTGCGCAGCATCGCCCTGCAGCTGGTGAGTGACAACGGGCAGGAATGGCGGATGGCGATGAACAGCTTCCCGTTCTTCGCCGTACCCAGCCCGGAGGCCTTCCTGGAACAGACCCGGGCGCAGCTGCCCGACCCGGCGACCGGCAAGCCGGACCCGGCGAAGATGGCCGCCGTGCTGGAAAAATACCCCAGCGCGCGGGCGTTCCAGCAGTGGGCGAAGACCGCGCCATGGACCCCCAGCTGGGCCAATACGCAGTTCAACAGCGTCAACAGTTTCTGGTTCACCGCCGCTGACGGCACCCGCCAGGCAGTGCGCTGGAGCTGGGAACCGCAGGCGGCGCCGGTGACGCTGGACGAAGCAGCCCGGGCCGCTGCGGGGCTGGATCATCTGGCCGACGAGTTCGCCACGCGGCTGGCCAGCGGGCCGGTGCGCTGGAACCTGGTGGTGACCCTGGCCGGCCCCGGCGACGTGGTCGAAGACCCGTCGACCCCCTGGCCGGCCGGACGCACGCGCGTGCAGGCCGGCGTACTGTCGCTGGAGCACATGCAGCCGCAGGCCGGAGGCGCCTGCAACGACCTGAACTTCGATCCGTTGATCCTGCCCGATGGAATCAGCGGCAGTGACGATGCGGTGCTGGCGGCACGTTCGGCGGTGTATTCGCATTCGTTCAACCGCCGCGAACGCGAGACCGCGCGTGGTGCATCCGGTGAAGCTGCGGGGGTATCGCGATGAACACACCGGACCGGACGCCCGGCCACTTCAATCGGCTGGCCCGCGTGCTGCACTGGACGATGGCCGTGATGATCCTGGCGATGCTGTTCATCGGCGTCACCATGATGGCCTCGCTGCACCTGCGGCCGACCCTGGTGGACATCCACCGTCCGTTGGGCATCGCGATCGGGCTGCTGGTGCTGCTGCGCCTGTACAACCGCCTGCGCCACCCGCCACCGCCGCTGCCGGCCGACCTACCGTGGTGGCAGGCGCTGGCCGCGAAGGCGTCGCACTGGCTGCTGTATGCGCTGATGCTGGCGATGCCGCTGCTGGGCTGGTCGATGCTGTCCGCCGGTGGCTATCCGATCGTGCTGTGGAGCGGCTTCAACCTGCCCCCGATCGCCCCGCATTCGGCCGCGCTGTATACCGCGCTGCGCAGTGCGCACAGCCTGCTGGCCTATGTGCTGTTCGCCACCGTGCTGATGCACCTCGGTGCCGCGCTGTACCACGCATGGGTCCGCCGCGACGGCGTGTTCGAGTCGATGGCGAAGAAATAGCGGGCGCTACAGCCAGCCCTTCTGGCGGGCCAGCCGGTAGGCTTCGATGCGGTTGGCCACACCCAGCTTGCCGATGCATTCGGACAGGTAGTTGCGCACCGTGCCGTGCGACAGGCCCAGTTCGGTTGCGATCTCGCCGGCGGTCTTTCCCTCGCCTGCCAGGCGCAGCACGCGGCGCTCGCGGTCGGTCAAGGGATCGGCCTGCGACCAGGCGTCCAGTGCCAGTTGCGGGTCGATGGCGCGGGCGCCCTGCTGCACGCGGCGCAGGGCATCGGCCAGGTGGTCGGCCGGCGCGTCCTTCAGCAGGTAACCGAGCACGCCTGCGTCCAGCGCGCGGCGCAGGAAGCCGGTACGGGCGAAGGTGGTGACGATCACGACCTTGATCGGCAGTTGCTGCCGTGCAATCCGCTGCGCCAGTTCCAGCCCGGTCAGGCCGGGCATTTCGATGTCGGTGACCAGGATATCCGGCCGCAGCTGCTGCAACAGTCGCCACGCCGCTTCGCCGTCGGCCGCGCTGCCCAGCACTTCGATGTCCGGCTCCAGCCCCAGCAGCGCCGACAACGCGCCGCGTACCATGGCCTGGTCTTCGGCCAGTACGATCCGGATCATGGGGTTCCCTTCAACAGGCTGGCAGGCGATGGATCCGGCGCCCGGTCCATCGGTGTTGGCATGGCCGGCACCGGCACGCGCACCGTGATGCAGGTGCCGCCCTGCGGCAGCGCTTCCAGCTGCAGCGTACCGCGCAGTGCGGCGATGCGTTCGCGCATTCCGGCCAGGCCGTTGCCTTCGGTGGTCACCCCGCCACGGCCGTTGTCGCGCACCTGCATCAGCAGGCTGTGGCCTTCGCGTGCGAAGTGCACCTGCGCATTGCCCGCAAGCGCGTGGCGGGCGATGTTGGTCACCGCCTCGCGCAGCACCAGCGCCAGCGCACGCTCGATCTCCAGCGGCATCGGCGGCGGTGGCAGGTAGTCCAGGTGGACCTGCTGGCATTCCAGCAGCAGCCGCGCCGAGGCAAGCTCACCGGCGAGGTCGCTGGAGCGGAAGCCGGTGACCGCGCTGCGGACCTGCGCCAGCGCCTGTCGCGCGATGTCTTCGGCTTCGCCGATCTCCTGCCGTGCGCGTGCATCGCCACGGTCGTACAGCTTGCGCGAAAGCTCCAGCTTCAACGTGATCAGCGACAGCGTGTGCCCAAGCAGGTCGTGCAGGTCGCGGCCGATGCGCTCGCGCTCGGCCGTGGCCGCCAGCCGGCGCACCTCCTCCTGTGACAGCTGCAGCTGCGCATCGCGTTCCTTGTTGACCGCCTCCATGTTCGATATCAGGCCGATCACCACCGACATGAAGGGAATCCAGACCAGGTTCTGCCACGCCCAGCCGGCAAGCCACGCGGTGCCGACGAACACCGTGTTGAGCAGCAGCAACTGCAACAGATAACGCCAAGTGCTGCCGTTGCGGCACACGCGCAGCATCACGCAACCGAACACGAAATAGCTGATGCCGGACGGATACCACGGCACCAGCACCAGACTCATCGCGACCATCGCCAGCGCATAGCGCGGTGCATGGTGGCGCGGCGCCAGCATCGCGCGTGCGTACAGGAACAGGAAGGTGGGATAGCTGAGCAGGGTCAGCAACGCCCAGCGCGCGGTGTACCCGCCCCCGAACAGGGGGGTCAGGAACACCCACGACGTCCACAGCAGGTGGATGTAATCACTCAAGCCGGACTGCCCACGCCGCCGATGGTCGGCCACCGCCGAATCCGGCGCGGGGCGCAGCAGGGGAGCCAACCACTTGAACGGCACGGTGGATTCCAGCAGGAGACGGTCGCGGCCGATCATGCCATGTCAGCCGACGCGGCGCAGGCGACGGGCCGCCAACAAGGCGCCGACGACCGTCACCGCCCCCAGTACCACCCCGTGCATCAGCACGCTGCCGCCGGCGGGCTGGCCGATGACACGCAGCGCCAACTGCGCGGCATGCCAGGTAGGCCACAGCGGGGCAAGCGTGCTGAACACCCCCGGCAGCATCGACAGCGGCACCCACAGGCCTGACAGCAATGCCAGCGGCAGGTAGACCAGGTTGACCAGCGCCGGCGCGGCGTCCGATCCCACATGGCTGCCGATCAGCAGGCCGATCGCTCCCAACGGCAGCGCGACCAGCGCCGCCACCGCCACCAGCCCGGCCATCTGCAGCGGTGCCAGGCTGACCCCGCCCATCGTGCGCGCCGCGGCGATCAGCAGGATCGCCACCACCACCGCGAAGATCACCGCCATCAACAGGCGCGCCAGCAGCGGTGCCAACGGCGGCACGGGCAAGGCACGCTTCAGCGTCAGCAGGCCGCCAGCGCGATCCATCGCCAACTGCACGCCGAAGCCGAACAGGGCCGGCCCCATCGCGCCGAACACGCAGTAGGTGGCCAGCAGATAACGCGAGGCCTGCCCGCGGCCCAGCATCACCCCGAACATCGCGTAGAACAGCACCGGGAACAGCAGGCACGGCAGCACGAAGGCAGGCGTGCGCCAGGTCCTGCGCAGCTCGGCCTTCAGTTCGGCGATGTAGGGGGCAAGCAGGCGCGCCAGCGGCCGGCGCGGTGGATCCACGGCAACGCGCGGGATGTTCATGCGGCCTCCCGGGTCAGTTCAACGAAGGCTTCGGCCAGGCCGCCGCCGCGCACGTCCAGCTCGCTCAGCTCGGGGTCCTCGGCCAACAGCCGCGCCACTACCGGCTCGGCAGGTTCGGCCAGCAGCTCCAGATGATCGCCCGCACGGCGTGCTTCGATCACGCCCTGCCAGCCCTGCAGCAGCGCCGCGTCCAACCCGCTGCGGCACCGGACCCGCCGCGGAGCCAGCTGCGGCCGGAACGTGGCCAGCGGACCGTCGGCCAGCACGCGTCCCTGCTCCAGCACCACCACACGGCTGGCAAGCGCTTCGGCTTCCTCCAGGTAATGGGTGGTCAGCACGATCCCGCAGCCTTCCGTGCGCAGCTGCGCGATGGCGTGCCACATGGCCTGGCGCGCTTCGATGTCCAGGCCGGTGGTCGGTTCGTCCAGGAACAGCAGGCGCGGGCCACCACACAGCGCGATGGCGAACTGCACGCGTCGCTGCTGGCCACCGGACAGCTGGCCGTAGGCGCGCTGCTGCAGGTCCTGCACGCCGGCAATGGCCAGGCAGTCGGCCAACGGCCGCGGCCGTGGATAGCTGGCGCGGAACTGCTCAACCAGCTCACCCACCCGCAGCTTCGGCGGCAATGCCGTGTCCTGCAGCATCACGCCCACCTGCTCACGCTGCGATCGACATTGCGGGTCACCGCCCAGCAGCGTCACCTGGCCGGCATCCGGCCGACGCAGTCCCAGCAGCACGGCGATGGCCGTGGTCTTGCCGGCACCATTGCGACCGAGCAGTGCCAGTACTTCGCCGGGATGCACCTGCAGGCTGACACCGGCCAGTGCAATGGCATTGCGATAGCGCACCTGCACGTCGTGCAGTGCGGCCAACGGAGGGGCATGGAACGGCATGGCGGTACTCCCGGGAAGTGGCTACGACAGTGCGCCACCGGGCGCTGCGCAGGCAGTGGCCGGCGTCAGGCACTGCAGGTGACAGCTGTCACTGCCGTGGCGGCCCGCCGGCGCGCATCCTGTGTCGACCGCAGGGCCGCGGTTTGCCCCTGGCGGGTGTTGCGGTCACACTCCGCTCGATCCAACGTCCTGGTGCCTATGAACGCCTCTGCTGAACTGTTGAAGGAACTTCGCATCGACCGCAGGACGCCGCCGCCGCCCGCGCCGGGCAGCCGTCGCTGGCTGTGGATCGTGATCGCCGTGGTGGTGCTGCTGGGTGCCGCCGTGGCCGCATGGATGCTGCGTCCGCAGGCCATCGAAGTGCAGACCGCACCCGCGGTGGCGCTGGGCGAGGCAGGCAGCAGTGCCTCGGTGCTGGATGCCAGCGGCTACGTGGTGGCGCGGCGCATGGCGACGGTCTCGGCCAAGATCACCGGCAAGGTGCGCGAAGTCATGATTGAAGAAGGCATGCGGGTCGAGGAAGGCCAGGTCATGGCCACGCTGGACCCGATCGATGCCGGCGCCCAGCGCGATCTCTACGCGTCGCAGGTGCAGGCCGCACGCAGCCAGGTCGCCGGCCTGCAGGCCCAGCTCACCCAGGCCGGCGCCGAAGCCACCCGGCTGCAGGCACTGGTCGGCCAGCAGCTGGTATCACGCTCGCAGTTCGACCAGGCCGTGGCCCAGCGTGACAGCCTGCGCGCGCAGCTGGATACCGCCCAGCGCAACGTGCAGGTGGCCGGCAACCAGCTGGCCATCGCCGACCTGGGCGTGGACAACAACATCGTCCGCGCGCCGTTCTCCGGCGTGGTCACCGCCAAGGCCGCGCAGCCGGGCGAGATCGTCTCGCCGCTGTCGGCCGGCGGTGGCTTCACCCGTACCGGCATCGGCACCATCGTGGACATGGAATCGCTGGAGATCGAAGTCGAGGTCGGCGAGGCCTTCATCGGCCGGGTGCAGCCGAAGATGCCGGTGGAAGCCACGCTCAACGCCTATCCCGAGTGGAAGATCCCGGCCGAGGTGATCGCCATCGTTCCCACCGCCGACCGCGGCAAGGCCACCGTGAAGGTGCGCGTGGCGATCAAGACCCGCGACCCGCGCATCGTGCCGGAGATGGGCGTGCGGGTGAGCTTCCTGGAACAGGCCAGGCCGGATGCACCGAAGAAGCCGCAGGGCGTGCGCGTGCCGGCCAACGCGGTGGTGGAGCGTGAGGGCGGCAGCGTGGTCTTCGTGCTGGCCGAGGGCACCGTGCAGCAGCGCAGTGTGACGCCCGGCCTGGCGTTGAATGCGGATCGTCAGCTGCTGACGGGCGTGCGCCCGGGTGAGCGGGTGGTGACCAGCCCGCCGGATACGTTGCGCGATGGCAGCAAGGTGAAGGAACGCTCGTAGGTTGTCCGTCCGGCGGCCGGTGGCCGTCATTACCGCACTCGGAGAAACGGCATGTCGACCCTGGTTTCATTGCGCAGCATCACCAAGACCTACCAGCGGGGCCCGGAGCAGGTGAAGGTGCTGCACGGCATCGACCTGGACATCGAAAAAGGCGACTTCGTGGCGTTGATGGGGCCCTCCGGTTCCGGCAAGACCACCCTGCTCAACCTGATCGGTGGACTGGACTCGCCCAGCGGCGGGGAGATCACCATCGAAGGCGAGCGCATCGACCAGATGGGGGGCGGCCAGCTTTCCACCTGGCGCAGCCACCACGTCGGCTTCGTGTTCCAGTTCTACAACCTGATGCCGATGCTGACCGCGCAGAAGAACGTCGAACTGCCGCTGCTGCTGACCCACCTAGGTGCTGCGCAGCGCAGGCGCAACGCGGAGATCGCGCTGACCCTGGTCGGCCTGGCCGACCGCCGCAGCCACCGTCCCAACGAACTGTCCGGTGGCCAGCAGCAGCGCGTGGCGATCGCCCGCGCGATCGTTTCCGATCCCACCTTCCTGATCTGCGATGAGCCGACCGGCGACCTGGACCGCCAGTCCGCCGAAGAGATCCTGCAGCTGCTGCAGCAGCTCAACCGCGAACATGGCAAGACCATCATCATGGTGACCCACGACCCGAAGGCTGCCGAATACGCAACCCATACGGTGCACCTGGACAAGGGCGAACTCGCCGACGCGCCGCTGGCGCACTGACCGAGGGCACGGCGATGAAATATCTCTCCCTGGTGTGGGCGCAGCTGTTCCGCAGCCGCACCCGCACCCTGCTGACCCTGCTGTCGGTGGTGGCCGCGTTCCTGCTGTTCGGCATGCTCGATTCGGTGCGCGTGGCCTTCATGTCCGGTGGCAGCGTGGAAGGCGCCAACCGGCTGATCACCGCCTCGCGGTTGTCGATCACCCAGTCGCTGCCGATCCGCCTGGAAGCGCAGATCCGCCAAGTGGCCGGCGTGCGCGATGTCACCTACGGCATGTGGTTCGGTGGCATCTACCGCGACCCCAAGGACTTCTTCCCGAACTTCTCGGTAGCCCCGAACTACTTCGACATCTACGGCGAACTGGAGGTCGCCCCGGACCAGCTCAAGCGCTGGCAGGACACCCGCACCGGCGCCATCGTCGGCGAGTCGCTGGCCAAGGATTTCGGCTGGAAGATCGGCGACACCATCCCGTTGCAGGCCACCATCTTCCCGCGCGGCGGCAGCAACGACTGGCCGCTGGAAATGGTCGGCACGTTCCGCTCCAAGGACCGTGCAGTGGCCGGGAACGAGGAGAGGCAGCTGATGATGAACTGGAAGTACTTCGATGAGTCCAACGACTACATCAAGAACCAGGTCAGCTGGTACACCATCACCCTGGACAACCCGGACCATGCCTCGCGGGTGGCCCAGGCGATCGACGCGATATCGGCCAACTCCGACCACGAAACCAAGACCCAGACCGAATCGGCGTTCCAGCAGGCCTTCGTCAAGCAGTTCGCGGACATCGGCATGATCGTCACTTCGATCATGGGCGCGGTGTTCTTCACCCTGCTGCTGCTGACCGGCAACACCATGGCGCAGGCGGTGCGCGAACGCATCCCGGAACTGGCCACGCTGAAGACACTGGGCTTCCAGGACCGCACCGTACTGGCCCTGGTGATGGTGGAATCGATCCTGCTGGTAGGGCTGGGCGGTGCGATCGGCATGGGTCTGGCGGCGACCATCCTGCCGCTGCTGGCACCGCAGACGCGCGGCCTGCTGCCACCGCATGTGCCGACCGCCACCTGGCTGGTGGGCATTGCAATGATCATCGTGATCGGCGTCGTGGTCGGACTGCTGCCGGCGCTGCGCGCCAAGCGGCTGAAGATCGTCGATGCCCTGGCCGGACGCTGAGGACCCGCACATGAAGAACACACTGAAGAAGTGGCTGCTCAACGGCGCGATGCTGGTGGTGCTGGCGGTGGGCCTGGCGGCATGGATCTGGCTGCCGTGGCAGGGCGTGCTGGTCGTGGTGGTGCTGGTCGCGCTGTGGCTGGTGCTGACCCGCGGCGGACGGCTGGCGTTGGCCGCCACCCGCATCGGTATCGCCAGCCTGCCGCAACGCTGGGGCGCCTCGTCGGTGATCGTGGTCGGCATCGCCGGCGTGGTCGGCGTGCTGGTGGCGATGCTGGCGATGGGCGCAGGTTTCCAGTCCACGCTCAACAGCACCGGCGATGACACCACCGCCATCGTGCTGCGCGGCGGCTCGCAGGCGGAAACCAACTCGGTGATCACCCGCGACCAGATTCCGTTGTTGTCCACCCTGCCCGGCGTGGCACGCGACGAAAAGGGGCGCGCGCTGCTATCGGCCGAGCTGTCGCAGGTGGTCAACCTGGTGTCCCGCTCCGACGGCACCGATGTCAATGCGCAGTTCCGCGGCGTCGGTGACATGGCCTGGGCGGTGCATGATCGGGTGCGCATCATCGAAGGCAGCAAGTTCACCACCGGCAAGCGCGAAATGGTGGTGGGCCAGGGCGCGAAGAGCCAGTTCCGCGACATGGACGTGGGCAGCACGCTGACCCTGGGCAACCAGGCATGGACGGTGGTCGGCGTGTTCGCTTCCGGCGACGCGCATGATTCGGAGTTGTGGACCGACGTGGATACCCTGGCCACGACCTACCAGCGCGGCGCGCTGCAATCGGTGACGGTGCGCACCGACGGCAAGCCCGGTTTCGAGCAGTTCAAGGCCGCCGTCGCCGGCGACCCGCGCCTGAAGCTGGAAGTGGAAACAACGCGGGTGTACTACAGCAAGCAGGGCGGCGGGCTGACCACGCTGATCAACATCCTGGGCAAGGTCATCGGCACCATCATGGCCATCGGTGCAGTGTTCGGTGCGCTCAACACGATGTATGCCGCCGTGGCCACGCGCGCACGCGAGATCGCCACGATGCGTGCGATCGGCTTCCGCGGGCTGCCGGTGGTGACCGCGGTGATGCTGGAGACGATGCTGCTGGCGTTGCTGGGCGGGCTGCTGGGCTGCGCGATCGCCTGGCTGCTGTTCAACGGCTACAGCGTGTCCACCATCGGCAGCAATTTCAGCGCGGTGGTGTTCAAGTTCCACGTCTCGCCGGAACTGCTGTGGAGCGGGCTGAAGTGGGCGCTGGGCATCGGCCTGGTCGGCGGCCTGTTCCCCGCCCTGCGTGCCGCCCGCCTGCCGATCACCACCGCCCTGCGCGAAGTCTGAAGAAAAAGGGGACGGAGGGGATTAAGTCGTTTTTGGCACTTCGAATGCCATAAACGACTTAATCCCCTCCGTCCCCTTTTTCAGCGGCGGGTGCGGCGCAGGCCATCGAAGACGAACAGGCCCAGGCCGATCCAGATCGCGATGAAACCGGTGGCGCGCGCGCCATCGAAGGGTTCGTTGAAGAAGAACACGCCCAGCACCAGGCCCAGGCTGGGCGCGATGAACTGCAGCACACCCACGGTGGACAGGGCGATGCGCTTCACGCCGTAGGCGAAGCCGATCAGCGGCGCGGCGGTGACCACGCCGCCGAAGACCAGCAGCAGGTCGTTGCGCCAGCCCCAGCCCCCGAAGAAGGCGCCGCCGTGGCCGTTCTCGCTCCACAGCGCGAAGCCCAGCGCCGGCAGGAACAGATACAGGCTTTCCACCGCCAGGCCGGCCACCGGATCAACCGAGATCAGCTTGCGCAGCAGGCCATACAGGCCGAACGATCCGGCCAGCCCCAATGCGATCCACGGCGGTGCGCCGGCCTGCCAGGTCAGCCAGGCTACGCCGACCGCCGCGCAGGCCACCGCCAGCCACTGCAGGCGGCGAAGGCGTTCCTTCAGCACCAGCACGCCCAGCACCACGCTGACCAGCGGGTTGATGAAGTAGCCCAGGCTGGTGTCGATCACGTGGCCTGCGTTGATGGCCCAGATGTACAGGCCCCAGTTGAACGCGATGGCCAGGCTGCTCACCGCCAGCGTGGCCAATGCACGCGGCTGCGCGGCGATTGCTTTCCACCACTGCAGGCGACTGCTCAGCAGCAGCCAGCCCACCACCAGCACCGTGCTCCAGATGATGCGGTGGGCGATGATCTGGAACGAGGGCACTTCGCGCAACAGGTGCCAGTACACCGGCACCAGCCCCCACAGCACAAAGGTGAAGGCGGTGACTGCAAGGCCGCGGCGCTGCTCCTGTTCGCTGATCAGCGCGGCGCTCACTTGCGTGTCCTCGCCAGCGCCAGCACCAGCACGCCAGCCAGGATCACCGCCATCGCCACCAGGTCACGCCAGCCGAAGTGTTCACCATTGAGCAGCACGCCCAGCAGCACGGCGATCACCGGATTGACGTAGGCATAGCTGCCGGCCAGCGCCGGACGCACGTTGTGCAGCAGCCACACGTAGGCGGTGAAGGCGACGATCGAGCCGAACAGGCACAGGTAGGCCACCGCCAGCAGGCCATCCAGGCTGGGCAGCGCGGTCGGTCGTTCGCCCACTGCCAGCCCGGTGATGACCAGCAGCACGCCGCCACAGATCATCTGCCCGGCCGCGGTCATGAACGGTCCCGGCAGGTCCTGGCCCCGCACCCAGACCGAGCCGAATGCCCAGCCGACCGGGGCCACCAGCAGCAGGATCAGTCCGGTCGGCGAAGCCGCCAGGCTGCTGCCTGCGTTGAGCCAGACCACGCCGAGGAAGCCGATGGCAATGCCCAGCCACTCGCCACGGCTGGCGTGCTGGCCGCGCACCGCCGAGAACAGCGCCATCCACAGCGGCACCGAGGCCACCGCGGTGGCGGCCAGGCCGGAGGACACATCGCGTTCGGCCAGCACCACCATGCCGTTGCCCAGCAGCAGCATGGTGAAGCCCATGATGGTCAGGTTGCGCCACTGCCGCAGGGTCGGCCGCGGCATTTTCCTGAACAGCCGCAGCACGGCGTACATCAGGCTGCCGGCGATGATGAAGCGCGCGCCGGACACCGACGTCAGCGGCAGCACGCCCGCCTGCAGCGCCTTGGCGATGCCCAGGTAGGTCGAGCCCCAGACCACGTAGACCAGCAGCAACGCCAGGGCGACGGCACCGGGACGCGGCGCGGCGGAGGAATCAGGGACGACGGCCATGGGCCACCAAGGTGCGGGGGAACGAGGATTCTAGGCCTTTGCGTCGCTGCGGAGCAGTCAGGGAGGCGGCATGCTGTTTTCGGCTGGCCGTGCGGATCCCGATCCGGCCCTGGACGGGGGTTGATCACTTCATCGAAAACGTGTCGGCCGATTGAAAACAAGCAGCATGTGATCGGCAGCGCACACTGCCGCGCTGCAGAGGCAGAAGCTGCATGCGTGGCATCCATTGATCCTCCAAGGACTATTTTTATGGCGTTCCACATGACCACAACTTCAATTTCCTGACGATCGGTCACCACGGCCCCGGGTATGTGAGCGACTACTGCGAGTACGACTACGACTCCGTATTAGGCTACGAAAATGAACCCGGGACAGCATTCTTCAGGGGCCGCTCGGCGCTGCACCCTGATCGCATCCTGCTCTACCGGGCACTGAAGGACATTCACTCCCAGCTGCCGCCGGACAGCTTTTCGGTAAGCCTGAACATCTTCGCTACTGGGCCGGGTGAACCGTGGCCATGGCTGCTTCATGCGTGAGACCGCGCGGCGCCTGGCCTCAAGGATTGCCGCGCCCACCGGGAAAGGTTCAGATCATGCGGACAATTGATGCAACCCGACTAGAAAAGCGCTACGGCGACCGGACCGTGCTGGGTGGAATAGATCTCCGCATTGGCAGTGGAGAGATCGTTGGACTGAGCGGACGTAACGGAGCAGGAAAGTCCACCACGCTGCGGTTGTTGTGTGGCCTTCTGATGCCCAGCTCGGGTGGAGTCAGAATGTGCCTGCGAGGGCTCAGCAGGCCCGTGACCCATAGCGATATAGGCTATCTGCCGGAGGAACGCAGCCTGTTCCAGGAAAGCGCGGTCGATGCATTGCTCTCCTTCTGGTGCAGGGTTCGCGGCCTCGGACATCGTCAAGCAGTGCTGAGAACAACGCATTGGCTGGACCGCCTTCAACTCCAGGATCGCAGGAAGGACAAGGTCTCCGAACTTTCGAAAGGGAATCAGCAGAAGCTGCAGCTGGCAGCCTGCCTGGTACACGAGCCTCACTTCCTCCTGTTGGACGAACCACTCTCCGGGTTGGATCCCGCAACCCAGACGATGGTCTGCGAACTGCTGTCAGAGCTCGCTGCCCGCGGTACGGGAATCATGATTTCGGCCCATCAACTCGATTCGCTTGAGCGGGTCGCTGACCGCAATCTGATTCTCGATCAAGGACGACTCGTCGATGCAGGCACGGTCCACTCCGCTGGCCAGCCGGTCGGGCTCAGGGCGGCATTTGACGTAGTGACAGGACCTTCTGCCGCAGAGGAAGGATCATGATCTGGACAAATCTGATGGCGCTCGTCAGTTTCGAGTTCCGGCGTCACTTCGACCCCAAAGGAGAGCTCATCGCAATCCTGCTCCTGAGTGCACTCGCGGGCGTTCGAATACTTTCTGATCTATGGATCCAGACGGAGACATCCGAACCCGTGGTGATCGTGGTAGCGGACCACGCAGTAGCCGCGGGCACCCGTGGAAAATTCACCTTCATTGAAGGACCCGCAACGCTGCATGGCGGTGAATCCTTGCTCCCCATAATCTCCGGGCACAGGGACTACTTCAGCATCGCACTGCACCAGCATGTCAGCTGGTTGCCTGCGCTTCGGCAGGAACTGACGGCGATAACCACCGAGGCACGAGCAGCTGAACACGGCCTGGGGGCACAGGAATGGGCCGCGATCGGCGCTGATGCGGTGCTTGAGCCCAATTATGTCCTGCCGGGCTCGCGTCCCATGTCGGCGAAGATCATGGGTGTCTCCGTGGCATTCATCGTCCTTTCCGCACTGGCTCTGCTTGGTGCACAGGGCATGCTGTTCACCGGGCTGCTCAACGAGCGCTTTGGAAAAGCGACGGAGATGATCATCAGTGCCATGCCTGCCGAACACTGGCTGGAGGTAAAGGTAGCCGCAGCCACCCTGCATGGCATCAAGACCATTCTGGTCTACGGCCTTTTCAGCGCACTCGCAGCCGCGTCCATGGGTGTGGTGGACAAGAACCTCTGGCGCGAGATGTGGCGGAATGGCCCCCAGCTGATGTGGCTGGCGGTTTACTGCGTCGCGGCCTCATGGTCTGGAACTGGCTCTTTGCATGGGTAGCTTCGTTGATCCGGTCTCCTTACTCAGTCCTGCGGAACACGCTGGGCATGCTTCCCCTCACAACCATCCTCCTGTGCCTTGGCGCCGTCCGCTCCCCGGATGGGGCCGCCCTTTACTTCGCGTCGTTGTTCCCGTTGACCTCCATGACCGGCATGCCAGTCCGGATCATGCAGGGCTACGTCCCCGTTCATGAGCTCTGCCTGGGTTTGGCGGTGCTGATGCTGGCCTTGGCGCTTCTACGGCGGTCGGCACGGTCGGCGTATGTGAATGCCAGCGTGGGCAGCTGACGAGCGATATCATCCTCCCCGCCCGTGCCGACGACCGGCTTGTCGGCGCCCAACGAGGAACTCGCGACGATGCAGGATGAATTCAACGACCCGCTCTGGCGCCAGGTGCTGTCCGGCGCGCAGATGCTCTTCGTGGCCTTTGGCGCGCTGGTGCTGATGCCGCTGATCACCGGGCTGGACCCGAACGTGGCGCTGTTCACCGCCGGGCTGGGCACGCTGCTGTTCCAGCTGATGACCGGTCGCCAGGTGCCGGTGTTCCTGGCCTCCAGCTTTGCCTTCATCACCCCGATCATCCTCGCCAAGCAGCAGTTCGGGTTGGCGGAAACCATGGGGGGGGTGATGGCCGCCGGCTTCGTCTACACCTTCCTGGGCGCGGCGGTGAAGATCAAGGGCACCGGTTTCATCGACCGGCTGCTGCCGCCGGTGGTGATCGGCCCGGTGATCATCTCGATTGGGCTGGCGATGGCACCGATCGCCGCCAACATGGCGATGGGCAAGGACGCCGACGGCACGCAGCTCATTCCGTACCAGACCGCGATGCTGATTTCGATGCCGGCGCTGCTGACCACCCTGGTGGTGGCGGTATTCGGCCGGGGCATGTTCAAGCTGCTGCCGATCATGTTCGGCGTGCTGGTGGGCTTCGGGCTGTCCTTCGCGTTCGGCGTCGTCGATGTCGCCCGCATCGCCGCGGCGCCGTGGTTTGCCCTGCCGCAGTTCACTGCCCCGGCGTTCAACTGGCAGGCGATCCTGTTCATCGTGCCGGTCGCGCTGGCGCCGGCCATCGAACATATCGGCGGGGTGATCGCCGTCGGCAGCGTCACCGGCCGCGATTATCTGAAGAAGCCCGGCCTGCACCGCACCCTGTTCGGCGATGGCGTGGCAACCACCGCGGCAGGCCTGTTCGGGGGTCCGCCCAACACCACCTATGCCGAAGTCACCGGCGCGGTGATGCTGACCAGGAACTACAACCCGAAGATCATGACCTGGGCGGCGATCTTTGCGATCAGCCTGGCCTTCATCGGCAAGTTCGGTGCGCTGCTGCAGAGCATCCCGGTGCCGGTCATGGGCGGCATCCTGTGCCTGCTGTTCGGCTCCATCGCCGCGGTGGGCATGAACACCCTGATCCGCCACCGGATCGACCTGGGCGAAGCACGCAACCTGGTGATCGTGTCGGTGACGCTGGTGTTCGGCATCGGTGGCGTGCTGGTCGGCAGCGGCACCGGTCCGGACGACTTCGGCCTGAAGGGCATCGCGTTGTGCGCGGTGGTGGCGATCGCGCTGAACCTGCTGCTGCCGGGCAACGACCACTGGAAGCAGCCGGGTCCGCCGGTCGTGTGAGGCTGCGGGGAGCGGCGTGACGACCAACGGTCGTGCCCCACCAGATCACAACGGACGCCACTACCTGCTTACGTCCTCACCCGCCCGATCACGCCATCAAGGCGATCAGCGGCGTGCCGCTTCGCTGCTGTCGCGTGCCTTGCGGAACTCCGAGCCCTGTTCCCACTGCGGCCAGCTGCGGCCGTTGGCCAGCTCCAGGCCGAGGTCATACACCAGCAGCGTGTCGGCGGCATGGCCGGCAGGATCCCAGCTCGGGGTCCACGCATCGCAGGCCTGGTGGTAGCAGTCCTTGAAGTACTTCTCGCGCAGCGCACGGCCGGCTTCGATACCGCCGTCCAGCTTGTCCAGCCCCGGGCCGATGGTGATCGCCGGCACGCCCAGCCGGGCGAAGGCGAAGTGGTCGGCACGGTAGAAGAAGCCCGCTTCCAGGTTCGGATCCGGGCTGTAGCCGCGGCCGCGCGCCTTGGCCACGCGCTCCAGGTCGCCTTCCAGCGATACCCGGCCCTTGCCCCACGAGGCGATGTCACGGGTCGCGCCATCCGGGCTGAACATCTCGATGTTCAGCACCGCAGCGGTTTTTTCCAGCGGTGCCAGCGGGTGTTTTGCATAGTAGCTTGCGCCCAGCAGGCCCTTCTCCTCGGCGGTCAGCGCGACGAAATACAGCGAACGCTGTGGCTGCGGACCGGCAGCGAATACGCGGCCCAGTTCCAGCACGGTGGCCACGCCGGTGGCGTTGTCGATGGCGCCGCGGCGCACGCGGTCCCCTTTCGCATCGGGCTCGCCGATGCCGAAGGCGTCCCAGTGCGCGGAGAAGATCACCGCCTCGTCGCCGTGCGTGCCGCCGGGCAGCTTGGCCACCACGTTGCGGGTGACCACTTCTTCGCGTTTCAGCTTGAATGCCGCGCTCAACCGGGCGTTGTCCAAGGCCACCGGCTTGAAATCGGCACGCTGCGCCTTGCGCTTTTCCGCCTCGAAATCCAGGCCGGCATCGGCGAAGATCGCTTCGGCCAGCGAACGCTGCATCCAGCCGCGCAGCGGCGTGTGCTGGGCCATGGCTTCATCCTGGCTGCGCTGGATGTCGAACAGCGGCGAGGTGCCCGAGCTTTTCACCGTGGCCCAGCCATAGGCGGCCGGCGCGGTCTCGTGCACGATCAGCACGCCTTCGGCACCGCGCCGCGCGGCCTCTTCGAACTTGTAGGTCCAACGGCCGTAATAGGTCACCGCCTTGCCATCGAAGGCACCGGGCGCATCGGTTTCGAAGTCGGCGTCGTTGATCAGCACCACGGCGATCTTGCCGCGCAGATCGATGCCCTTGTAATCGTCCCAGTTGCGCTCTGGCGCATCGATGCCGTAGCCGATGAACACCAGCGGGGCATCCTTGATCTGTACCCGTGCGCGCGGCTGCAGGCTCTGCAGGGTCACGTCGCCGCCGTTGGCGAGGGTGCGCTTGCCGCCCTTCAGCGTCAGCGTTGCCGTGGCCGCACCATCCAGCTGTGCACGCACCAGCGGCACCGGCTGCACCCAGCTGCCGTCCACGCCGCCCGGCTGCAGGCCGTAGCTGCGGAACTGCTCGATCAGGTACTGCACCGTGCGTTCTTCGCCTTCGCTGGCCGGCGCACGGCCTTCGAACTCATCCGAGGCCAGCACGCGCACGTGGCGCGACAGCGCCTGCGGATCGATGCCGCCACCGGGAAGATCATTGGCCGCATGCGCAAGGCCACCGACGAACAGGCAGGACGACAACAACAGCACGCGCATCGGGTTCACGGATCACCGGGGGACAAGGAAGCAGGGATGTCCCGAGTGTACGTGACAGCGCGATGACGCGGAATGATCAGCGCCGTCCGCGGTCCAGCCAGCAGGCCAGCCCCTGTGCATTGAGCTCGATGTCCATCGCCAACACGCTGGCGACCGCGTCCTGGTCCAGCGCGCAGCCGTGGGCCAGCGCGCGCTCCAGGTACAGCGCGCGCAAAGCCGCACGTAGATGGCGATGACGGTCCGGGCGGCCGTCGCACTGGCGCCCGATCGCCACCATCGCATCGATCTGCTCGAGCAGGTCTTCGGCGCGCGCTTCCACCGCGTCCACGCGACCGTAGTGGGTCAGGTACATCGCCACGGGCTGGTAAGCCAGCATCCGGCGGATGGAATCCTTCAACGGCTCGGGATCGAACTGCACCGGCGAGGACGTGGGGATGATGAAGGCGCCCTGCGCGCTGTCCAGTTCCCGGTAGGACAGGCCGAAGGTATCGCCGGTGAACCAGCTGCGGCTGCGCGCGTCCCACACGCAGTAATGGTGCTGCGCATGGCCGGGCGTATGCATCAGCACCAACTCACGCCCGGCCAGGTCGATGCGCTGGCCGTCTTCGGCCACCACCACGCGCTCGGCCGGGATCGGCTCGATGCGGCCGTAGCTGCGTGCGATTTCCTCCTCGCCATACACCGCCGTGGCACCGGCGATCAGTCGCGTCGGATCGATCATGTGCGGCGCACCGCGCGGATGCAGTACCGCGCGCGCATTGGGCAGGTGCTGCATCAGCGTGCCGGCGCCACCGGCGTGATCCAGGTGCACGTGGGTCAGCAGCAGCCAGTCCACCGCCTGCGGCTGCAGCCCGGCATTGGCCAGGGCCTGCAGCATCGCCGGCACCGCCAGCGAGGTGCCGCAGTCGATGAAGGCGGCACGGCCGTTTTCCACCACCAGGTAGGCTGCGTCGAAGTCGGCGCGCTGGAATCCGGTATCGATGGTGTGGATGCTGGGATCGGCGGTCATCGACGCGCACCTGGCAGGATCAGGAACAGACGGCCATGGTAGGCGCGCGGACGCGTGCGTTCGATGCGGCTTTGGTCGGAGGCCCGCGTCAGGACCTGCGCAGCAGCCAGTGCGGGCGCAGCAGCAGCGCGGTGACCATCACCGCCAGGAACGCGCCATAGGCATACAGCACGGCCAGCACCTGCGGCCAGATCGGGCCGGCATCGGACTGCGCCCTGCCCAGCTGGAACCCCCAGTGCATGGACAGCACGCTCAGCACCAGGGCCAGCAGCAGCGCCGCCGTGTCGAAGGCACGCCGTCGCGCGCAACGCGGCTGGCGCGGGTACCACCAGAACAGCCCGCCGAGCAGCACGAACCAGGGCAGGAACAGCAGCAGCGACAACCAGGCCATCGGCAGATCCTCGGTTGAGAGGGGTCAGAGTCGGGGGTCAGAGTACTTTCACGCAGACGAAAAGTACTCTGACCCCTGACTCTGACCCCGGACTCTGACCCCTGACTCTGACCCCTGACTCTGACCCCCGACTCGGGCGTTACCCGGCGTCGCGCAGGGTTGCCAGGGCGGCCAGCACGGCAGCCACTTCAGCTTCCAGCGTGAACAGTTCGCTCTGCAGGGCGTCGCCCTGCTCGGCCTGCTTCAGCACGGCGATCAGCTGGCCGGCGTCGCGCGGCGAATCAAAGCCCGTGCTCTGCACCAGCAACGTGCCTTCGCCGTCGGTCAGCTTGAAGTAGAAACGGCCGTCTTTTTCGCGGTACTGCTTGAACACCGGCGGCGCGCTGCGGGCCAGCTCGGCGGCCGCCGCTCTGGGCACGTCGGCCAGGTCGCGCAGGCCCACTGCATGGCGCAGTTCCTTCAGCAGCGGCACGGCGTACTGCTCGCGCAACTGCTGGCCGCGACGCCGCAGCAGCGCTTCGATCTTCTCCGGTTCGGCCATCAGCGCTTCGTACCGCTCGCGCAGCGGCGACAGTTCGGCATCGATGCGCTCGAACAACTGCTGCTTGGCATCACCCCAGCTGATGCCCTCGGCGAAGGCCTTGGCAAAGCCGGCGGTCTGTTCCGGCGTGGCAAACGCCTGGTACATCTGGAACAGGGCCGAGCCTTCGGTGTCCTTCGGCTCACCCGGCGCACGCGAGTCGGTCAGGATGGAGAACACCAGCTTCTTCAGCGCTTCGCGCGGAGCGAACAACGGAATGGTGTTGCTGTAGCTCTTGCTCATCTTGCGGCCATCCAGGCCCGCCAGCGTAGCGACCTGTTCGTCGATCACCACTTCCGGCAGCGGGAAGTACTCCTTGCCGTAGACGTGGTTGAAGCGCTGGGCGAAGTCGCGTGCCATCTCGATGTGCTGGATCTGGTCACGGCCCACCGGCACGCGGTTGGCCTTGAAGATCAGGATGTCGGCGGCCATCAGCACCGGGTACATGAACAACCCTGCGCTGACGCCGGCGTCCGGGTCCAGCCCCTCGGTCTCGTTCTTGTCGATGGCCGCCTTGTAGGCATGCGCACGGTTGAGGATGCCCTTGCTGGCGACCACGGTCAGGAACCACATCAGCTCGTTGGTTTCCGGGATGTCGCTCTGCCGGTAGAACCACACCTGTTCCGGATCCAGCCCGCAGGCCAGCCAGCTGGCGGCGATCTCCAGCGTGGAACGCTGGGTGCGCGCCGGCTCCTGCGCCTTGATCAGGCTGTGCAGGTCGGCCAGGAAGAAGAAGCTCTCGATGCCCTGCGCACGGCTGGCGGCGATGGCGGGGCGGATGGCGCCGACATAGTTGCCCAGGTGCGGGGTGCCGGAGGGGGTGATGCCGGTAAGGACTCGGGTGGTCATGACTGCTCGACGGGAAACCTTCGGTGAACGGCGCCAGTTTACCCTTGCTGGCGCAACCCCGTCGGCCCCGTTCGGGCGTTTGCGCTGATGACCCCGCCGCGGAGAACCCGGATGAAGCGCCTGTTGCTGCCCCTGTTGAGCGTTGCCCTGCTGGCCGGCTTCAAGCCGGCACCGCCGATGATCACCCCGCAACCCTCGCGGATCGCGAGTGGACCGGTGTTCCTGACCCTGCTGGACCGCGATAGCGGCGGGCTGCTGCCGCAGTACGCGCACGACGGCCAACGCTGGACCCCGGGCGAACGCGGGCACCGCTACGGCGTTCGCCTGCGCAACGCCAGCCCGCAGCGCGTGCTGGTGGTGCTGTCGGTGGATGGCATCAACGCCATCAGTGGCGAACAGGCCACGCCCGCCCAGACCGGCTACGTGCTCAACCCGTGGCAGACCACCGACATCACCGGCTGGCGGAAGTCCAACGATGAAGTGGCGCAGTTCGTCTTCAGCAGCCCGCGCGACAGCTATGCCGAACGCACCGGGCGCGGGGACAACCTGGGCGTGGTCGGCATCGCGGTGTTCAACGAACGCGATGCCGTGCGCTGGGAGCATCGGCCGGCCGCGCCACTGCGCCGCGCCGCGCCTGCCCCTGCCCCTGCCCCTGCCCCTGCCGCGACCCAGGATGCCGCCAGCAGTGCGTCACGGGTGATGGCCGAATCCGCGCAGGCGCCGGCGCAACGGCTGGGCACCGGACATGGCGAACGCGAGGCCTCATCGGTTCGCAACACCGCCTTCGAACGCGCCACGATCGATCCCGTCCAAGTAGTACAACTGCGTTATGACAGCGCACGCAACCTGCGCGCGCGCGGGATCGTTCTTGATCGTCCCGCGCCTACGGCCGAACGCGAGCCGCAGGCGTTCCCCGATCAGTACGTGCCCGACCCGCCGCGCCGCTGAGCCTGGATCACGCAAAAAAAACGGGCCGCGAAGGCCCGTTTTTCTACCGGTTCCAACCGCCCGACTTACTTGAAGTCCGGGTAGTCCTTGCGCAGCGAGGAATCGAATTCCTTGACCTGCTTGTCCGCTTCGTCGCGGGCGATGCCGTAACGTTCCTGCACGCGGCCGGCCAGGTATTCTGCGTTGCCTTCGGCAACATCGAAGTCGTCATCGGTCAGCTTGCCCCACTGCACCTGGGCCTTGCCCTTGAGCTGGGTCCACTTGCCGGAAATGATGTCTTTGTTCATGTGCGTTGGCCTCTTGGGTGAAGTACGTCATGTGTTACCGCACCTGCAGATTGCGCCATCGAACGTTGAGCAGCAGTCAAGCAGAGATGAAGCACGTGCTCACTTCGTTGAACGGATGCCGTTGCCACGCGTAAAACAAAAAAAGGCCGGGAAATCCCGGCCTCTTCATTACTGAGCTGCTTGCGCGGATCAGTTCTTGCGGGCGGCGTCTTCGACCTTCTCGCCAGCACCCTGCACGTCCTTGCCGGCACCGGCAACGGTATTGCAGCCGGCCAGCATGGCGACCGAGAACATCGACAGCAGCATCAGGGAAATTACACGCTTCATAGGGACTCTCCAGTTTGATTTAAGAAACCACCGCGGCGGCGGTGCAGACGGCGGAAAAGCCGTTGATCAGCACTTGCCGTTTTTGCAGTCCTGCGCCGTATCGTGGACGGCCTCGCCAGCCCCCTGCATGTCCTTGCCGGCACCGGCAACGGTATTGCAGGCAGTCAGCGAACCAGCAGTACACAGCGCCAGCAGCAGTACGGAAAGAATGCGTTTCATCGACTTCTCCTTCTCAGGTCACGGCGTCCGGAACGACCCGGGCGTGCCGCGTGAAGTGCAATCTGGCGCGCGTCGCGTGGAGCGAGTGTGAACGAGCAGCGGATCGGTTCATGCGGCGCCTGCCGGACGCCGCAGCCGGGCCTCAATCGCGCATCAGCGTGGACTTGCCGAACAGGCTCTCCACCAGGTCCACCGCCAGCTTCGCGGTGGCGTTGTGGTCATCCAGCAGCGGGTTGAGCTCGACGATGTCCAGCGAGCCCATGCGCCCGCTGTCGGCGATCATCTCCATCACCAGCTGGGCCTCGCGGTAGTTCACCCCGCCCGGTACCGTGGTGCCCACGCCCGGGGCGATGCTGGGGTCGAGGAAATCGACGTCGAAGCTCACGTGCAGGTGGGTGTTGGCGTCGATCCCGTCCAGCGCGGCCTCCATCGTCCGCTTCATGCCGGCCTCGTCGATGTAGCGCATGTCATACACATCCACCCGATGGGTCTTGATCAGCCGCTTCTCTTCCGGGTCCACCGAACGGATGCCGATCTGGCGCACCTGGGAGGGCAGGATCGCCGGCGCATCGCCGCCGAGCCGGGTCAGCGCATCCGGTCCCAGCCCGCACAGGCACGCCACCGGCATGCCGTGCACGTTGCCGGACGGGGTGATCTCGCTGGTGTTGAAATCCGAATGCGCGTCCAGCCACAGCACGCGCAGGTCCTTGCCCTGTTCGCGGCACCAGCGCGCCACCGCCGTCACCGACCCGACACCCAGGCAATGATCGCCGCCGAGCATGATCGGCATGCGTCCGGCGCGCAGTTCGGACAGGCTGGCTTCCATCAGCACCCGGTTCCACTCCACCACTTCGTCCAGGTGGCGGTAGCCGTGCACCGGTGCGGTCCAGGGATTACGCGGCCCGTCCAGATTGCCGACGTCACGCACGTCCACGCCGCGGGCGCTCAGCGCTTCGGCCAGGCCGGCAATGCGCAGGGCTTCCGGCCCCAGGCGTGCACCGCGATCGCCGGCCCCGATATCCGTAGGCACGCCAATCAGCGAGACGGAAAGATGCGACATGGAAACCTCGTTCAGGACAAAAGAAACAGTCTAGCCAGCGCGCCCACGCTGTACTCGCGGCGCTGCAGCAGGCGCGGTGCCCGACGCATTCCGCCCACCGTTCGGGTCCGCAGGAATTGCAGGCGCGTCAAAGCGTTGGCGCGCGCGGAAGGTGAAGATCCATTACAAAACCGGTCAGATATACTGTGCTACGGTTCACACTTTCAACCCTCCGCGGTTGATAAAAAGCATCGCCATGGATCGTATCGATCCAGGTTCCAGGGGGAAACCAGTGCAGCGCAGTGCCATCAACCAGATCGTTCGCAGCGCGACCGGCGAAAGCCTTCCGGCGCGGCATCTTTACGATGCATCCCGCATCGAAGACATCTTCCGCCAGGCACGCGAGCGCGAGCCGGGCCTGACCCTGCTGCTGCTGTCCACCGCCGATGGCCGCGCGGTAGCGGAGGATTCGGTGCTGGGCGTGGACGGTCGTCGGCTGGCCGCGATGGCCAACTCCTTCCTCACGCTGGGCGAAACGGTGTCGCGCGAGTTGTCACTCAGCGAAGCCGAACACGCCACCGTGTGCACCCGCCAGGGCAACGTCGTGCTGATCCGGGTCAATGCGGACAAGCCGATGACGCTCACCGCCGTCGCGGCGGTGGAGGTCAACCTGGCCGTGCTGCTGTTCCACGCACGCGAATGCGCCGCCAAGCTGGAAACCGCGCTGCGCAGCCCCGCCGCCTGATCGTATTACCCCGGTTCTTCTACCTCGCAGGCCTTGCTGGCCTGTTTCCCTCTGCACGACCCAAGAAAGGACGACTGTGTCTAAGCTCAACCTGGAAACCCTCAATTCGCTCGCCGGCTTCGTCGGTGCCGCGCTCGTCGACAGCGACAGTGGCATGGCACTTGCCATGACCGGTGGCGGCGACATCAACCTGGAACTGGCTGCGGCCGGCAACACCGAAGTGGTGCGTGCCAAGCGTCGCGTCGCCCAGCAGCTGGGCCTGTCGGACACGCTGGAAGACATCCTGATCACGTTGAGCTCGCAGTACCACCTGATCCGCCCGCTGGAAAGCAATCCGATGCTGTTCCTGTACGTGGCGCTGGACCGCAGCCGTTCGAACCTGGCGATGGCGCGCCACGAACTGAAGTCCTTCGAAAAGACGCTGGACTTCAGCTGAGCCGCGCTCGCCCCACGCCCGTCGTCGATGCCTGACGCGGGCGTAGCGGGCGACCTGCACTGATTGCCGATGAACACACCGATACGACATTTCCGGGTCGCCCATGCCGGGCTGGACCTGCTGCACGGTACCCGGCTGAAACTGGCCTGTTCGCTGTTGCTGGCCGAACGCATGGATATCCGCCTGCAGCCGTGGAACGGCGAGCAGGCCGACCTGCTGGTGATCGGCGGCGATCCCTCGGCCATGGCCGTCCTGCAGCAGCAGGCACGCACCCAGGGCGTGGCGACACTGCGCATCGTGCGTGGCGCGACGGCCGCGCCGGGCGTGCTGCCGCACGGCGCCAGCGTGCGTGACATCAACCAGGAGTTGGCCGGCCTGCTGGGCGCGGTGGGCGAAGCAGCGGACGCGGCGGAACAACCGGCGCCCGCGGGCATGCCGCTGCTGCTGCGTGCGATGCAGTCACCGGCCGCTGCCAGCCTGTACCTGCTGCAGCGCGGTGCCACGCGGGTGGTGGTGGACACCGCCACCCGCAGCCTGGCACTGCCCACCGGCGCGTCCCTGTCGGAAATCGTGCCGTTGCTGGATGACCTGGCATGGTCATCGACGCCGCTGGATGCGGACACCTTCCAGCACCAGTACGTGTACCTGCTGCCGCGCCGCCATTCGTTCGAAGCGCTGTATTTCTGTATCGCGCGCCATCGTCCGCAGCTGCTGCCGGCAGTCGCCGCAGGCACCTCGATGCAGCTGCTGCACTGGCCCGACCTGGACCACCGCGACGTGCCCGCCAGCTGGCTGCTGCCCATCGCACGCCTGCATGCCGCGTCGTGGACCAGCACCGCGCTGGCCGCGGCGAGCGGTTTGCCGCACGATACCGTGCAATTCCTTTTCTCGGCTGCTGCCAGCAGCGGCCTTGCCAAGCACCAGGAGAACGCCGTGCTTCCCTCACCGCGCCCCGCGGGCCTTCGCGACTCACGGTTCCTGACCTGGGTCGCACGACGATTCGGGCTGGACCTGCAGGCGGGTCGCGCATGAGCGGTCCGGCCAACAAACTGGTGTTCGTCGGTGGCATGGGCGCGGGCAAGACCACGGCCGTGCGCGCGATTTCCGATGTGGAACCGATCAGCACCGAAATGCCGCTGAGCGAGGATGCCACCGCCGACAAGGTGGAAACCACGGTGGCGCTGGATTACAGCTCGATCGAGCTGGATGACGGCGAACTGCTGCACCTGTACGGCGTGCCGGGCCAGCGCTACCTGGATTTCATGTGGCCGATGGTGTGCGAAGGCGCCCTCGGGGTGATCGTGCTGGTCAGCGCCGGATCGCCCGATCCGATCGCCACCACGCTGGAACTGCTGCAGGAGTTTTCCCGGATCGCGCCGGATGCCAGCCTGGCGGTCGGCATCACCCGCACCGACGAGCACCCGCAGCTGTTGATTCCCACGGTGCGCGATGCGCTGTTCGCCGCCGGCTTCCGCATTCCGGTACTGCGCGTGGATGCGCGCTCGGCCGCGCAGGTGACCTTCCTGGTGCGCTCGCTGCTGTCACACCGCTACGCCGATTCCTGAGCACGGTGCGCCGTCGCCTGCGGGCGGCGGCGCAGGAGGCACAGCGGCCACCGCCGCGGTCCAGCACGCCTTCAGTCTGGCCGGGTAGCGCGGGGTGTGCATCACGTCGTAGGTCACGCGCCGCAGGGTGAAATCCTCACCGCAACTGACTTTGCGACCCTCGCGCACCAGCGCGAGGAAGCCCGGTTCGTCCGCAGGTTCCCACCGGCCCGTTGCATCGTCGCGCAGGCTCTTTCCCTGCCCCGCCCATTTATCCAGCTTTGCCGCCAACTGCGCAGGAAATGCCGGCGCAGGGCAAACCACGTTGGCCCACGGATCAACGATCCAGACATCGCTCCAGCCGGCGAAATCCACGCTCTCTGTCGACGCTGGCGTTCCTACCACGGTGAAGGCGTGCGGGTACCTGCCCACTCCTTTGGCCTGCGGGTCATGCAACGCCCATATCTCCGCCGTGCCGCCCTCGGCCTGCACCTGGCGTGCGGCCGCGGCGGCAAGTTCACCGCAGTTGGCCGCAGCGATCCGCAGGCTTGTCTGCGGGACACGGAAGTGGGCGAAGTTAGCCGCCGTCAGGTTGCGCAGGTACGTCAGCTTGTAGCCGGCGCGGATGGAACGGCGGTGCCGTGCACCATCAACATCATTGGCCTGGCTGGGCCGCTTGTTGCTGGATTTGTCGCCTGCCCGGTAGGCGGTCCGCACTGCCTGCATGGCACGCAGTGCGCGGGCCTGGTTGTCGCAACCGGTTGGCTCGGTCTGGGTGCCGATGGTCCGCGCTGACAGGGGCACCTGCCTGTTGCCGATGCTGGAAGGACCTGCTGCGGGAGATGGGCATGCCTGCCCGTGTTCGAACGCGGTGATCCGCACGGCGCGGCCGGGCGCCACCGGTGGCAGCAGGTGGGTGGTCATCGACAGGCCGGGCATGGTCGCGGCTCCGTGGGAAGGGAACGCATGATCCGACACGCCCTTCCCAGCGGCTTGCAGGTTCCGGGCATGCACGTGGGGATGACGCGTGGTGGCGATGGTGCCGCTTATCCGAATCGAACGGATGACCTACTGTTTACAAGACAGTTGCTCTACCAACTGAGCTAAAGCGGCACGGGGTACGACGCGTTCGTGGCCAGGCCGCGAAGCACGGCGATTCTACCGCAGACCGGCGCAGTCCAGCGAGCGCTGCTGCGCCGCCCCGCTGCGCTGGCGCAGGCCCGGATCAGCCTTGCCGTCGGCCAGCGCGCCCTGCAGCCACCACGTGGAGGCGCCTTCGCCGCCGCTGAGCTGGGCCTGGAATCCGGCCGCGCGCAGTGCCGCCAGCCGGCGCTCGGCGCCTTCGCGATTGCGGTACTGGCCCAACGCGATGGCGTTGGCGTCAGGTCCCTGGCCAATGACGTAGTAGTCACTCAGGCCGGCGGCGACGATCCGCTGCACGGTGGCCTGGGCCGCTTCGCGGTTCTCTGCAGGTGGCATCATCACCCGGTAACGCGCGGTGGCGCCGGGGGTCGACTGTTCGCGCAGGCGTGTCTGCGTCAGCGCCGCGCCGGCCTTGGCCTGGGCGCCTTGGGCAGCGGCCTGGTCGGCGAACGGACCCAGCGCCACACACCGTTCGGGCGCTGCGGGGGTGGGCGCGGGTTCCGCTGCCGGCGCAGGCGGTGCCACCGCTGCAGCCGCAACCGGGGTCGGACGCGCTTCGGCCGCCGCGGGCGCGGCGACGGGTGATGAAGCGGCCACCGCCGCGGCAGGTTCGGCAGCGGTGGGCGTGGTATCGGTCAGCGGCGCAGTGGACGCCGCTGGCGAGGGCGCCGTCACCGGCGCGGCCGCATCCACCAGCTGCAGTTCGGCCACGCCGGAAGGCGGCTTCACGTCCGGAACAACCGGCTCGCCGCGCAGCATCCACCACAGGGCGACGCTCACGTTGAGCAGCACGAGGAACACGATCAGGGCACGGGTCAGCATCTGCCGATCCTAGCCTGTCGCCGACGGCAGGTGAACGGCCCAACGTGCCAGCCCATCCAGCACCAGCAGCGGCTGGTGGCCCGCATCGGCCGGCAGCTGCGGCAACAGTGCCGGTGCGCCGCCGCCGTGCAGCAGCAGGTCCACCGGCGACTGCAGCCGCTGCTGCGCCTGCTCGCGGCTGCGTTCGATCAACGCGATCGCCGCGCCGTCGCAGCCGGATGCCAACGCATCATCGGTGTCATCGGCAAACTCGCGGTAGTGCCCGCCACTGGCCGGCAACTGCGCCGCGCGTGCATGCAGCGCTTCGCGCATGGTGGTCGGCGAGGCGGCGATGCGGCCCCCGTGGTGCTGCCCGTGCCCGTCCAGCAGGTCGATGGTCAGCGCGGTGCCGACCCCGGCCACCAGCACATGGCGCTGGGTGCGCGCCGCCGCCAGCAGCGCCAGGAAACGATCCACGCCGAAGCGCGCGGGCGTGGCGTAGGCGATGCGCACATCGGCGAACGCCGCTTCGGTGCGGGCCACGTGCACGTGCTGGAAGCGCATGCGCAGGATCTCCAGCATGGTGGCAGTCAGTCCGGCGGCCGCCACGCTGGCCACGTAGGCGGTACCGCCCTGCGGCAGCGTGCGCAGCGCGTCGCCGCGCAGGTCTTCGGCACCGTGCGTCCATGCCTGCACGTCGCCGGCGCGGTCGCCGAGCAGCGGTGCGTACTTGAAGCGGGAATTCCCCAGGTCGAACAACCAGTCGCTCATCGTGCCCTCACGCTGACTTCGCCGGCGTGCACAGGCTGCTCGCGGCCTTCGATTTCCACCCGCAGCGCGCCGTCTTCGGCCAGGCCCAGCGCGCGGCCGTCCTGCCAGGCGCCGCCCAGTTCCACCCGCACCTCGCGCCCGGCCAGGCTGTCCAGTGCGGCATAGCGCGACAGGAACGGGGCCAGGCCCTCGGCTTCGAACTGCTCCAGCGCCGGCAGCAGCGCGGCCAGCACCGCGGTCGCCACCGCATTGCGCTGCACTGGCGCGCCCGCCAGCCGGTCCAGGTCGGTCCACGGCTGGTCGATGCGTTCGGCGAAGGCCGGCGGCATGTGCACGTTGAGGCCGATGCCGATCACCGCGCGCGCCGGTCCGGCGAACTCGCCGCCACCTTCCACCAGCAGACCGCCCAGCTTGCGGCCGTCCACCACCAGGTCGTTCGGCCACTTCAGCTGCACCTGGGCATGGCCGAGCCCGCGCAGGGCTTCGGCCACCGCCACGCCGGCCACCAGGCTCAGCCCACCCAGCTGGGCCAGCCCACCGCCGAAGCCCCTCAGCACCGAAAGGTAGATATGTGCGGCCAACGGCGAGGCCCAGTCGCGCCCGCGACGGCCACGGCCCCCGGTCTGGCGCTCGGCCAGCAGGACGCGACTGCCGCGCGGGGGGGCGCTGCAGCGCAACAATTCGGTGTTGGTGGACACCGTGCTCCAGGTCACCTGCAGGTCGTCCAGCAGCGCATCGGCGGCCGCGGGCAGCCCGGCGCGGATACCGCCAGCGTCCAGCAGGTCGACCGGCTGGGACAGCGTGTAGCCGTCGCCGGCGCGACCTTCGATCGCTACCCCGGCTGTCCTAAGTCCTTGAATGCGCTTCCAGATCGCCGCCCGGGTCTGGCCCAGCTCGCGTGCCAGGGCATCACCGGACAAGGGCCCGGCGGCCAGTTTTGCCAGCAGTTCGCGGTCGTCCACGGCAGCTTCCGTCAGATAAACAGGGAAAGTATGCGGCAAAGGAATTGCCCTTGCCGGGAGGGGCTTCCAATGGGCGACCGGATTCGGGCTAGAATCGGGAACTCACCCGCCCTTAACCACGGATGTCGTCGATGCGCTGTTCTGCCCATTGCCTGGTCCTGTTGATGGCCCCGCTGCTTGCCACCGCGTCCACCGTGATGGCCAGTGAAGGGCGCGGTGACTGTGTCTATTCCACGCCCGATGCCGAACGCCCGCCGACCGCGCGCAGTGCCGCCGCCGCGGTGCCCAGCACGCCCAAGCCGGTGCCTGCACAGGCCACCAGCAGTGGCGGCGGCGGTGGCGACGATGACGTGCTGCAGCGACTGCGCGCACCGAAGTGGCACAGCTTCCTGCCGGGTATGTTCCGCTGATCCAGGCGTTGTCGCGCTGGCTGCGGCCCGCCCCCCGTCCCATTCCCGAACCGCTGTGGCAGCAGGCCTGCCGCGATATCCCGTGGCTGCAGGGCCTGCCCGCCGATCGCCTGGACGCGCTGCGCACGCTGGCGACCCGCTTCCTGCATGAAAAGACCATCAGCCCGCTCGGCGATCTGGTGCTGCGCGACGAAGACATCGTGCTGCTGGCCGCGGTGTGCTGCCTGCCGCTGCTGGGGCTGGGCGAAGCCGGGTTGCGCGGCTGGTCGCAGCTGATCCTCTACCCGGACGCGTTCCGCGTGCAGCGCAGCCATGTCGATGCCGCCGGGGTGCTGCACGAGTGGGACGACGAACTGATCGGCGAGAGCTGGGACAGCGGTCCGTTGATCCTGTCGTGGGCGGATATCCGGGCCGACCTGCAGGCGCCGTTCGATGGCTACTGCGCGGTGCACGAGATGGCGCACAAGATCGATGCGCTGGATGGCGCGATCGACGGCACGCCGCCGCTGCCGCGTGCCTGGCAACGCGAGTGGGCCGGTGATTTCCAGCGCGCCTACGATGCGTTCTGCGTGCAGGTGGATGCGGGCGAGGAACTACTGATCGACCCATATGCGGCCGAGGCGCCGGAAGAGTTCTTCGCGGTGGTCACCGAGTACCACTTCTCCGCGCCGGACGTGCTGGCCGAAGCGCTGCCGACGGTGGCCGCGCACCTGCGGCGCTTCTATGGTGAGCCGCCCGCGCGGCAGCTACCTTCGGGGTAGGGACGCAAACCGTTACGGACCGGCCGGCAGCCGTACTTCGAAGCGGGCACCGCCCAGTTCGGACGAACGCGCGACCAGCAGTTCGCCGCGGTAATCCTTGATCAGGTCCTGCACGATCGACAGGCCGATGCCGTGGCCCTGCACGCGCTCATCGCCGCGCACGCCACGCTGCAGCACCTTGGCGATATCTTCCGGGGCGATGCCCGGGCCATCGTCGTCGACCGCCAGCAGCAGGCCCGGGCGGCGGGTGTTCGGCGCCGGCTGCGGCTGCGCGGTCAGCAGCACGCGGCGGTTGGCCCACTTGAAGGCGTTCTCCAGCAGGTTGCCGAGCAGTTCCTGCAGGTCGCCGGGTTCGCCATGGAAGCGCGATCCCGGATCGATGTCGAACTCGCACAGCACGCCCTTGGCGGCGTAGACCTTTTCCAGCCCGCGCACGATCTCTTCGGCGTTGGATTCGATCGGCAGCGGCGCGGAGAACAGCTTGTGCCCGGACGATGCGGCGCGTGCCAGCTGGTAGGACACCAGGTTGTTCATGCGCTGCAGCTGCACGTCCAGTTCTTCGCGCAGCGCATCGTTGCTGGATCCACTGTCCATCTGCGTGCGCAGCACGGCGATCGGGGTCTTCAGGCTGTGCGCCAGGTCGGCCAGCGTGTTGCGCTGGCGCTCCAGGTTCTCGCGCTCGCTTTCGATGAAGGCGTTGATGCTGTCGGTCAGCGGTTCCAGCTCGCGCGGATGGCGTTCGCTCATGCGCTCGCTTTCGCCGCGCTGCACGCGGGTCAGCTCGGTGATCACCCGGCGCATCGGGCGCAGGCTCCACTGCAGGATGACCGTCTGCAGCAACAGCAGGATCAGGCCGATGCCGCCCAGGTAGAACCACACCCGGCCGCGGAACACGCGCAGCTGCGCGCCCAGCGCACCGGAGTCTTCCATCACGTAGATGGTGTACGGGAATTCGGTCGCCGGGTCGGCGTCGGCATCCCACACCAGGCCCAGCCCGTAGCGGTATACCGAGCCCTCGCTGCCGTCGATCTGGATGATCGGCAGCGGACCTTCGAATACTTCCTGGCGCGGCGCCAGCAGGCCGCCGCCGCGGCTGGGCAGCATCGGCCCTTCGGCGGACATTGAATTGACCTTGCCGTCCGGGGTGACCACCTGCAGGTACAGGCCGCTGCCGGGCACGTCGAAGCGGGGATCCGGCGGCTGCTCGCGCAGGTACAGCGAACGGTCGCGGGTGAAGTCACTGCCGGCGGCGTAGGCAGTGGCGTAGTTCTTCAGGCGTTCGCGCAGGTTGGCGCGCGCGGTATCGGCGAACGCCGCATCCAGCGCGTAGCCGGCCAGTGCCAGGAACGCCACCAGGCCCACGGACGCAGCCAGCAGCTGGCGCGCCTGCAGGGAGCGCGGCCGCCAGCGTCGGAAGAACCACAGACGGCCGGACATCATCTTCTCGCCTGCAGCGGGCTCAGCCCTCGTTGCGCGGGATCGCGAAACGGTAGCCGCGACCGCGGACGGTCTCGATCGGCTTCAGTTCACCGTCCGGATCCAGCTTCTTGCGCAGGCGGCCGATGAATACTTCCAGCACGTTCGAGTCGCGGTCGAAATCCTGCTGGTAGATGTGCTCGGTCAGGTCGGCCTTGGAGACCAGTTCACCGGCGTGCATCATCAGGTATTCCAGCACCTTGTACTCGTAGCTGGTGAGGTCGACGTTGCTGCCGGCCACGCTGACGGTCTGTGCCGCCAGGTCCAGTGCCACCGGTCCGCATTCCAGGGTCGGCTTGCTCCAGCCAGCGGCGCGGCGCAGCAGCGCATTGACGCGGGCCAGCAGCTCTTCGACATGGAACGGCTTGACCAGGTAATCGTCGGCGCCCTGCTTGAGGCCTTCGACCTTGTCCTGCCAGCTGGAACGGGCGGTCAGGATCAGGACCGGGAATTTCTTGCCCTCGTCGCGCAGGGCCTTGATCAGCTCCATGCCGGACATCTTCGGCAGGCCCAGATCGATGATGCCGACGTCGAACGGCACTTCGCGGCCCATGTACAGACCTTCCTCGCCATCCTGCGCCGCATCGACGGCAAAGCCTTCGCGCTTGAGCCGGGCTGCAAGGGTCTCGCGCAGCGGGGCTTCGTCTTCGACCAGAAGGATACGCATGAACTCTCCCTAGTGTGCTGGGGTCGGCCGGTTGGGCCGGTGGAAATCGGGTGTGATGCGACAATGATCCCCGTTCAGGGGTTATCGCCGCGTAGTGAAGACATATCCGATCGGGGCGGGCGGGGCTGTGAATGCTGCTGCACGGGATCATCCATGTAGCGGACGCGGCCACGCTCGTCCATGTATTTCACGCGGTTGATGTCGCGCCCATCGAACGGCACCCGCTCGGCACCCAGGATGTGTCCACCGGTGGACCGCTGCACCCGCCGCACGGCGTCGGACAGGGAGCGCTCGTCACCGCGCTGGGATCCACGCATCACCACTTCCGGGCGCTCGCGCATCGGCTGGCGCTGCGCCATGTTCTGCTGCATCGGACCCTGCATCGGCGCCTGCGCGCTGGCATGTAGCGGCACGAACGCCGCCAGCACCACGACCGTGGCGAGGGCAAGCTGGCAGCTGGAAGAACGGGAGGACATCATTGGATCCTAGCCGAGGCCGGCAATTCGTTCAAAAATTGTGAAGTCCGCGTCCGGACGCGAGGTCCGGGGCTTTACAAATCTTTTGCAAATTTCGGCTTTTGCCAGTGAATCCGGTCTGAACTTTCCTGAAGATCGGATGTCTATGTTCAGGTAAGTGAACATACTAGCAGCATTCGGCGCCGTATGCGGCGCCCGCTGCGCAGTGCGTCAGGCGGCTTCGCGCCCGCCATCACGCTCGGTGACCGCCAGCGCCTGCTCCACCAGGGTCCAGTCCGCGCCCGGGCGGTGTGCGCCCTCGCTGAGGATCTGGCGGAACGCGCGGCCGCCCGGTTGCCCGTGGAACAGGCCGAGGATGTGCCGGCTGATGTGCTTGAGCGCCGATCCTTCCGCCAGCCGCGCTTCCACGTACGGACGCAGCGCGCGCAGCAGCGCCTGCCGGGTCTGCAGCGGGGCGCCGGTCTGCAGGGCCTCCAGCTGATGCAGCAGGTAGGGGTCATGGTAGGCCGCACGACCCAGCATCACCCCGTCCACCCTGCCGTGCTGGGCCTGCACCGCTTCGATGCTGGCCAGCCCGCCGTTGAGCACCACCGGCAGGCCGGGGCGCTCCTGCTTGAGCCGGTATGCCCAGTCGTAGCGCAGCGGCGGCACTTCGCGGTTTTCTTTCGGCGACAGGCCCTTCAGCCAGGCATTGCGCGCGTGCACCACCACCATCGGCGCACCGGCGGCGACCTGCTGGTCGACGAAGGCCGCGAAGGCGTCGTAGTCGTTGTCATCGTCCACGCCCAGCCGGCACTTGACCGTCACCGGGAGGTCCACCGCGGCCACCATCGCGGCCACGCAGTCCGCCACCAGCGCCGGCTCACGCATCAGGCAGGCGCCGAAGCGGCCGGCCTGTACGCGGTCGGAGGGACAGCCGCAGTTGAGGTTGACCTCGTCATAGCCCCAGTCCTGGGCGATGCGTGCGGCCTGCGCCAGCAGTGACGGATCGCTGCCGCCCAGCTGCAGGGCCAGCGGCGTTTCGCCCGGATCGAAGCCGAGCAGGCGCTGGCGATCGCCGTGGATCACCGCATTGGCGTGCACCATCTCCGTGTACAGCCGCGCGCCGGGCGCCAGCAGCCGGTGGAACACGCGGCAATGGCGGTCCGTCCAATCCATCATCGGGGCGACGGAAAGGCGCAGGGAGTCGGCGTAGCGGGACGCGGCGGTGGCGGTGGGCTGGGTCATGGGACGCTGGAGAGAATCGGGGTGGCAGGCAATGCCTGCATGATCAATAGTTTACACCGGTCGGCTGAATGATCCGGGTGGGCACGGGCGTGACGACCAACGGTCGTCACCCACCAACAGCATGACGGCCAGCGGCCGTCACTACCAAAAGCAGGACGGCCAGCGGCCGTCACTTCCGGCAGGGATCAGTGCGCGCTGCCTGTGGGGCTGTTGCGCCCTACCCGCTCGATCAGCGTTTCGCTGGCGGCGTTCAGGCCAGCCACCTCCACCACCGCGCCATGCGCGCGCAGCTTCTCCACCGCGCGCTCCAGCGCCCCGACGGCGGTCAGGTCCCACAGATGCGCGTGCTGCAGGTCGATCACCACCTGCGGTGCCACCTGCTGGTAATCGAATGCCGCGCCGAACTGCCCGGCCGAAGCAAAGAACAGCTGGCCTTTGACGCGATAGCGCTGCACGCCCGCCTGCGGCTCGTCGCGCTGCACGTCGAGCATGCCGCCGACCTTGCGCGCGAAGAACAACGCCGACAGCAACACGCCGCTGAGCACGCCCTTGGCCAGGTCATGGGTCGCCACGGTGACCACCACCGTCAGCAGCATCACCGCCGAGGAACTGCGCGGGTGCGTACGCAGGTCACGCAGCGAGCGCCAGCTGAAGGTGCCGATGCTGACCATGATCATCACCGCCACCAGCGCGGCCATCGGGATCTGCCGCACCAGGTCGCTGCCGTACACCACCAGCACCAGCAACAGGGTGCCGGCGATCAGGCAGGACAGGCGTCCACGCCCGCCACTGGTCACGTTGATCACCGACTGGCCGATCATCGCGCAACCGGCCATGCCACCGAAGAAACCGGTCACCGTATTGGCCAGGCCCTGCCCGGCACACTCGCGGTTGCGCTCGCTCGGGGTTTCGGTGATGTCCTCCACGATCTGCAGGGTCATCATCGATTCCAGCAACCCCACCACCGCCAGCGTGGCGGACACCGGCAGCAGGATGCGCAGCGTTTCCCAGTCCAGTGGCACGTCGGGCAGGAAGAACGAAGGCAGGCTGTCGGGCAGCTGGCCCATGTCGCCCACGGTGCGCACGTCGATGCCGAAGCCGATCACCACTGCGGTCAGGATGCCGATCGCCACCAGCGGCGACGGCACCGCGCGGGTGATGCGCGGCAGCAGGTAGATGATCGCCAGCGCGGCGGCGCACAGCAGGTAGACCATCGGGCCACGGCCGACCAGCTCCGGCAGCTGCGCCATGAAGATCAGGATGGCGAGTGCGTTGACGAAGCCGGTGATGACCGAGCGCGAGACGAAGCGCATCAGCGAACCGAGCTTCAGCGCGCCGGCGGCCATCTGCAGCAGGCCGGTCAGGATGGTGGCGGCGAACAGGTACTGCAGGCCATGGTCCTTGACCAGGTCGACCATCACCAGGGCCATCGCGCCGGTGGCGGCGGAGATCATGCCGGGGCGGCCGCCGGCGATGGCGGTGATGACCGCGATCGAGAACGAAGCGTACAGGCCGACCTTGGGGTCGACCCCGGCGATCAGCGAGAACGCGATCGCTTCGGGGATCAGCGCGAGGGCGACGACGATGCCGGACAGCACGTCGCCACGGACGTTGCCGAGCCACTGCTGGCGCAGCGGGTAATGGGTCTGCATGGGGGGTTCCTGGTGACCGCGGTCAGGGCCACGGATGCGCGGCCGCGGTAGGCGCGCAAGTCTACGGCAGCCAACGGCGGCAAGGTAGTGACGGCCGCTGGCCGTCCCGCTGTGGGCCTTGCTTTGGTGGGTGACGACCGTTGGCCGTCACGCCGCTTCGCTCGCCGAGCACGGCTCGGCGCTACCTGCCGGATCCTGGTAGTGACGGCCGCTGGCCGTCCCGCGGTGGGCCTTGCTTTGGTGGGTGACGACCGTTGGTCGTCACGCCGCTTCGCTCGCCGAGCGTGGCTCGGCGCTACCTGCCGGATCCTGGTAGTGACGGCCGCTGGCCGTCCCGCTGTTGGCAGCGGCTCCTGCCGCTGCCTTCGGCGCCGCCAGGGCCGGGCGCTACAATCCCGACATGGCTTCCGCTGCCCCCCGCTTCTTCGATCCGCGCACCGAACAGGGCGTGCTGCGCCTGTCCATCGCTGGCACCCTGGTGATGGCGGCGATGGCCGTGGGCTTCGGGCTGTACGCCAACTCCTCGTTGATCATCTTCGACGGCATCTACGGCCTGATCGACGTGGTCATGACCTGGCTGTCGCTGCTGGTGGCGCGCTTGATCGCCCAGTCCACCAATACCGATACCCTGCAGTCGCGGCTCAACCAGCGCTTTTCCATGGGCTTCTGGCACCTGGAGCCGATCGTGCTGGGGGTCAGCGGGACGCTGATGATCGGCGCGGCGCTGTATGCCTTCGTCAATGCCGTGGATGCGCTGACCTCGGGCGGGCGCTTGATCGCGCTGGGTCCGGCGATCACCTTCGGGGTGATCTCGCTGCTCGCCGAAGGCGCGCTGGCCGCGTTCGTGCTGCGCGCCAACCGGCGCATCGGATCGGACTTCGTCGCCCTGGATGCGAAGAACTGGATCATCGCCGCCAGCATGTCGGCCTGCTACCTGCTGGCCTTCGTCGGCGGGGCGCTGGTGCGTGGCACGCCACTGGACTGGATCGGCCCGTACATCGATCCGGGCATCCTGGCGGTGGTCTGCCTGTTCGTGATGGTGGCGCCGCTGGGAACGGTGCGCCAGGCACTTGCCGGCATTCTGCTGGTCGCGCCGCAGGAACTGCGCAGCCACGTGGATACCGTGGCGCGTGATGTGGTGGCCCGCCACGGTTTCCTGGACTACCGCAGCTACGTGGCGCAGGTCGGTCGCGGCGAGCAGATTGAACTGTTCTTCGTGGTGCGTGCCGATGATCCGCCGCGCGCGCTGGCGGAGTGGGACCGGCTGCGCGATGAGATCGGCGACCTGCTGGGCGAGGAATCGCCGGATCGCTGGCTGACCATCATGTTCACCACCGACCTGGAGTGGGCGGTGTGACCCGCTGACGCCGGGCCGTGCCCGGCGCGGCGTTACATCGCAGCGCTGCGCCATTCGCGCGGCGACTGCCCGGTCTGCGCCTTGAACGCGCGCGACAATGCCGCTTCGCTGCCGTAGCCCACGTCGCCGGCGATGCGCTTCAACGGCTGGCCGCGACGCAGCGCCTGCTGCACCAACCGCGTCCGCCAGGCCTGCAGGTACTGCCCCGGCGTGCTGCCGATGACCTCGCGGAAGCCTTCGGCGAAGGCGCTGCGTGACATCCCGGCGCGCTCGGCCAGCGCCTGCAGCGACCACTCTTCGGCCGGCTGCTCATGCATGGCCACCAGGGCATGGCGCAGCCGCGGGTGGCCCATGCCGGCCAGCAGCCCGACCTGGATCTGGCCGTTTTCCATCAGCGTGCGCAGCACCTGGATGATCACCAGTTCGAACAGGCGGTCCAGCATCGCCTGGCGACCGCAGCGCTGCGCGAACGCTTCTTCGAGCAGCACGCCGAGCACCGCGTTGCTGCCCAGCAGGTCGGCCAGCGGCAGGCAGACCGGGCTCGGCAGCGCATCGGCCACCGGGCTGCCTTCACCGGCCTCGAAGCGCAGCGCGGCGGTCACCAACGGCACCTGCAAACCGTCATCGATGTTGAAATGATGGTCGCGCGGCCGGGCGTACAACAGCACGCTGGGCTGGTCGATGCGCAGGCGACTGCCATCGCTGTCCACCAGCTCCACCCCGCCCTGGCTGAGCAGGTGCAGCAGCGGTTGGCTGGCGGCCTGCGCCGGCACCCAGTGGCCGCCGACCTGGCCCCCCTGCAGCAGGCGCGCACTGACCGGGAAGCGGTCGAGCAGGGATTCGAGTCGATCAAGCATGGCTGGACGATCCATCAAGTTTTCCGGACTCCATGTTGCCACACGTCCAGCCAAGGCGCGCAAAGTACACCTCACCGGCCAACCGGCCACCCCAACAAGGAACTCCGCCATGTCCATCGAAAAGGTTCTCTACACCGCCCAGGCCACCGCAACCGGCGGCCGCGAAGGCCGCGCTGTGTCCTCTGACAACGTGCTGGACATCCAGCTGTCGACCCCGCGCGAGCTCGGCGGCGCCGGCGGCCCGGGCACCAACCCGGAACAGCTGTTCGCTGCCGGTTACTCGGCCTGCTTCCTGGGCGCGCTGAAGTTCGTCGCCGGCCAGGCCAAGGTCGCGCTGCCGGCGGACACCACCGTGGTCGGCAAGGTCGGCATCGGCCAGATCCCGACCGGTTTCGGCATCGAAGCCGAGCTGACCATCACCGCCCCGGGCGTGCCGCGCGAACAGCTCGAGGAGCTCGTGCAGAAGGCCCACGTCGTCTGCCCTTATTCCAACGCGACCCAGGGCAACATCGACGTCAAGCTGATCGTGGCGTAAAAAAATGGGCGGGTGCCGGTCATGACCGTGCATCCGCCCATCCCACCGCTGTCGGTGGCGTAGCGACCGCAGGTCACCACCCACCCCATCCTGCCCGCCAGCATGCGCTGGCCGTGCGCTATTTTTCGTTGCTCACCAACTGCACCACGCTGGAGAAATCCAGCTTGCCGCGGCCGGCCTGGTGGTTCATCGAATACAGGTTGCGCGCCAGCTCACCCAGCGGGATGGAGGCGCCCACGCTCATCGCCGCTTCCACCGCAAGGCCCATGTCCTTGAGCATCAGGTCGCTGCCGAAGCCGCCGCTGTAGCCGCGCGAGGCGGGTGCGTTTTCCAGTACCCCCGGCCACGGATTGCATACTTCGGTCGCCCAGCTGCGGCCGGTGCTGACCGCCATCATCTGCGACAGCACCTTCGGGTCCAGCCCGTGTGCCACGCCCAGCGCGATGGATTCACCGGTGACCGCCATGATCACGCCCAACGCCATGTTGTTGCACAGCTTGGCGACCTGGCCGGCGCCGCTGGCGCCCACGTGGAAGATGTTCCTGCCCATCGCCTGCAGGTAGGGGCGCGCGCGTTCCAGCGCGTCCTCTTCGCCGCCGACGATGAAGGTCAGCGTGCCGGCGGTGGCGCCGGCGGTACCGCCGGAAACCGGGGCGTCCAGCATCTGCAGGCCACGCGCCGCGGCGGCTTCGGCGACCTTGCGCGCGGTGGCCGGGGCGATGGTGCTGCAGTCGATCACCAGCGCACCGCCCGGGATGTCGGCCAGCAGCCCGTCATCGCCCAGGTACACGCCTTCGACGTGGCGGCTGGCCGGCAGCATCGAGATCACCACTTCGGCATCGGCCAGCGTGTCCAGCGCGGAGCTGGCCGCGGTGGCGCCTGCGTCGACGGCGGCCTGCACGGCGGCCGGCACCAGGTCGAACACGCGCACGGCGTGGCCCGCTTTGGCCAGGTTGGCGGCCATCGGACCGCCCATGTTGCCCAGCCCGATGAATGCAATGCGACTCATGCGACGGTCCTTTCAGTAGCGGTGGCGCCAAGGTCGGCCAGCGGGTGCTGGTCGGCCGGCCACGGGGAAATGAAGAAGTCTTCGGCCCACGCCGCGCTGGCATTAGCCAGCGTGGCCGGGTTCCAGTGCGGGGTACGGTCCTTGTCGACCAGCAGCGCGCGGATGCCTTCGGCGAAGTCACCGTGCGCGGCGCAGTGCAGGGCCGTCACGTACTCCAGCCGGTACACCGTGGCCAGGTCCGCGCCGGCAGCGCGGCGCTGCAGTTCGAACGCCAGCCGCGCCGAACCGGGTGCACCGGCGACAAGCGTCTTCTGCGCGTTCTGCAGCCACGCATCCTCGGTCTGCAGGGCACCGATGCGTTCGATGATCGCGGGCAGTTCATCGCCGGCGCACAGCGTGTCCAGCAATCCCGCATGGGACTGCAGGGGCCCGGCGGGTGCGTCGCTGGCGAAGGACTGCAGGAGGGTGTCCAGGCGGCCGTGGTTGGCCTCGTGGTCGCTGCTCCAATCCGCCTGCAGCAACGCGTCGAAGACTTCAGCGCGCTGTGCTTCGGCGATGTGCAGGTCGGCCAGGTCGGCATGGATCGCATCACCCGGGCCAAGCAGCGCGCCGGTCAGCGCCAGGAACAGGCCCGCCTTGCCCGGCACGCGCTGCAGCAGCCAGCTGCCGCCCACGTCCGGGAACAGGCCGACGGTGATCTCCGGGAACGCCAGCTTGGACCGTTCGCTGACCACGCGGTGGCTGGCGCCGGACATCAGGCCGATGCCACCGCCCATGACGATACCGTGGCCCCAGCACAGGATCGGCTTGGGATAGGTGTGGATCAGGAAATCCACGCGGTATTCGACATCGAAGAACTCTGCGGCATACGCATTCGCTCGGACATCCGCATGGCCTGCCGCGCGGTACGCCAGCATGCTCTGGTACAGGCTGTGCAGGTCGCCGCCGGCGCAGAACGCCTTCTCTCCGGCGCCCTGCAGCACCACCATCGCGATCTGCCCGTCGTCGGCCCAGGCCTGCAGCCGCTCCAGCAGCAGGTGCGCCATCGGCAGCGAAAAGCCGTTCAAGGTGCGTGGCGCGTTGAGCGTGGCCACGCCGATGCGCATGCCATTGGCCGCCACGCGCTCTTCGAACAGCACCGGTGCCTCATCGACCACGATGTCGGTTTCCCGGGTCATGCGTTCTTCCACTGCGCGCTGCGCTTTTCCAGGAAGGCGCTCACGCCCTCGACCTGGTCGGCGCTGTCGAACAGGTCGACGAAGGCCTCGCGCTCTGCGACCAGCGCGGCGGCATGGGTGCCGGTGCGGGTGGACTGCACCAGGGTCTTGCAGGCGGCGATGCTGGTCGGGCTCTGCTTGCCGGCCTTCTTCGCCCATTCCAGTGCCAGTGCCTTGGCTTCACCCTTGCCGGCCTTCTGCTCGGCCAGGCCGATGCGCACGGCGGTGTCGGCGTCGATCCGCTCACCGAGCAGGATCATCCGCTTGGCCCAGCCCTCGCCGACCAGGCGTGGCAGGTTCTGGGTGCCACCGGCGCACGGCAGCAGGCCGACGGTGGCCTCCGGCAGCGCCACCTGGGCATGTTCTTCGATGATGCGCAGGTCACACGCCAGCGCGCATTCCAGCCCGCCGCCCATCGCATAACCGTTGATCGCGGCGATGGACACGCCACGGAAGCCGGACAGCGCCTCGAAGGCTTCGCCGAAACGACGCGCGGCTTCACGCGCAGCACCCTTGTCACCCGACGCGAACTGGTTGAGATCGGCGCCGGCGGAGAAGAACTTCTCGCCATCGCCACTGATCACCAGCGCATAGATGGAACGGTCCGCGTTCAACGCGGCGACCAAGTCGCGCAGCGCCGCCAGGCTGTGCACGGTCCAGGTATGCGCCGGCGGGTTGTGCAGGGTGATGACCGCGACGTGGCCATCGGCCTCGACCTTCAGGCCGACATGATCGTGGGTGCGCCAATCGTTCATCGCAGTTCCTCTTCGGTGTTGAGCAGGTGGCGGGCAACAATCACCCGCATGATTTCGTTGGTACCTTCCAGGATCTGGTGCACGCGGCTGTCGCGCAGCAGGCGCTCGATCGGGTACTCGCGGATGTAACCGTAGCCGCCGTGGATCTGCAGCGCTTCGTTGCAGATGGTGAAGCCGGCATCGGTGGCGAAGCGCTTGGCCATCGCGCACCACACATTGGCATCGCTGGCACCGGCGTCGAGCTTGCGTGCGGCGGTATGCACCATCTGGCGGGCCGCCACCAGTTCGATGGCCATGTCGGCCAGCTTGAACTGCAGCGCCTGGAATTCGGCCAGCGCCTTGCCGAACTGGCGGCGTTCGCCCATGTAACGGCGTGCAGCATCCAGCGCGCCCTGCGCCGCGCCCAGCGAGCAGGCGGCGATGTTGATGCGGCCGCCATCCAGGCCCTTCATGGCCAGCTTGAAGCCGCCGCCCTCTTCGCCCAGCAGGTTGCCCACCGGCACCCGCACGTTCTCGAAGGTGATGCCCCGGGTCGGCTGGCTGTTCCAGCCCATCTTCTCTTCCTTGCGACCGTAGCTGATGCCCGGCAGATCGGCCGGCACGGCGATCGCGCTGATGCCACCGGCGCCGGCACCGCCGGTGCGCGCCATCACCACCAGCAGTTCGGTGGCACCGGCGCCGGAGATGAAGGCCTTGGAACCGTTGAGCACGTAGTCATCGCCATCGCGCACCGCCGTGGTCTTCAGCGACGCCGCATCGGAGCCGGCGCCGGGTTCGGTCAGGCAGTAGGAGGCCAGCCTGATGCCGGCCGCCAGGTCCGCACCCCAGGCTGCGCGCAGCGCCTGCTGGCCCCACGTGGACACCATCCACGAGGCCATGTTGTGGATGCTCACATACGCTGCGGTGGACGGATCCACGTTGGCGAGTTCCTCGATGACGACGGCGGCGTCCAGTCGGCTCAAGCCGCTGCCACCGACCTCGGGATCCATGTACAGGCCACAGAACCCGAGTTCCCCTGCCTTGGCGATCGCCTCGCGCGGAAAGATGCCCTCCGCATCCCACCGCGCCGCGTGTGGCGCCAATTCCGCCTGGGCGAAGTCACGCGCTGCCTCACGATAGGCCTGCTGCGCTTCTTCGAGTTCCGTCGTCATCGAGTTACTCATGGCTGGAACTCCGTTGTTACTTGAGGCTGATGGTGGTGTTGACGCCGTGGCCGAGCGTCTCGTCGTCGAACCAGCGCGCGGTGATGGTCTTGGTCTGGGTGTAGAACATGACCACCTGCTTGCCGTACGGGCCCAGGTCACCCAGCTTGGACGCCCGCGAACCGGTGAAGGAGAACAGCGGCACCGGCACCGGGATCGGCACGTTGATGCCGACCTGGCCGACGTCGATGTCTTCCTGGAACTTGCGCGCGGCCGCGCCGGACTGGGTGAACACCGCCGTGCCGTTGCCGTTGGGGTTGCTGTTGACCAGCGCGATGGCGTCTTCCAGCGTTTCCGCTTCCAGGATCACCAGCACCGGCCCGAAGATTTCTTCCTGGTAGATGCGCATGTCGGTGGTGACGCCGGAGAAGATCGTCGGACCGACGAAGTTGCCCTTCTCGAAGCCGTCCACCTGCGGATTGCGGCCGTCCAGGTCCAGCGTTGCGCCCTGTTCCAGGCCGGAGGCGATCAGCCCTTCCACGCGCTCGCGGGCGCTGCAGGAAATGACCGGGCCGACGTCGGTACCGGCAACCGAGCCGGCGCTGACCTTCAGCGTCTTCGCCTTGGCCACCAGCTCCGGCACCCACGAACGTGCTTCGCCGACCAGCACCAGGGTGGAGGCCGCCATGCAGCGCTGGCCCGCGGCACCAAAGGCAGCACCGACCATCGCGTTGAGGGTCTGTTCCTTGTTGGCGTCCGGCAGCACCACGGCATGGTTCTTGGCGCCCATCATGCACTGCACGCGCTTGCCGGCCAGCGAGGCGCGGTTGTACACGTGGGTGCCGACGCGGGTGGAACCCACGAACGAAACCGCCTTGATGTCCGGATGGTCGCAGATCGCGTTGACCACTTCTTCGCCACCGTGCACGACGTTCAGCACGCCCTTCGGAATGCCCGCTTCCAGCGCCAGTTCGACCAGCCGCATGGTGACCATCGGGTCCTGTTCGGACGGCTTGAGCACGAAGGTGTTGCCGGTGGCGATGGCCATCGGGAACATCCACAGCGGGATCATCGCCGGGAAGTTGAACGGGGTGATGCCCGCGCACACGCCCAGCGGCTGCATCAGGGTGTAGGTGTCCACGCCGTTGGCCACGTTGTTGGCCAGCTCGCCCAGCTGCAGGTTGCCGATGGCAGCTGCGTGTTCGACCACTTCCAGGCCGCGGAACACATCGCCTTCGGCATCCGGCACGGTCTTGCCCTGCTCGGCGCTGAGGGTGTGCGCCAGCTCGCTCATGTTCTCGCGGATCAGCTGCTGGTACTTCAGGAAGATGCGCGCGCGGGTGCCGATCGGCGTCTTGCGCCAGGTCTTGAAGGCTTCCTTGGCCGCGGCTACCGCGTCATCCACTTCGCTGGTGGTGGCGAAGGGCACCTGGGCCAGCACGTCCTGGGTGGCCGGGTTGACCACGTCCTGCCAGTGGGCGGTGGACGATTCGATGAACTGGCCATCGATCAACAGGCGGATACGGGGCGCTGCAACAGTCATGGCGGTACCGTGGGTCTCAGGGATGCTTGGCATTATTCACAGGCGCCCGCTCGATTTCCGGCCTGTCTGCGCTTAATCTGGCAAACCGGACCGACGATAGTTGTTAATCCTGTGAATACCGAGACCCCCCAACGCCAGCTCGGCCTTCGCCTGGCCAAGTTGCGCGAGCAGCGCGGCTATACCCAGGCGCAGCTGGCCCAGCAGCTCGGCGTCTCGGCCAGCTACCTGAACCAGATCGAGCGCAACAAGCGGCCGTTGACCCCGGCGGTGCAGCAGCGCCTGCGCGCGGTGCTGGGTGAACTGGGCGACCTGTTCGACGCCGGCGGCCCGGCCGCGCTGCAGGAGGCACTGGGCCAGACCCTGCGCGACCTCGGCCTGGCCGATGTCAGCGCCAACGAACTGCGGGCGCTGGCGGGCAACCTGCCGCAGGTCAGCCAGGCCTTGCTGGACCTGCACCGGCGCCATCTGGTGCTGCGCGAACACGCCGCCGCGCTGGAGTTCCAGCTGGGTGAGCCCGGCGCCGGGATGAGCCTGCCGGCCGGCGACCAGGTGCGCGATTTCTTCAACCGCATGCACAACCACATCCCGGAACTGGATGCGTTGGCCGAGCGCCTGTTCGCCGAGTGGGGCCTGACCGTCGGCCACATGGCGCCGCGGCTGCGCCAGCTGCTGGCCGACCGCCACGGGGTGATGGTCGAAGTCGCGCCGCTGCAGGCAGGCCGGGAGAAACGCGTGATGGACAGCCAGGCACGCACGCTGTGGCTGCCGGACTACCTGGAGCCGGGCCAGCAGGCGTTCCAGATGGCGGCCGAACTGGCGTTGCGCGGCCATGCCGAACAGGTGGATGCGGTGATCGAACGGGCCGGTTTCCGCGATGACGAGCGCATCGCGCAGGCACGCATCGGCCTGTCCAACTACTTCGCCGGCGCGCTGGTGATGCCGTACGGCCCATTCCTGCGTGCGGCCGAGTCCAGTGGCTATGACATCGAACTGCTGGCCCATCAGTTCGGCGTGGGCTTCGAAGCGGTCTGCCACCGCTTGAGTACGCTGGCGCGGCGCAGTGCACCGGGCCTGCCGTTTTTCTTCATCCGCGTGGACCGCGCCGGCAATGTGTCCAAGCGGCATTCGGCCACCGATTTCCACTTCTCGCAGGTCGGCGGTTCGTGTCCGCTGTGGATAGTGTACGAGGCGTTCAACCAGCCCGGGCGCATCCTCACCCAGACCGCGCGCATGCCCGATGGGCGACGCCATTTCTGGCTGGCACGGCAGGTCAGCAGCGGGCCGGTCGGCCACGGCCAGCCGCGCAAGACCTTCGCCGTGGCGCTGGGCTGCGACCTGCAGCACGCCGAGCGGCTGGTGTACACGCGGGGGCTGGATATCCAGAGCCCGGGCAATTCGGTGTCGATCGGCCCCGGCTGCCGTGTCTGCCCGCGCGAAGACTGCATGCAGCGCGCGTTCGTGCAGTTGCCGGGGCGCTGAGCGTGCCCGGCCATTGCGCGGCAGGGACGGCCGCTAGCCGCCCCCCTGGAATCTGACCCCGTCCCGACGGGAATGACGCGACCGGTAGTGACGGCCGTTGGCCGTCCAACGGGAATGGCGGCCAGCGGCCGTCACTACCTAGTAGATCGGGGTCACCTTCATCTGCGGCAGCGGGCGCGGGGCACCGTCGGTGAGGTCCGGGCCACAGTCGTCCCAGCTGGCGCCCTGCTCCACCATCAGCGCGTACAGCGCCTGGGATTGGCGACGCTTTTCCTGCGATCCCAGCGGATACGACGGCGGTGCCGGTTGCCCCGCCGCCACGCTGGCATAGGCGGTCCGGTAGGCCACCACCTGCTGGCCCGCGTCATCGGTACGCGACACTTCCAGCGTGTAGCGCTGGTAGGCCGAAGCGGCATTGCGCCAGCGTATCCAGTAGTGGTTTTCGAACGAGAAGCGGCAGAAGCGTTCACCGGCCAGCGTGCCCTTCTGCGCGATGCGACCGAGCACCTCCTGCGGCATGTCCAGGTTCATGCCGCCCTCGTCGCCTTCCAGGGCGACATGCACGATGCGGTCGCGGTAGCCGGGCGCGCGGGCCTGCAGCAGGTCGCGCCAGTTCTGCATGGTGGCGACGATCGCGAACAGGAAACGGACCAGCTCGGTGGCGGCCATCGGCGAAGCGATGTCGCGGTAACCGCGCTGCCAGCGTTCGCGGTTGCCGGTTGGCAGCACCACCGCGCGTTCCAGCGCCTGCTGCGCATCGGCTGCGTCAGACATTTCCCGGGCATCACCGGGGTACACCAGGTTGATGGCGAAGGTTGGCCAGCGCGGCAGCGCGGCGTCGAAAAGATGGATCGGGAAGTTGCTGCTGATGCCGCCGTCGGAGAACCAGCACCGGCGGTAGCCGGCGATCGACGAGCCTGTCGCCGCCGCGCCCTGCTGCCCACCGCTGGCCAGGCCCTCCATGCTGTCGGCCACGTTCCTGCCGCCCCGTCCCGGTTCGGCACGGTTGCCCTGCACCCCCGCATGGTGGCGCGCCGGCTCATGCAGCGGCACCGCGCTGATCAGCAGCGGAAAGCTGAGGCTCATCCGCGTGGCGACCAGCACCGGCAGCTGGCCTTCCGGCGGCAATCGATAGTAGAGCCGGCCGTCGACCTGCTCCGGGGCGCCGGCATCGGCCACCAGCCCGTCCACCACGCTGCGCGGGAACAGGCGGTCGAACTCTTCGCGCAGGAACCAGAAGCGTGCTTCGGAAAACGGCAGGGTGCGCGGCTCGTTGTGCGACACGCAGGTACTGATCATCTGCAGGGTGATCGCCCGGCCATCCTGCGGTTCGTCCGCATAGCGTGGGGCGCCGTGCAGGTCGGCGAAGGTCAGCGGTGCATCGTCCGGCTTGCCCGACAAACGCTGCAGGGCCTCGTGCAGCCAGTCGGTCAGTGCGGGGCGTTGCGGATCATCGCTGCGGCCACTGCACAGCCCCAGCAGGTTGCCACGCGCCACCCGTGCCACCCGCAGCAGCGCGCCGGCCACGCCGGCACCGTAGGCGCACAGCAGCGAAGGCAACAGGGTCGCCAGCATGCCCGCCACCCCGCCGGCGCCGTAGCCGATGCCCAGCAGCACGACCAGCGAAAGCAGCACTTCCAGCGGCGCGATGGTGAACACCGCCGTCAGCAGGCACAGCAGTTTGCGTGGCCACCCCGCATGGCTGGCCAGCACCACCAGCAGCCGGTAGGCCGCGCGCGCGCCCCGAGCGGGCTGGAACAAACCGTAGATGAAGCCACGCGTGGACAGCTGGGCCGATACGCCGGCCAGTCCCTCGAAGCCGGCCTGCGGCCCCACTGTCTCGCCTGCCTGGCGACGGCGATCACCGAGGGCGGCCGCCGCCGCCACGGCGGCTGCGATGGCGCCGGCCGAGGTACCGCCGATGCTCTTGAAGCGGTAGTCCCTGGCCAGCGCCAGCACCGCGTTGGGATACACGATGCCGCTGGTGATTCCGCCCTTCATGACCAGATCGCAGTACTTGGCTGCCACGGGCCGACCCTCCGCTGGATTCGACCCTGATTATGGCAAGCAGGCCTCTCACCGCATGAGATCGCTGACGCATTTCGAAAGCAACGTCTGCCCCGGTAGTGACGGCCGCTGGCCGTCACGCCCGTGTCCTGGCCCTTGGTAGTGACGGCCGCTGGCCGTCTTGCGCGTGCCCTGGCCCCTGGTAGTGACGGCCGCTGGCCGTCTTGCGCGTGCCCTGGCCCCCGGTGGGTGACGACCGTTGCAGGCTGTGTAACAAGTCCGACCTTGTCGGCCGATGGCGAAATTGTCGCCATTTTTCGCCCTGCTACGCGAGATCTGCATAGTTGCATGTCTGCCGGAGGTCCAGATCTCGCGTAGCTCGACCGGGCCCGGACTTGTTACACAGCCTGCGTTGGTCGTCACGCCGTTGCCAACGGCACTACCGCTCTGACTGCGGGACCTTGCGGATCTTGCTGGTGTCATAACCCATCGCGGCGATCTTCTCGATGGCCTGCTGGTAATCGGCCTCGCTGACCTGCGGCGTCCGCGCCATGTACCACACGTAGTCGCGCTTGCTGCGCGCCACGATGGTCTGCTGGTAGTCCTCATCCAGCCAGGAAATCACGTACTCGGCCTGGATCGGCCAGATGAACTGCATGCCCCACACCGCGCCGTTGCCTTCCTTCTCCACCCGACCCACCGGATGCATCGTCTTCAGCTTCCCATCGAAGCTGCCCTTGCGGTAGGTGAAGGTGGTCTGGATGCGCCCGTCGGGTCGCAGTGCATAGCGTTCCACCGAATCAAACGCCTTGCGTTCGATGAAGGTGGGAATCTGGGCGATGACATACCAGTCACCCATGAAGCGCGGCACGTCCACCGCGGTCGCGCGCGGCAAGGGACGTTCCGGACTGGACGAACAGGCGCTGGCCGACAACGCCATCGCGATCACGGGAAGCAGGCGGGACAGACGCATGGTGTTCTCCTTCAACGGGGACGGAACAGGTAGTGGGCCACCAGCCACTGCTGGCCCTTCTCATAACCGAACAGTTCGGCGCAGGCCATCCAGAACATCCGCCAGCGCTGGAACCACAACGCAGCGGCGGCATCGCCGTAGGTCTGGCGCAGCACCGGCATCAGCGCGTCGCGCTGGCTGTCCTGGTTCTGCAGCCAGTGGTTGGCGGTGCGCTGGTAGTGCGTGCCATCCAGCAACCAGCGCTGCTGCAGCAGCAGGTCGTGCTGGAAGTGCAGCAGCGTGTCCGCTGCCGGCATCAGGCCACCGGTGAAGAAGTGCCGCCCCATCCAGTTGTCCTCGCCCTCGGTTTCAAAGGGATACATCGCCGTGCGATGCACGAAGATATGCACGAACAACGCCCCATCGCTACGCAGCCAACCGGCGATGCGGCCCAGCAGCCGGTCGTAGTTGCGCATGTGTTCGAACATCTCGATGGACACCGCGCGGTCGAAGGAGCGCGCGGGCAGCTCCAGGTGGTTGACGTCGCGGGTCAGCACCTGCACGTTGCGCAGTCCACGCGCCTGGCATTGCGCCTCGATGTGCGCACGTTGCCCGTGCGAGTTCGACACCGCGGTGATGCGCGCCTGCGGATAACGCTCGGCCATCCACAAGGTCAACGATCCCCAGCCGCACCCCAGTTCCAGGATGTCCTGGCCGTCGGCCAGGCCGGCGCGCTCGGCGTACAGCTCCAGCATCGCTTCTTCGGCCTGGTCCAGGGTCTCGGTGCCGGTGCGGTAGTAGCAGCTGCTGTATTTCAGCCGCTTGCCCAGGCACGCTTCGAAGAACGCCGCCGGCACTTCATAGTGCTGGCGGTTGGCCGCATCCACGTGCAGGGCCAACGGACTGCCCGCCAGTTCGGCGATGCGCTCGGAAAAGCGCAGTGCCTGGGCCTCGGTGCCGCCCTCGAACTCCTCGCGCAGGCGCTGCGCGCACTGCCGGCGGATGCCATAGCGCAGCAGCACATCGGGCAGCAGCCCGCGTTCGGCCAGGCCGGTCAGTCCTGCGGCAGGGTCTGGCAGCGGCAGGGACTGGATCTGGGTGCTCATCGGCGCGGCTCCTTGGAAGGGGTGGGTTCACTGGGGAACCAGGGAAAGATCATCGACGTGCTGCGCTGGTACTGGCGGTAGTCCTCGCCACGGCTGCGCAGCGCCTGTTTCTCGGTGAACGGCACGCCGCTCAGCCAGCGCAGGAACACATACATCACCACCGGGCCGGCGCAGGCCAGCCACCACAGCGGGGAACCCACGGCCAGCAGCACATAGGTGAACCAGTGCAGCCATTCGAAGAAGTAGTTGGGATGCCGGGAATAGCGCCACAGCCCCGCGCGGCAGGTGCGGCCCTTGTTCGCCGGATCGGCGCGGAAGCGGGCGAGCTGGCGGTCGGCCAGGCTCTCCCCGCCCACGCTCAGCAGCCACATCGCCACCGCGGCCAGCACCCAGCCGATACCGTGCCCGCGCGGGTTCTGCGCCACCGCGATGAACGGCAGGGCGAACAGCACCACCAGCAGCGCCTGGGCCTGGAAGAAGCCGAAGATCTTGCCCTGGTGGCCGTGCCAGTGATCGCGCAGGTAACGGTAGCGACCGTCCTCGTCTTCGCTGCGCACGCGCCGCCAAAGGTGGAGTGCCAGGCGGGCTCCCCACAGCCCGCCCAGCACGCCCAGCGCCAGCCGCGGCAGCAGCGCGCCCTCCCCCAGCAGCGCCAGCAGCAGCGCGGCGGCGGCCACGCTCTTGGCCCACAGCACGTCCACCACGCCGATGTTCTGGTGCCGGCGTTGCCACCACCAGCCCCAGCTCATCACCACGGCGGCATACAGCCACACCCACCACAACAGCTTCATCGTGTTTCTCCTGTTCCCACGGGGTCACCGCGGCGTGCCGGCTGCCAGCGCCGCGCGCAGGTGGCCAACAGCGGCAGCGCGAGCGCCCAGCCGATACCCAGCACGGCGATGCCCTGCCAGGCCGGCGTGGCGAAAGTCAGCGAAGAAAATCCCCGCGCGGCCGAGACATAGGCCAGGGGGGCCAGCAGCAGGCCGACCAGAACGGCCAGCAGCCACCGGCGCTGCAGGGCAGCGAAAGAGACCGTCAGGGTCATCGCGAACGATGCCCACAAGGCAAGGATCCAGACCGGCGCCAGCCCGCGTTCGGCGTTGCCTGCGGCATACACCACCAGCCCGGAAGCACCGGCCACGCCGTCCACCACCAGCCCGCAACCGATCGCCAGCGCGATCAGCTTCAGCTCCACCGCCGGGTGCGGGGACAGCAGCAGCTGGCTCAGCACATAGGCGGCCGCGGCCACCAGCGCCGGCCAGTACAGACCGCGTCCGGCACCGGCCACGGCGCAGAACCACACCAGCTGGTTGCCGATCAGGTTGCCCCAGAAGTGCATCTCAGTGCGCTCCGGCCAGCGGCGGGGGACGGTAGCCCGGCCGCGCCAGCAACAGCTGTGACACACCAATCGAGCGCTCCAGGAAGCCGCCTTCGCAGTACGCGAGGTAGAACTCCCACATGCGGATGAAATCCTCATCGAAGCCCTGCGCGCGCACCGCCGGCAGCTGGGCGAGGAAGCGCTCGCGCCAGGCGCGCAGGGTCAGTGCGTAGGACTGTCCGAAGTCCATCTGGCCGATCAGCTGCAGGTCGCTGCTGCGGGTCTTGGCCGCCAGCATGGCATTCAGCGAGGGAATGAAACTGCCGGGGAACACGAAGCGCTTGATGTAATCCACGCTGCGCCGCGCCTGCTCGTAGCGCTCGTCTTCGATGGTGATCGCCTGCAGCAAGGCCAATCCTTCCGGCTTCAGCAGGCGGGTCAGGGTGGCGAAATAGGTCTGCAGGTACTGCGCGCCGATCGCCTCGATCATCTCGATGGACACCAGCTTGTCGTACTGGCCATCCAGGTCGCGGTAGTCCTTCAGCAGCAGGGTCACCCGGTCGTGCAGTCCGGCCGCTTCGATGCGCTGGCTGGCCAGCGCGTGCTGCTCCACCGATATCGTGGTGGTGGTGACGCGGCAGCCGATGTGGCGCGCCGCGTACATCGCAAAGCCGCCCCAGCCGGTACCGATCTCCAGCACGTGGTCGCCAGGCGTGAGCTGCAGCTGTTCGCAGATGCGCGCCAGCTTGCGCTGCGATGCGGCGTCCAGCGTATCGCCGTCCTCGAACAGCGCCGAGGAATACATCAGGTCGTTGGACAGGAACAGCGAGAAGAACGGATTACCCAGATCGTAGTGCGCGGCGATGTTGCGGCGGCTGCCTTCGCGGGTATTGCGGCGCAGCTGCGCCCAGGCTTTCAGCGCCCACCCCCCGATGCGCGCCGGGCCGCGCTCCACGCCGTCGAGCAGCTCGCGGTTGCGCACCAGCAGCTGCACCAGCGCCACCAGGTCGTCGCAGCGCCACTGGCCGTGGATGTAGCTTTCGCCGGCGCCCACGCTGCCCTGGGTCGCCACCGCGCGATAGAACGCCGGGTCATCGATGGTCACCGTCACCAGCGGGCCACTGCCCTGCGTGCCGAGCACCACTTCACCCAGCGCATCGCGGACCCGCAGGCGACCGTCGCGCAGCGCGCCCAGCTTGGCCAGCAGCTGGCGGCGAAGGAAGGCATCCAGGCGCCCGGGCCGTGGCAGGGCCACGCTGTGGCTCATGTCGTTCATTGGTTTTTTCCAGCAAGCGAAGGATGGTCGTGGACCGGATTGCGTTTCAGCCACAGGCGCAGCGCCTGCCAATGGATCGCGCCGACCACCTGCAGCGTCATCAGCGGATGCCGGGCCAGCACCATCGCCAGTCCGGGACCGTCCAGCGCACGCCGCTGCATCGACTGGGTCGCATCGAACTGGCGCTGGCCGTCGCGCCACACCTGCATGTGCACACGCAGGTCGTCACCGGGCACGGTGAAGCGCCAGTCGTAACCGCAGTCCATCTGCATGAAGGGCGAAACATGGAACTGCTTGTCGAAACGCCAGCGCAGCGCGCGCCCACGGGCTTCCGCATCGGCGACCGCCAGCACGTAGGCATGGCGCTCCTTCCACGGTGTGTTGGTGATCTCGGCGACGATGCACTCCAGCGTGTCATCGGCGGCGTGGCAGTAGTAGAAGCTGACCGGATTGAACACGTGGCCGGCGTGGCGCAGGTGCGCGAGCAGGCGCACCGGGCCCGATGGACGGTGCCCAAGCACGGCCTGCGCACGGTCGCGCACCGCATCGGCCAGCGGCTGGTCGGGGTCACCCAGGTAGTCGCTGCGGCGGAACTCGGCCAGGTTGCGGCGGCCCACCGACCACAGCCAGCGCCGGTCGAACACGCTGTCCACCTCGTCCAGGTCCAGCAGCAGCTGTGCGATCGGATAACGGAAGGCGTGTGCATGCGGCACGTGCCTGCGGTGCACGACCTCGCCGCGGTAGATCGCGCTGGCGCTCACGCGGTGGTTTCCTCGTGACGCGGCCAATGCGTTTCGGCACTCACCGCATGCAGTGCATCCACCACACGGCGCGCACTGCGGATGCCGTCTTCGTGGAAACCCCAGCCCCAGTACGCGCCCGCAAACCAGGTACGGCGGCGTCCCTGCACCTCGTGCCAGCGCCGCTGCGCACGGACCATGGCGTGGTCGTGCACCGGGTGTGCGTAGCGCAGGCGACGCAGCACCTTGGCCGGGTCGATCGCCTCGCTGCGGTTGAGCGTCACCAGCAGCGGGGTCGGCGTATCCAGGCCCTGCAGCAGGTTCATGCAGTAGGTCACCGTGCAGGCCTGCGCTGGATCGCGCGGCACGTGCGCGTTCCACGCCGCCCACGCCGCGCGGTTGCGCGGCAGCAGGGCGGCATCGGTATGCAGCACGACCTCGTTGGGCTGGTAGCGGATGGCGCCGAGCACGCTGCGCTCCACGACATCCGGATCCTGCAGCAGGGCCAGTGCCTGATCGCTATGGCAGGCCATCACCACGTGGTCGAAGCCCTCCGCGCCGGCCGCGCTGTGCACCAGCACGCCATCGGCCAGCCGTTCCACTGCCAGCACCGGGCACTCCAGCCGCTCGCGCACCTGCCAGCGCTGGCGCAGCGCGTCCACGTAACGCGCTGAGCCGCCCTGCACCACCCGCCATTGCGGACGGCCGGTGAGCTGCAGCATCTGGTGGTTGGCCATGAACTGCACCAGGTAGCGCGCCGGGAAGTCACGCACGCTGGTGGCCGGCGAGGACCACAGGGCCGATGCCATCGGCAGCAGGTGCTCTTCGACGAAGGCCTCGCCGTAATGGTGGTCGTGCAGGTACTGGCCGAGGGTCGGCCCGGCCTCGTCGCCCTGCAGCAGGAGCGGGGCCTCGCGATAGAAACGCCGCAGGTCGGCCAGCATCCCCCAGAAGCGTGGCGAGAGCAGGTTGCGGCGCTGGCAGAACAGGCCATTCAACGAGGTGGCGTTGTACTCCACCCCGCTGCGTTCGCTGTGCGCGGAGAAGCTCATGGTGGTCGGCTGCGAGGCGACATCGAGCTCGTCGAACAGTCCGCTGAGCAGCGGATAGTGCTGCGGGTTGAACACGATGAATCCGGTGTCCACCGATACCGCGCGGCCATCCACCTGCAGCGCGTGGGTATGGGTGTGGCCACCGAGGTAATCGTTGGCCTCGAACAGGGTGACCTCGTGCTGTTGGTCCAGCCACCACGCGCTGGCCAGTCCGGCAATGCCCGATCCGATGACGGCGATGCGCATGTCAGTCCTTTGCCTTGGCCAGCACCCAGGCCGGCACCGGCTTGAGTCCGTGCACCAGCCGCAGCGACTGCATCAGCCGCAGGCCGTACCAGGTGATGTCCACTTCCCACCAGCGGAAGCCCTGGCGCGCGGTACCGGGGAAGAAGTGGTGGTTGTTGTGCCAGCCCTCGCCGAAGGTGAGCAGCGCCAGCCACAGGTTGTTGCGGCTGTCATCGCCGGTGTCATAGCGCTGCCGGCCGAAGCGGTGGGCCAGCGAATTGATGGTGACCGTGGCATGGAACAGCACCACGGTGGAGATGAAGAACCCCCAGACCAGCATCTGCGGGCCGCTGGTGCCCAGCGCGGGCGCCACCTGCTCAAGCAGCGCGCCGAGCCCGTACAGTGCCGCGGCCAGCGCGACCGGCACCAGCGTGTCGAAGCGGTCCAGCCAGCGCAGTTCCGGGAAGCGGGCCAGATCGGGAATGCGCGACCAGTCGGTGCGGAACCCTTCGCGGGTCAGGAACCAGCCCATGTGGCTCCACCAGAACCCGTGTTCGCGCGGCGAATGCGGATCCAGCGGCTGGTCGGCATGGCGATGGTGGCTGCGATGGTGCGCCGCCCACCACAGCGGCCCGCGCTGCACGCTGGCGGCGCCGATGGCGGCGAACAGGAACTGCACCGGACGCGAGGTCTGGAAGGTGCGGTGGGAGAAATAGCGGTGGTAGAAGCCGGTGATGGCGAACATGCGCACCGCGTACAGCAACGCGGCCACGGCCACCGCCACCCACGATACGCCCACCCAGATCACCGCCACGCAGGCCAGGTGAAGGCCCACGAACGGCAGCGCGCGCAGCCAGTCGATGCGCTTGCCATCGGCTTCGGCGGCGTCGGCCGCGCTGGGCTCCCGGGCGGCGGTATCGAACCAGCGCAACAGGGCGGACCAGCGCCGCGGGCGGGGCGGCGGTACTGCGGGTGTGGCCGACATCGTGCATCCCTCCTGGATCTACTGTCAGGAGATACGATGCCAGCGGGCCTGTGGATGCAGCGTCCGGAAAATAAATTTTTCCGGCCAGCTACAGGTTGGCGATGTCTCCCTTGGCAACCACCGGGCCAGTCGGCGCCGGGTGCGGCGCACCCGCCGACGGTTCCAGCGTGATGGCCAGTACCGACCCATTGACCAGCGCCGAACGCAGCGCCGCGGGTACGTCCACGGTATGGGCGCGGTCGTTGGAGACCAGGCCCAGCGACACCGGGGCGCCACCGGCCGGGATCACCCACAGCTCCGGCGCGCGGCCCTGCGCATCCGGCGCGGACGGTACCGGCACCATCAGCACCTTGCCCAGCGTGGCATCGACCGACGCCAGCCAGCCGGCACGGCCATCGTCATGCAGCAGCGGAGTGACCGGGCGCGTGGCCTGTTCCGGTTCGACCGCCGGGGTCGGTGCCGGGGTAACGGCCACCGGGGTGGGTACCGGGGCATCCGGTGCCGGGCGGGTGAACACCGCGACCAGCGCCAGCGCGGCGGCGAGTGCGGTGGCGCCCTGCCAGAAGCCGGTGCGCTGCCACGGACGCGCGTTCGGGGCGGCATCGAAGGTCGCCCAGCCCAGTTCACGGCGCACGCGCAGCCACACATGGGCCGGCACCGGCGCGCTGCCCACTTCTTCCAGCAGCGGCGCCAGCCGTTGTTCCCATTGGTCCACCAGCCGCGCGAAACCCGCATCGGAACTGATGCGCTGCTCGGCCTGCCGGCGCTGGTCGGCATCCAGCACGCCCAGCACGTACTCACCGGCCTGCTGGTCGGCGCTCGGCGGCTGCCCGTCTTCGTGATGAAGGTCGCGGATGTTCATGGTTCCAGGCACACCCGAAGCTGGGCCAGGCCACGGCGGATCCAGCTTTTCACCGTACCCAGCGGAGTGGCAAGGCGGCGCGCCAGTTCATCGTGGCTGGCGCCGTCAAGGAAGGCGGCGCGGATCAGGCTGCGCCGGCGCGGTTCCAGCGCCTGCATGCAGTCCTGCAGCCGCGCATCTTCGTCGTTGCGTTCGGCCAGCTGGGCCGGCTGCAGGTCGCCGTCGGGCAGCTCATCGGCGATGGACACATCGTCAAGCGCCCGCGGCGGCGCGGCGCGCAGGCGGTCGATCGACCGGTTGCGCGCCAGCATGGACAGCCAGGTCATCGCCGAGGCCTTGCCGGGATCGAAGCGCGAGGCTTTGTGCCAGACGGTCACGAACACCTCCTGCAGCACGTCCTCGGCTTCGCCGCGGTCACGCAGCAGGCGCAGGCAGATCGCGAACAGGCGTCCCCCCGCCTGCTGGTACAGCGCTTCGAAGGCATCGCGATCCTGCGCCGCCACCTGTTCGAGCAGGGCGTCGAGTCGGCGCGCGTCGGCACCGTCGGGGGCGTCCGGCTGGGGCATTGCAGGCTCCGCGTGGCACAGGGGCAGACCTGCATCCTCGTTGCTCGGCGCGCAGACCGCAAGTCCATCATCGGCTGCATGAGGCCACCAGGGGTTGGCTGCGTGCGGCGGAAAGCTCGCCTTCGCTGACCGGCTGCGGCGCGCCGGGGAAGCGGATGCGCACCAGCGGCCAGCCACCTTCAGCGTCGCGTACGTTGCCGGTGCCTTCGAACTGCAGCAGGCGGCGATCGGCACGCGCGTAGACCAGGGTGACCGCCGGCACCGCGAAGCCGAACCAGGCGTCCAGCTGCATCTGCAGCCGTTCCGCCGGCTGGCCCTGCCAGTCCAGCGCACCGACCCGGCGCAGTTTCACCGGCACCCAGCGCTGGCGGCTGGTGAGCAGGAACGGCAAGGCTACCGTTTCGCCCTGCAGCAGTGCAGGCCAGTGCGCACGCACGGCCGCATCGAATCCGGCGTCGATCACCCCGCCCGTGGGCATGTCCAGGGTCCTGGCTGCGTCGGCTGCACCGCTGGAGGCGCGGATTCTGACGCGGCGCTGCGGGCCCAGGGACTGCACCGCCTCGCGGCGCCCGTCACGGCCATCGACGAACTCGAAATCCGGTGCCTGCGCATTGGCGGCGGCCGGCATCCACTTGCGCGCGAACGCGCGTCCGTCGTTGCAGCGGTACAGCACCAGCCGCGCCTGCTGCTCCCCCACGTCCTGCAGATAATGGGTTTCGCGGTACAGCGCCCGGCCCCCCTTCGGCGCCAGCGCCTCGCCTTCCACGCGCAGCACGGCGGCACCGGCAGGCGCGGCAGCGGCGGCAAGCAACAGCAGGCAGGGCAACGATGGGTAGCGCATGGCAGGGTCCGCAGCGGGCTCATGGACAGATACGCAGCAGGCGGCGCATTGGATGCAGTGCGGCGCCGGCCCCTTGACCGATGCCGCGCTTGAGCCTACCTTGTGCTCGCCGAAGGTATTCATCTCTTCATGCGAATGAAAGGATGGATTTAAACGGGAATCCGGTGACCGTGCCCCGTGCACGTATTCCGGAGCTGCCCCGCAGCGGTGAATGGAAACGACCTCCGCCAACAGCACTGGGCCACGGCCTGGGAAGCGGCGGACACTAGGTGGGCGGCAACGTCCGTGTCCAACAGCCCGAATACCGGCCCCGGCCGGAGGACCTGAACGTCCTTCGATTCGACCTGGAATCTCCGCGGGGAGGTTGCCCGGCCCATGCCGTCCCGCCGCCAGCGGGACGCGTCGGCACGTGCGCCTGTCCACGGCATCCGGTTCGCCCGCGGGGGCGAAGGTCGCTGGCAGGAGGGACGTGGGCCGGCAACGGCGCGCGGCACCCTGCAGTTCCTTCGTTCCTCAATGCCGACATGCAATGAGGACACGCTGCAATGACCACCGTTACCAACCTGGGTTTTCCCCGCATCGGCGCCAAGCGCGAACTGAAGCGGGCCCTTGAACGCCACTGGAGTGGCGAGGATGACATCGCCACCCTGCAGGCCAGCGCCGCCGCGCTGCGTGCACGCCACTGGAAGCTGCAGATCGAAGCCGGCGTGGACGTGCCGCCGAGCAACGATTTCAGCCTGTACGACCAGGTGCTGGACACCGCCTTCCTGTTCGATGCGCTTCCCGCCCGCTACCGCGCCCTGGCCGAACACGAGCCGCTCGCCGCCTACTTCGCGATGGCGCGCGGGCTGCAACGCGATGGCATCGACCTGCATGCGCTGGAGATGACCAAGTGGTTCGATACCAACTACCACTACCTGGTGCCGGAACTGCAGGCCGGGCAGGCGTTCGCGCTGCGCGGTGACAAGCCGCTGGCCGAATTCCGCGAAGCCAAGGCGCTGGGCATCCACACCCGCCCGGTGCTGCTGGGGCCGGTCAGCTTCCTGCTGCTGTCCAAGACCACCGATGGGTCGGCCGCGCTGGACCTGTTGGATGCGCTGCTGCCGTCTTACGTCGACCTGCTGGCCCAGCTGCGCGCGGCCGGTGCGGACTGGGTGCAGCTGGACGAACCGCTGCTGGTGCAGGACCTGGACGCGGGCGCCCGCGCGGCATTCGAACGCGCCTACGCGGTGCTGGGCGGCAATGCGGGGACACCACCGAAGCTGCTGCTGGCCACCTACTTCGGCGCGCTGGATGACAATCTCAGCCTTGCCGCCGCGCTGCCGGTGGACGGCCTGCACGTGGACCTGGTGCGCGCACCGGAGCAGCTGGATGCGGTGCTGCAGGCGCTGCCCGCCGGCCGCGTGCTGTCGGCCGGGTTGGTCAACGGCCGCAACATCTGGCGCACCCAGCTGGACAATGCGTTGATCCTGGCGCGCTATGCGCAGACCGATCGCGGTGCGGACCTGCTGTGGCTGGCACCGTCGTGTTCGCTGCTGCATTCGCCGGTGGACCTGACCCTGGAAAAGAAGCTGGACGAAGAACTGCGCAGCTGGCTGGCGTTTTCGCGGCAGAAGCTGGAAGAACTGCGCGTGCTCGCCGATGCGCTCGACGGCAAGCCGTCGGCGGACGCCGGGCTGAGCGCCAACCGCGAGGCGCTGGAGGCCCGCCGCCGCTCGCCGCGCGTGCACGACCCGGCCGTCGCCGCGCGCCTGGCCAGCCTGTCCGCCGCCGATGCCCGGCGCCACGGCAGTTATCCGCAGCGCCGCCTGGCCCAGCACGCCGCGCTGCAGTTGCCGCTGCTGCCCACCACCACCATCGGCTCGTTCCCGCAGACCCTGGACGTGCGCGAAGCACGCGCCCGGCACAAGTCCGGCAAGCTGTCGCTGGGCGATTACGAGGCTTTCCTGGAGCAGCAGACCGCGCACTGCGTTCGCGTGCAGGAAGAACTGGGGCTGGACGTGCTGGTGCACGGTGAGTTCGAGCGCAACGACATGGTGGAGTACTTCGGCGAGCAGCTGGAAGGCTTCGCCTTCACCGGCAATGGCTGGGTGCAGAGCTACGGCTCGCGCTGCGTGAAGCCACCGGTGATCTTCGGCGATGTCAGCCGTCCACGGCCGATGACGGTGCGCTGGTCGCAGTATGCACAGTCGCTCACCCGCAAGCCGATGAAGGGCATGCTGACCGGCCCGGTGACGGTGCTGCAGTGGTCGTTCGTGCGCGATGACCAGGAACGCGATGCCACCTGCCGGCAGATCGCCCTGGCGCTGCGCGATGAGGTGAATGACCTGGAGGCCGCCGGCATCGGCGTGATCCAGGTCGACGAACCGGCGATCCGCGAAGGCCTGCCGCTGCGCCGCGCGCAATGGCGCAGCTACCTGGACTGGGCAGTGGAATCGTTCCGGATCAGCACCAGCGGGGTGCGCGATGCCACGCAGATCCATACGCACATGTGTTACTCGGAGTTCAACGACATCATCCACTCGGTGGCGGCGATGGATGCCGACGTCATCTCGATCGAGACCTCGCGTTCGCGGATGGAGCTGCTGGATGCCTTCGTGCGCTTCAACTACCCCAACGAGATCGGGCCGGGCGTGTATGACATCCACTCCCCGCGCGTGCCGGACAAGGCGGAGATGGTCGATCTGCTGCGCAAGGCACTGGCGGTGCTGAAGCCGGAACAGCTGTGGGTGAACCCGGACTGCGGCCTGAAGACCCGTGGCTGGCCGGAGACCCGCGCGGCACTGCAGGCACTGGTGGCGGCCGCAGCCGAACTGCGTGCCGAGCACGCCGAGGCCAGCGTGGCCTGACCACGAACGAGGGCGGCGGCACGCTGCCGCCGCCCTCGACGCTGCGCCCTGTACCCCGGTACGCTGCGTGCTCCCCTGCACGGATTTTCCCATGACGCCCCTGCCCGCCCACGTGGCCCTGATCGTGGTGGACCTGCAACCGGACTTCATGCCCGGCGGCGCGTTGGCCTGCGCCGATGGCGATGCCGTGGTCGCACCGATCGCCGCGTTGCTGGCCCAGCGCCGGTACCGCACCGTGGTCGCCACCCAGGACTGGCATCCGGCCAACCATGCGTCCTTCGCCAGCCACTACGCCGGCCAGCAGCCGTTCGCGCAGATCCAGCTGCACGGCCATCCGCAGACCCTGTGGCCCGACCACTGCGTGCAGGGGTCAGCCGGCGCCATGCTGCATCCCGGCCTGGACTGGAATGCGGCCGACCTGGTGCTGCGCAAAGGCACCCGCCCCTTGGTGGATTCGTACAGCGCGTTCCGCGAAAACCACGGCCCGGAAGGTTCGCGTCCGGCAACCGGACTGGCCGGCTGGCTGCGCGAACGCGGCATCAGCGAAGTGCATGTGTGCGGGCTGGCGCGCGACTACTGCGTGCTGTGGACCGCGCAGGATGCAGCCAGTGCCGGCTTCGCCGTGGGCTTCCACTGGGACCTGACCCGACCGGTCAGCGCCGACAACGACGACGCCACGCGCCAGGCCCTGGCAACGGCCGGCATCGCCCTGCTCTGATCGCGCCGGTAGCGCCCGGTAGCGCCGAGCCGTGCTCGGCGGATTCCATCCGGCATCGTGATGCCCGCCACACGACGCGCTGCTGTGATCGCGCCGGCGCTACCGGAACACCACCGTGCGGTGGCCGTTGAGCAGGATGCGGTGCTCCACGTGCCGGCGCACTGCACGCGCCAGCACCTGCGATTCGGTATCGCTGCCCAGCCGCACCAGATCGCGCGGGGTCATCGCATGGTCCACGCGGGCCACGTCCTGTTCGATGATCGGTCCCTCGTCCAGGTCTTCGGTCACGTAGTGCGCGGTGGCACCGATGATCTTGACCCCGCGTGCGTGCGCCTGGTGATACGGCTGCGCCCCTTTGAAGCTGGGCAGGAAGCTGTGGTGGATGTTGATCGCACGGCCCGCCAGCGCGCGGCACAGCGTCGGCGAAAGGATCTGCATGTAGCGCGCCAGCACCACCAGGTCGATCTTCTCGCGCTCGACCAGGTCGATGATCTGGCGTTCCTGCACCTCGCGCGTGTCCGCGCTCACCGGCAGGTGGTGGAAGGGAATGCCATAGGACGCCGCCAGCGGCGCGAAGTCGGCGTGGTTGGAAGCCACCGCGGCGATGTCCACCTTCAACTGGCCACTGTGGGCGCGGAACAGCAGGTCGTTGAGGCAGTGACCCTGCTTGCTCACCAGCACCAGCAGGCGCGCGCGGCGGCGGCCGTCGTGCAGTTGCCAGTCCATGCCGAAGTCGCTTGCCAGCGCCTGCATGGCGGCCTGGACGGTATCCAGCGGCAGCCCGGCATCGCGGTCGAAATGCACGCGCAGGAAGAAGCGCCCGCTCTCCTCGTCACCGAACTGCTGGGCGTCGAGGATGTTGCAGCCATGGTCGTACAACAGGCCGGACACGCGGTAGACGATACCGGTGCGGTCCGGGCAGGACAGGGTGAGGATGGAGTCGGGTCGCATCCGGCCAAGTCTAGGGCAGCCTGCTGCGCTGCGGAATAAATGCTCTCAGATGCAACTGCATTGATCGGTAGCGACGGCCGCTGGCCGTCATTGCATGCATCCGGGATGACGGCCAGCGGCCGTCACTACCCTCAACCCGGCGGATGCACCGTCAGCGCTACCAGCCGCAGCACCAGCGGGCGCACCACCAGCACGCAGCAGAACGCCACCGGCATCGCCAGCAGATAGGCCTCCAGCACGCGGCCCAGGTAGGCCGCGTCCACCCCGGCATGGGCCGCGGTGATCACCAGGCACATCAGCATCGCCATGATGCCGGCCATGAAAAAGGCGAACACATAGGGCGTGGCGCGATGGCCGAACTTCAGCCCGCGGCGGGCCGGCAACGCAGTGGAATCGGACATGGAGGGGGCCGTGCAGGAACAGCCTCCCAGCATGCCTGACGCGCAGCGCCGCTGCAGCCCCTGCGTGCTTGGGGCAGTCCGAAGCAGAACTTTGCCCCCGGCCATGGCAGGCTGTGCGGTCATGAACCTGTTACAGCTCATCCGCACCTTCACCCGCACTGCCGAAGCCGGCAGTATCGCCGGCGCGGCGCGCGCACTCGGCATCAGCGCCACCGCGGTCGGCCAGAACATCAGCCGGCTGGAGGCCCACCTGGGGGTGCGCCTGTTCAATCGCAGCACCCGTTCGCTGTCACTCAGCGAAGCGGGCGCGCTGTACCTGGCCAAGGTGCAGCACATCGAAGCGGACCTGGCCGGTGCGCAGGCGGCGATCAGCAGCGGCGACATCGAACCGGTCGGGCCGCTGCGCATCGGCTGCAGCCGCGCGTTCGGGCGCCACGTGCTGGCGCCGATGCTGCCCGCCCTGCAACGCCGGTATCCGCAGCTGCAGCTGGAACTGCGCCTGTCCGACCGCGCCGTGCGCCACGCCGAAGAGTCGGTGGACGTGAGCATCCGCATCGGCGCACAGCTGCAGGATGGGCTGGTGGCACGCCCGCTGGCGCGCATCCCGTTCGTGTTCTGCGCCGCCCCTTCCTATCTGGAACGGGCCGGCACCCCGACCTCACCGGAGCAGCTCGCCGATCACCGCGCGCTGCTGTTCCGCTTCCCCGCCGACGGCCGTCCGCTGCGGTGGGGGCTGGTGGGCGAACAGGGCCGCGTCGAGGCGACCATGCAGCCGGGGATGATCTGCGACGACATCGATGCCTTGGCCGAACTGGCCGCGGCCGGCGGCGGCATCACCCGGCTGGCCGCGTTCGTCGCCGAACCCTATCTGCGCGACGGTCGCCTGCAGGCCGTGCTGGGCGATGATCCGGCGTGGCGGCCGGAGCCGATGGAGATGTTCTTCTGCCTGAGCGACCGGCGCGATTTCACCGCACGCATCCGTGTGCTGTTCGAGCACCTGCAGGCGGGCTTGCCGGTGGCATGGCAGGTGCCGGCGGGGTGACGGTCAACGGGCGGACGGTCATCAGCCGTCCCTACCGGTCGCGGTCAGGTGCAGGCTGAGGCCCAACGTACGCGTCACCTGCAGCACGGTGGCGAACTGGGCCGGGCGCCGGCCGGTCAGCTCGCGTCTCAGCTGGCGGCACGATACGCCGCTTCGTTGCGAGAAATCACGCACGCCTTGTGCGTGCACGATGGCCGCCAGCGTGCGGGCGATGATCTGCGCGTCACCGTCGCTTTCGATGATGCAGGCTTCCAGCAGGGCGGCAACGGCAGCCGGATGACGGAAGCGTGCAGCGAGTTCGAGCAGTTCGAAGGTGGTCTTGTGCGCCGTGTTCCCTGCGGCATCGGGCGGGGGTGGAGGACGGCGTGGGATCGGTCTGGGCGTTGTCGAGCATCGGTGACCTCGCAGCGTGGAAGGCCACCTGCGCGGGAGCGCAAGGTGGCGGACGGTGCGGGTAGCAGTGCCGGCTGACTCAACCATCAAACTGGGCCGGCGGATCGAGGATCCCCACACACCGTCCGCCATGGAGCTGGCAACACGGTGCATTCTCCGCCGTGCCCAGAGGACAACAACAGAGCCAGATGGTTGAATCAAGTTCGGGACTGCTATCCCGGCTGGGCCAACGGGCACCAGCGGGACTATCGTGCGCAGCCGGGGCTGATCGCGTCCATGAGGGAATCTGTGTTTTTCCGGCTGGAGCGTGACGACCAACGGTCGTCACCTACCAGGAGCCAAGGCGCAGGCATGACGGCCAGCGGCCGTCACTACCGGGGGCCACGGCGTGACGACCAACGGTCGTCACCTACCAAGCGCCAGGGCACGGGCATGACGGCCAGCGGCCGTCACTACCCGGGGCCACGGCGTGACGACCAACGGTCGTCACCTACCAAGCGCCAGGGCACGGGCATGACGGCCAGCGGCCGTCACTACCGGGTCAGCGCGTTTCGAAGACGCCGCGGGCTTCGCGCGGTTCGCAGCGCAGGTACTGCGGGGCCGGCACCACGCTGTCGCCGAGTGCAGCGGCGGCGTGCCACGGCCAGCGCGGGTCGTACAGGATGCCGCGTGCCAGGGCGATGGCATCGGCATGGTTGTGGCGCAGGATCGATTCGGCCTGGTCGGGCTCGGTGATCAGGCCCACGGCGATCACCGGCATGCGGCCCTTGGCCTTGATCGCCGCAGCGAACGGCACCTGGTAGCCCGGGCCGATCTCGATCTTCTGGCGTTCGTCCAGGCCACCACTGGAAACATGCAGGAAGTTGCAGCCGCGCGACTCCAGGATCATCGCCACGGTCTCGGTCTGGGTGATGTCCCAGCCGCCAGCAACCCAGTCACTGGCCGAAATGCGCACGCCCACGGCGATCGACGGCGATACCGCCGCACGCACTGCGTCGTACACCTCGATCAGCAGGCGCATGCGGTTCGGCAGCGGACCGCCGTAGCCATCGGTGCGCTGGTTGCTCAGCGGCGACAGGAACTGGTGCAGCAGGTAACCGTGCGCGGCATGCAGTTCGATCAACTGGATGCCCAGGCGCTCGGCGCGGCGTGCGCTTTCGGCGAAGGCTTCGACGATGCCGGCGATCTCCGCTTCGGTCAGTTCGTGCGGGGCCGGGTTGCCGGCGTGGAACGGGCGCGGGGACGGCGCGACCGGCGTCCAGCCATTGTCGTCATCGGCGGGAATCTGCTTGCCGCCTTCCCACGGACGCGACACCGAAGCCTTGCGACCGGCGTGGCCAAGCTGGATGCCGATGGGCATCGTCGACCAGCGGCGCACCGTCTGCAGCACCTTGTCCAGCGCGGCTTCGGTGGCGTCGTCCCACAGCCCCAGGTCGGCATGGCTGATGCGGCCGCGCGGCTCGACGGCGGTGGCTTCCAGGATCAGCAGGCCGGCGCCGGACTGGGACAGGTTGCCCAGGTGGATGGTGTGCCAATCGGTGGCCTGGCCGTTTTCGGCGGAGTACTGGCACATCGGCGCGATCACGATGCGGTTGGGCAGGGTCAGGGGCCCGAAGGTGACGGGCGACAGCAGCTGGCTCACGTGGGGATTCGCAGGGGGAAAAAGACAGGGGACTATTGCAGCGCCGATGGGGTTGGAGATCAAGCGCTGTGTTGGATCACAGGATCGTGCTGGTAGCGCCGAGCCATGGCGCCAGCGCTTCGGCGCAGTCGCGCTCGTCCTTGAAGGCGAGCAGTTCATCGGCACGGGTGCGGCCCCGGTTCAGTGCGGCCACCGGCAGCCCGGCCTTGGCCGCAGCCTGCACGAAGCGGAAGCCCGAATAGACCATCAGCGATGAGCCCACCACCAGCACCGCATCGGCGCGCTGCAGGTGGTCATGCACGGCCGCGACGCGTTCGCGCGGTACGTTCTCACCGAAGAACACCACGTCCGGTTTCAGCAGGCCACCGCAGTGCAGGCAGTCCGGCACGTTGAAGGCGGAGAAATCGGTCTCCAGGTCGGCATCGCCATCCGGTGCGATGCCCGCTTCCAGCGTGTCCCAGCCCGGGTTGGCCGCCATCAGGCGCTGCTGCAGCTCCTCGCGGCCGCTGCGCTGTTCGCAGCCCATGCAACGCACGCGGTCCAGCCGGCCGTGCAGGTCGATCACGTTGGCACTGCCGGCACGCTGGTGCAGCACGTCCACGTTCTGGGTCAGCAGCACCTCCAGCTTGCCGCTGGCTTCCAGCGCGGCCAGCGCGTGGTGGGTGCCATTGGGCACGGCGTGGCCGAAGCGCGGCCAGCCGACCAGGCTGCGCGCCCAGTAGCGCTGGCGGGTGGCCGGTTCGGCCATGAAGGCCTGGTAGGTCACCGGCGGGGTGCGCTTCCACTGGCCATCGGTATCGCGGTAATCCGGAATACCCGAGGCGGTGCTGCAACCGGCGCCGGTCAGCACGAACAGGCGGCGGGCGCGCGTGATGAAATCGGTCAGCGGCTGGTTCATACCTGCTCAGATGGGGGCAGCCCGGCCACCGTGCAAGCGCCGGCTCAGGCGTCCGGCGCGGCTTCAGGCAATGCCGGGACCGCAGTGGGATGGCCTTCGTCATCCAGCGCGATCATCACGAAGTGGCCGCGGGTGCACAGCTTGCGCTCGCCGTTGTGCAGGTCTTCGGCGATCAATTCCACCTGCACCTTCATCGAACTGCGGCCAACTTCCACGATACGGCCGATGGTTTCGACCATCTGGCCGATACGGATCGGCAGCTTGAAATCGACCTGGTCGCTGCGCGCGGTGACCACGGTGCGGCGCGAGTAGCGCGCGGCGGCCAGGAATGCAGCCTTGTCCATCCATGCCAGCGCCTGGCCACCGAACAGCGTGCCCATGTGATTGGTGTGGTTGGGGAAGACGATCTCCGCCATGCGCACTTCGATGGGCGGCACGGTGTCGGGAATGGGGGTCATGGGGACGGGTCGGCTGGGGGGTGAGGCGGATTCTAAGGCAGGTGGCGTGCATGCGGCGCTACACTTCGGATCTCACTGCACTGGGCGCCGAGCCATCGACGCCTCCGATGCCGCAGCGATGCTCCTATCTCAAGAATGACGGGCCGTCCTGCGTATGAACGGGCTGTGCCGTCTGCTGTTCAAGGCTCGCTGCCTGCGATTGACTCAACGTATCAGCACGATGCAGCGACTCCGCCTCAGGCGCACGCAGCGCATCCATCGTATTCATATGTCCTCTGCGATGGGCAGGATCATCGATTGCTCCCTCCACTATGAAGACCCTCTCACCACGAGCGAGGTTGTCTGTCGGGTTGTTGAGGACAACATGGTCAACCCGCGAAAGTCCCTGCTCCTTCGCCAGCACCAACAGGCTCGCGGTCATGCGCTGGCTCGAGTCGTCCCACGGCTTGCCATGCTCGGCATCCAGGCGCTCCACGCCAGCCCTTATCTGCGTGTAAAGAGCACGGTCAGCATCACCGAGCTCCGTTGTTGAACAGGACACGCGAGGCAGTGAAGTCGAGTCGTCGGTGACAGGGCCAGCTCGCTCAGCAACCGCAGTGCGCTCGTTGTCAGATGCTGGCTCCGGCCTACGCCGCCGTTGCGAAGGTGCTATGTGCTGATCGTAGTACGCGCCGTAGTACTGCTCGTATGTCGCATGGGGACCAACAGACGGAGCCTCCGTCTTGAACACCTCAGCAATCTGTCCAAGCGCTTGGCTACGATTGATGCGCCCGGCCTGGAGTTCCACCGCAATGGCTCCATACTGCTGTGGCCGACTTCCCGTACCCGACACGCCAATGTCCGGTCCCCCGGCCGCGACAATTTCGCGTTGGACCTGGACGTTGCTGAGCGTCGCAGCTGCTTCGCCTCGCAACATACTATTTACGTAGGATTGCTTGGAAGTCCGATCCGGGACTTCGGTGAAGAGGTGGTGCCCAACTTCGTGAGAAAGAGAACGTGCGATGCTGGAGCCTTGCCCGATCGCGTTCTCGTCAATGATGATCTTCACACCGGGAGCAAGAGAGGTACCCCCACCGGCTGGTCCCCACTCGATGACTATACCGTCGCGCCTCGCCTGGGAGAGAGCCGCTTGAAGCGTTGGGGACTTCGCCAGCAACGGTACCAACGAGGGGTCAGCCAATGGTGAAGCCGGACGACGTGCGGCGACTGGGCGGCCACCCTCCTGCTGCTGTGGCAGTGCAGATTCTTCAGTGCGCTCCATGGTGTCGCTCCTGCGCCATGACAGGGGATCAGCGCTGACTGATCAATACGTGGGTCAGCGTTTTATGGTCAGGGGCGAGCTCGAGCACGACCTTGGCACCGTTCACCTGCGCGGACCAGTAAGCGCGGGAGCCAGGCGCATCGGGGTGAGGTGGATCGATGGTGGAGTCCTCCCAGATGATTTCCTCGAGCGCGACGCCCGGTGGCGCGACATCAAAGGTCAGCCTTGCAAGCGCAGGATTGTCGGCATCACTTCTCAAGGTGATGTTCCGGACCTCAAGGTCGCCCAACATTCCGCGCTCGCCGGTCCGCTCGTTCGTCAGGCCCTGTCGAGTCGGCTCTCCCAGACGCGTACGAAGCAGTTCGCTCAGCGCATCGAGGTCACTAAAACGCGCCGTAGTCAGACGTTCGATGTCGTTCTTGAATCGCTCCATACCAATGTCACTCGCTGATTTGACGGGCTGTCTTTGGTTCAAGTGATGTGAGGGCATGGGTGGCGCACCGCTCGAACACGCTGACAGGAACAACGCCACAATAGCGAGTGTGAGGCAGCGACACGCGGCGACCAAGGGGCGGCCCTGACATCCATCTGTTGATGAAGAAGCGCACTTTTCGACCCACGTATCCATGAACGGACCTCTCGCGCCAATCCCACTTTCGCAAATCCAGCACGTAGCAATCAAAATCCTTCTTCGCGCGCTCCACGCTGCGGTTCGTTGACCATGACAGAGGGTCAGTGCTGGCTGATCGATACGTAAGTTAGCGTCACGTTGTCAGCGGCGAGCCCGAGCACGACCTTGGCACCGTTAACCTGCGCAGACCAGTAAGGGCGGGAGCCAGGCGCATCGGGATGAGGGGGATTTACGATGGAGTCCTCCCAGATGATTTCCTCCAGCGCGATGCCCGGTGGCGCGACCTCAAAGATCAGGTTCGCATGCGCAGGATCGTCGGCAGCACTTCTCAGCTTGATGTTCCGGACCTCAAGGCCGCCCAACATTCCGCGTTCTGCGATCCGCTCGTCCATAAGATCCTGTCGCGTCGTTTCTCCCAAGTGCGTGTGAAGCTGTTTATTCAATGAGTCGACATCATCAAAACGCACGCTGGTCAGACGCTCGATGTCGTTCTTGAATCGCTCCATACCAGTTTCACTCCCTGGATTGACGGACTGTCTTTGGTTCAAATGATGTGAGGGGCGTGGTGGCGCACCGCTCGAACACGCTGACAGGAACAACGCCACAATCATCAGTGTGAGGCAGCGACACGCGGCGACCAAGGGGCGGCCCCGACATCCATCTGTTGATGAAGAAGCGCACTTTTCGACCCACGTATCCATGAACGGACCTCTCGCGCCGATCCCACTTTCGCGAATCTAGCACGACGTCTGGGGTCAGGCAGGTGACTGACCGTGGACACTCAGCGGCACGGTGTCGGGCTGGTCGGTCATGCATGAGAAAGGGACGGAGCGATTATGTCGCATCCGTCCCTTTTTCAGTGTCGCGCGTTGACGGGTGTGGTTGACGGCCAGCGGCCGTCACTACACCGAGCATGGCTCGGCGCCACCACGGTTACGCGTTACCGATCAGAAGTTCATGTCGAAGGCGACTTCGCCCTTCACGCCGACCTGGTAAGCCGAAGAACGGCGTTCGAAGAAGTTGGTCAGCTCCTGCACGTCCTGCAGTTCCATGAAGGACAGCGGATTGCGCACGTTGTACTTCTTTTCCATGCCCAGGCGGTGGAAATGGTTGTCGGCGCAGTGCTGCAGGTACTGGCGCATGTCGCGGGTGGAAATACCCGCCACGCCACCGGACAGCACGTCTTCGGCGAACTGCACTTCGCACTCGATCGCTTCGGCCAGCATGTCGTACACCTGCTGCTTCATCGCATCGTCGAACAGGTCCGGCTCTTCTTCGCGGATCACGTCCACGCACTCGAAGGCGAACTCCATGTGCGCGCTTTCATCGCGGAACACCCAGTTGGTACCCGACGCCAGGCCGTTGAGCAGGCCACGCGAACGGAAGTAGTACACGTAGGCGAACGCAGCGAAGAAGAACAGGCCTTCGATGCAGGCGGCAAAGCAGATCTGGTTGAGCAGGAACTGGCGGCGCTGGTCGCGCGTTTCGATCCGGCGCAGGTCCTGGATGGAATCGATCCACTTGAAGCAGAAGTCGGCCTTCTTCTTGATCGAATCGATGTTCTCCACCGCGGCGAAGGCTTTGACGCGCTCATCCGGATCCGGCAGGTAGTTGTCCAGCAGGGTCAGGTAGAACTGCACGTGCAGCGCTTCTTCGTACAACTGGCGCGACAGGTACATGCGCGCTTCGGGCGCATTGAGGTGCTGGTACAGGTTCAGCACCAGGTTGTTGGACACGATCGAATCGCCGGTGGCGAAGAACGCGACCAGGCGGTGGATCAGGTGGCGATCGGCCGGCGACATCTTCGAATGCAGGTCGCTGATGTCGATCTGGAAGTTGATCTCTTCCACCGTCCAGGTGTTCTTGATCGCGTTCCGGTACATCTCGTAGAACTGCGAGTAGCGCATCGGACGCAGGGTCAGTTCGAAACCTGGGTCGAGCAGCATCTGGTTGGGTTTATCGGCCATGGTGATTCCTTGTTTCACGGCGACAACGCCGAGCATGGCTCGGCGCTACCGCTTCTACGATGATGTGACGGAGCGTGCCGATTACTGGCACGCCTCGCAGCTTTCCGGATTTTCCAGCGAGCAGGCAATGGCATCGACCGGATCGACGGCGGCAACGTGGCTGCTGACGGTGGTCTTGGCGATCTTGGTGGCCGGACGCGAACGCAGGTAATAGGTGGTCTTGATGCCCTGCTTCCAGGCGTACATGTACATGGACGACATCGCACCGATGTTCGGGCTTTCCATGAACAGGTTGAGCGAGGCGGACTGGTCGATGAAGGCACCGCGGTCGGCGGCCATGTCGATCAGCGAACGCATCGGCAGTTCCCAGGCGGTGCGGTACACGTGGCGCAGCGTTTCCGGGATCTGGGCGATGCCCTGGATGGAACCGTCGGCCAGCTTGATCGCATCGCGCATTTCCGGCGTCCAATGGCCCAGCTTCTTCAGCTCGGTCACCAGGTAACGGTTGATCTGCAGGAAATCGCCGGACAGCGTCTCGCGCTTGAACAGGTTGGACACCTGCGGTTCCACGCACTCGTAGCAGCCGGCGATGGAGGCGATGGTGGCGGTCGGGGCGATCGCGATCATCAGCGAGTTGCGCAGGCCGTGTTCCTTGATCCGCTCACGCAGGGCATCCCACCGCGCGGTGTCTTCCGGCACCACGTTCCAGGCATCGAACTGCAGCTCGCCGCTCGCCGCACGGGTGTCGGCGAAGGACGGGTGCTTGCCACGTTCCTGGGCCAGTTCGACCGAGGTTTCCAGCGCGTGGAAGTAGATGGTCTCGGCGATCTTCTTCGACAGCGCGCGGGCTTCGGCACTGTCGAAGGCCAGGCGCTTGCGGAAGAACACGTCCTGCAGGCCCATGCAGCCCAGGCCGACCGGACGCCAGCGCAGGTTGCCGCGGCGTGCCGATTCGATCGGGTAGAAGTTCAGGTCGATCACGCGGTCCAGCTGGCGGATCGCCAGGCGCACGGTGTCGGCCAGCTTGTCGAAATCGAACTCGCCGTGGCCGTCGAAATGGTTGCCCAGGTTGATCGAGCCCAGGTTGCACACCGCGGTCTCTTCGGCCGAGGTGACTTCCAGGATTTCGGTGCACAGGTTGGACAGGTGGATCACGTTGCCCGGACGCAGGGTCTGGTTGCTGGCGCGGTTGCACTTGTCCTTGAAGGTCATCCAGCCGTTGCCGGTCTCGGCCAGGGTGCGCATCATCCGCGAGTACAGCTTGCGTGCGGAGATGGTGCGGTTGGCCTTGCCCTGCGCTTCGGCCTGCAGGTACGCCGCTTCGAAGGCGTCGCCGAACAGGTCGGTGAATTCGGGGACCACGCGCGGATCGAACAGCGACCATTCCTGGTCGGCCTCCACGCGCTTCATGAACAGGTCCGGGATCCAGTTGGCCAGGTTCAGGTTGTGCGCACGGCGCGATTCGTCACCGGTGTTGTCACGCAGCTCGAGGAAGTCCTCGATGTCGGCGTGCCAGCTTTCCAGGTACACACAGGCCGCGCCCTTGCGCTTGCCCCCCTGGTTCACCGCGGCTACCGAGGAATCCATGGTCTTCAGCCACGGCACGATGCCGTTGGAATGGCCGTTGGTGGACTTGATCAGCGAGCCACGCGAACGCACGCGGGTGTAGCTGACGCCGATACCGCCGCTGAACTTGGACAGCTGGGCGATGTCGCCGTACTTGGAATAGATGGATTCCAGCGAATCCTGCGGCGAATCCAGCAGGAAGCAGGACGACAGCTGCTCGTGGGTGGTACCCGAATTGAACAGCGTCGGCGAGGACGGCAGGTAATCCAGGTTGCCCATGCGCTTGTACAGCGCCAGGGTCTCGGCCACGTCTTCGCTCAGCGCGCTGGCGATGCGCAGGAAGAACTGCTGCGGGGTCTCGATCACCTTGCGGGTGTGCGGATGGCGCAGCAGGTAGCGGTCGTAGAGGGTACGCAGGCCGAAGTAATCGAAGTTCAGATCCAGCGTCGGATCGATCGCATCGTTGAGCTTGCGTGCGTTGATCTGCACGAAGCCCAGCAGGCGGTCGTTGATCAGGCCCACTTCGTGGCCACGGCCGACCGACTGCGAGAACGCGTGGATCTCCTGGTTGGACACTTCCTTGGCGATGAAGTTGGCCAGCAGGCGCGCGGCCAGGCGGCCGTACTCGGGCTCTTCACCGATCAGCAGGGCGGAAGTGCGGATGGACAGCTCATCCAGCTCCTGCGTGGTGGCGCCGTTGTACAGGCCGGAAATGGTGCGGGTGGCCACGCGCATCGGATCGACCGAATGCAGGCCTTCGGAGGAACGCTGCACCGCGCGGACGATCTTGTTCAGGTCCACCAGCTCGGTCGTACCGTTGCGCTTGGTCACACTCATGGTGTTGGCAGTCGGCGGCGACGTAAGCAGGAACTCGCTTTCCTTGTCGATGGTGGCGCTGTTTTCGGTGGTCACGGCGGTGGTCCTCTGGGCGTGAGATGGGATGCACGGCGCGCCTGGGCAGGCACGTTCCGGTGCGGATCAATCCAAGGATGAAAGAAGGGTGTCGCAAAAGGCGCGACAGCGACGGAAAGCCCGCACACCGCACCCTGCAAAACCTGTCATCCGATCAGAGATCACGCAGCCAGCGCCGCACATGTGCACATGCGGCTGTCGGCAAGACGGAAAGGCTCCCGAAAGTACCGTTGCGGGGCAGTGCCGGAGTCCCTGCGGGCAGGGGTCCAGGCTTCCCGTCCGTGCCCTCGACTTGTGGTCGAAGACACCGACGGCCACAAGATAGTGGGGGTAAAGGGGTCCGTCAACGCCAAATGTAGGGATTTCTCCTAATCCCTTGCAGCGCAAGGATCAGCGCTTTCGACCCCGCCCGGCCGCGGCGGCACCCGCCAGAAACGGGTGCGCAGTCAAGGCCGAAGCGCACGATTCTGGCGTGACAGCGGGTCGCGATCAACGCAACAGTGACCCTCACGCAGCGTGCACGAAGCTGGCTGGGGAAGGCGGGTGGCGGTGGACTCAGGCTTTGTGCGCGGTACCCAGGTACTCCGCGCTCTGCATTTCTATCAGGCGCGAGGCGGTGCGCTCGAAGGCGCCCTGCAGGCGGTTGCCGGTATACAGTTCGACCGGCGAGGTGCTGGCGGTGCAGACCAGGTTGACGTGGCGGTCGTACAGTTCGTCGATCAGGTTGACGAAGCGCCGTGCGGCGTCTTCGTTGTTGCGGTCGAAGGCGGGGATGCCGCCCAGCAGCACGGTGTTGAACTCCTGCGCGATCTCGATGTAATCCGAGGGTCCGCGCGGACCTTCGCACAGCGCCGGGAAATCGAACCAGGCGATGCTCTTGCCGCGCCCGCGCACCGGGATCTTGCGGCCTTCGATCTCGATGTTGCCAGCCTTCGCCGGCTGTCCACCACTGAGGTCGGCCCAGCGGCTGGCCAGCCAGTCATCGCTGTCGGCCGCCAGCGGCGCGCGGTATACCGGCGAACGCGTGAGCGCGCGCATGCGGTAGTCCTCGGTGCCTTCGGCATACAGTTCCACACAGTAGCGCTGCAGCAGGTCGATGGCCGGCAGGAAGCTGTCGCGCTGCAGGCCGTTGAGGTACAGGTTCTCCACCGCCGTGTTGGAGGTGGTCACCAGGGTCACGCCCTCGGCGAACAGGCGCTCCAGCAGGCGCGCCAGCAGCATCGCATCGCCGATGTCGGTGACGAAGAATTCGTCCAGCACCAGCACGCGCAGCTTGCTGCGCCACTCCTGTGCGATCTTCGCCAGCGGATCGCTCTGCCCCTGGTGCTCGCGCAGGCGTTCGTGGATGCCGCGCATGAAACGGTGGAAGTGCGTGCGGTACTTCTGCTGGATCGGCAGCCCGTCGTAGAACAGGTCCACCAGGAAGGTCTTGCCGCGGCCAACGCCGCCCCAGAAATACAGGCCCTTGACCGCTTCGGGCTTCTTGAAGAACGACGACAACCGGTCCAGCCAGCCGTCGTCGGCATCTTCCAGCAGCGCCAGGTGGATGCGGTCCAGCTCGGCCAGCGCGGCGTGCTGGGCCGGGTCATCCTGCCATTCGCCGCGCGCCACGCCCTCGGCATAGCGCCGCGAAGGGGTCATCACCGCCTCGCTCATGCCGCCGGGTCCGCTTGCAGCGGCAGCCAGCGCTTCACCCCGTGGGTGATCGCTCCGCGCAGGTCGATCAGCTTGCGATGGAAGAAATGGCTGGTGTCGGGCATGCGCACCAGCTCATGCGGCGCGTCCACGCTGTCCAGCCAGTCGTACACCGCCTGCGGATCGACGATTTCGTCCTGCTCGCCCTGGATCACCAGCCACTGTGCCGGCGGCTGGATGCCGCCGAAGTCCCAGCGCCCGGCCGGCGGGGCGATCGATACCAATGCCTGCGGCTGCACGTCCGCCGTGACCTTCAAGGAAACGAAAGCACCGAAACTGAAGCCCACCAGCCACAGTTGGTCGTCCGGGCGCTGATCGCGCACCCACGCCACCACGGCCTTCAGGTCGTCCTGTTCGCCGTTGCCGTGGTCGAAGCTGCCGGCCGATTCGCCGACGCTGCGGAAGTTGAAGCGCACGGTGGTCACGCCGAGGTCGCGCAGCGTGTTGGCGGCCATGGTGACCACCTTGTTGTGCATCGTGCCGCCCTCGGTGGACAGCGGGTGGCAGACGATGGCGGTCACCGGCTGGGCCGGCACCTCCGGCTTGGGCAGATCAACGGCGACGTCCAGCGGACCGACCGGTCCGGCAAGCACGAGGGTGTCCGACTGCGGGGGGAAAGGAGGATTGCGCATGGCAACATGATAGCGTCCCCCACCCGTCCCCTGCTCCCGGCCCCCATGTACTTCCTTGTCTTCGCGGTGATCTGCAGCGTTCTGGTGTCGGTGCTGCTGAAACTGGCGCGCCGCCGGCAGCTGGATGTCAGCCAGATGGTCACCTGGAACTACCTGGTGGCCGCGGCGATGACCGGCCTGGTGCTGCGCCCGCCGCTGGCCTCGCTGCACTCCAGCCAAGCGCCGTGGGCGGCCCTGCTGGCGCTGGCGGTGATCCTGCCTGCGATCTTCCTGGTGCTCGGTCGCGCGGTGGCGGTGGCCGGCATCGTGCGCAGCGACGTGGCGCAGCGGTTGTCGCTGCTGCTATCGCTGCTGGCGGCGTTCGCGTTCTTCGGCCAGACCGCCACGCCGTGGAAGCTGGCAGGGCTGGGCCTGGGCCTGGTGGCGATGCTGGCCATCAGCGTGCGTCCGCGCGGCCCGGCAGTGGACGCCGCGCCGGCAGGCTGGCGCTGGCTGATCGGCGTATGGATTGGGTTCGCGGCGGTGGACATCCTGCTGAAGAAGGTCGCGCTGTCCGGCACCCCGTCGATGGCTGCCTTGCTGGTGTGTTTCAGCCTGGCCTTCCTGTTGATGCTGGCCCTGCAGCTATGGCGCCATGCCCGGCGCCGCAGCCGGCTGGCGTGGCGCAACCTCGGCGCCGGTACACTGCTCGGCCTGCTCAACGGCGGCAACATCCTGTTCTACGTGCATGCGCACCAGGCCCTGCCCGACAGCCCGGCCACGGTGTTCGCCGGCATGAACATCGGCGTAGTGGTACTGGGCGCGCTGGTCGGCGTGTTCGGCTTCGGCGAACGCACCAGCCGGTGGAACCGGTGTGGGCTGGCACTGGCGGTGCTGGCGATCGGCCTGATCGCGCGCGGGTGACGTCAGCGCCACGCAAATAGGTTGCTACACCGATGGACCAAAAAATCCATCGATAAATCTGATGTTGCGACCGGGTTCGCAGTCGTGGCGCCACTGGCTGCGGACCGATCCCTACAGTGCAGATGTCCTGATCTATCCGAAGGCATTGGCATGAAACATCAGAACAAGCCGTGGCATTCCGTCGGTCTGGCGTGCGCCCTTTTGACAGGCTGCAGCACAGCCGGCTACGCGCAGTACGCCGACACAATACCGGCCTACCCGCTGGACCCGTCCACGACCGTGGAGTACCCGCCGCCGCCGCCCTACAACCCGTATGCTGAAACACGGCCCGCGCGTCCCGTCGTCGCGCCGCCTTACGATTACAACCCCTACGCGGAAACCATCCAGATCGCCCCGCCGGCCGACCGCTCCTCGCAACTGGTCAACTGCGGCAGCAAAGACCGCCGCTACGTCCGCTGCGAGGTCCAGTTGTCCCACAAGGACAGCGTGCACCTGGTACAGCAGCAATCGCGCTCGCCCTGCGTGCAGGGCCGCGATTGGGGCCAGGACCAGGGCGCCATCTGGGTCTCCAATGGCTGCCGGGCCACGTTCCGGATCGAGCGCTATTACTGGCGTTGACCGCCTGGCGCGGGACGTCGCCCGGTCATTCCCGGCGACGCCTCAGCGATCAAAGCCAAGCAGCAGCGGATCGTGGTCGGAACTGCGCCACGGGCCCTCGACGTTGCGCTGCTGGTAGCCGCTGGCGTCCATTTCGTCGGCGTTGCTGTGCCATTCGGCCGCACCGGCCAGGCGACGGGCCATGCCGGCATTGAGCAGCGCGTGGTCCAGCCGTCCGCTGTAGCCGTTGTAGACGTAGCTGTAGGGACGTTCCACCTTGGCCACCGCGAAGGCGTCCTGCCAGCCGGCGCTGCGCAGCGCGCGGATCGGGTCTTCCATCGCATACGCGTTGAAGTCGCCCAACAGCACCGCATCGCGGGCGCCGGTGCCGGTCGGGTCGCCCTGCATCCAGGCGTTCAACTGCTGGGCCGAGGCAACCCGCGTAGCGTTCCAGCAGCCCTGGCCGTCGTTCTGGTCGGCATCGGCACCGCTGGCATCGCGGCAGCCCTTCGACTTGAAATGGTTGGCGACCACCATGAAGGGCGCACCGCCCTTGGCCTGGAAGGCCTGCGCCAGCGGCACCCGGCTGTGTTCGACGAAGGTACCGCCCTCCAGCGTGGCCGGCGTGCCGAGCGCGGTCAGCCGGCTGGCGCGGTAGATGATGCCGACCCGGATCGGGTTCTCGCCCGGGCCCTTGCCGGCATCGACGAAGCGCCAGTCCCCATGGCTGCCGGGGGCGGCATTGATCGCATCGACCAGCGTGGCGATGGCCGACTGCGGCCCGTAGCCATCGTTCTCCAGCTCCATCAGCGCCGCCACGTCCGCATCCAGCGGGCCGATGGTGGCGATCAGCTTGTTCAGCTGTGCGTGGTGTTCGTCCAGTGTCCTGGCCCCGCGCAGGGTGGGGAAGCCGCCGCCCTTGCCGTCGCCGTTGAAGAAATTTTCCAGGTTGAACGCGGCCACCTTCAACGAACCCTGCACCTGCGGCACCGCCGGACGCTGCAGCGCAGGCAGGTCCAGCGCGCGGCCCAGCTGCAGGCTCGGTCGCCCCTCGGCGTCCACGCGTACGCGGCCTTCCACGCCCCGCAGCTGCATGCCGGTGCGCAGCACCGCGTCGCTGGCCAGGTAGGGCACCTGCTGCGGGTCGCGCACGTCGCTTCCATCATCCAGCAGCAGGCGTCGGCGCTGGTTGTCGGCCATCACCTGGCTGTAGCCAGCGCTGCCCGGCACGGCCACTTCGGTGGGTTGCCACAGGCGGCCTTCGAAGGCCACGGTGAGCTGGCCGAAACGCTCCAGGCCGTCGGTGCCGGCGAGGGTGAGCGGGGCGGCGATGCGGACATACTTGCCATCCAGCGCGCGCCAGTCTGTCGGCGCACGGGCCAGGGTGAGGGTGGCGCCCTGCGGGCTGGCCAACTGGCCCGGCATCGCCTGCGGCGCGGTCTGCGGCTGCAGCTGCGGCTGGGCAAAGGCGGGGGAAACGGACAAGGCCACGGCAAAGGCAAGCAGGCAACGGCGCATCGACAACGGCTCCAGACAGTTACAGCGGCAACGGAAGGGGAATGCCGCCACTGTAACCACAAAACATGAAAGCCTGATGCGTCTTGCCGCCGGTGGCCGCAAGCGGCAAAGAAGGGGTCCAAAGAAGGGGTCAGAGTCAGAGTCAGGGGTCAGAGTCCTGACTCTGACCCCTGACTCTGACCCCTGACTCTGACCCCTGACTCTGACCCCTGACTCTGACCCCTGACTCTGACCCCTGACTCTGACCCCTGACTCTGACCCCTGACTCTGACCCCTGACTCTGACCCCTGACTCTGACCCCTGACTCTGACCCCTGTCTTACTTCAGGTTGCCGATCATCCAGTCGACCGTGGCGTGCATCTGCGCTTCGGTCAGTGCGGGGTTGCCGCCCTTGGGCGGCATGATGCCGCCGTCCGGTCCGGTGTAGCCCTCGATGGCGTGCTTGTAGAGGGTTTCCTTGCCCTGCGCGATGCGCGCATCCCAGTGCGAATGATCCAGCGTGGGGGCCAGGCCGACACCGGTGGTGTGGCAGGCGGTGCACAGGTTGTCGTAGATCACTTTGCCGTCGGTGGTGCCGCCGTAGGCCACCTGCGAGGCGGCCTTTGCCAGCGCGGCCGCCTGGGCCGCGGCCTGCGCCGCAGCGCCGGTGCTGCCGGCGTAGACCGCACCAGCCGGGGCGATGCGCTGGCCGGTACGCAGCGCGGCCGTGGGCGATACCTCGGCGGGAATCCGCGTGTGCAGCCAGGCCGCCAGGAAGATCAACCCCAGGGTGATCAGGGCCAGCAGGCCGATGACCATGGAAAAGCGTTTCAGGAACTCAAGATCATGATTCCGCACTCTTCGTTACCCCTGGCTGATAGTCGATGGACCACGGCTGAGCGTATGAGCCTGCCGGCCGAGTATAGAACGCGCTTCGCCGTGGACAACAGCGCAGTGCAGCATGGGGAGCGGTGGGCATGCCGCTGTGCTCGCCGAGCGTGGCTGGGCGCTACCGGCTGCGGGGTTGTGACGACCAACGCAGGCTGTGTAACAAGCCCGGGCCCGGTCGAGCTACGCGAGATCTGGACCTCCGGCAGACATGCAACTATGCAGATCTCGCGTAGCAGGGCGAAAAATGGCGACAATTTCGCCATCGGCCGACAAGGTCGAACTTGTTACACAGCCTGCAACGGTCGTCACCCACCAAGGCACTGATGTCACCCACCGAGGCGCGGGTGATCAGCCGCCTGCCGCGCGCAGGCAGAACGCGCTGATCGAGTCAGCCAGGGCGTGCTCGTCGCGATGCGCCTGGCGGCTTGGCGCGGTCGGGCCCACCAGTGCTTCGGTGAAGGCACCGACGATGCAGGCCGCGGTGACGTCCACGTCCTGCGCCGGGAAGGCGCCGCTGGCGATGCCGTCTTCCACCAGCCGGCGGAACACGTCGCCGAAGCGCCTGCGTCCACGCATGCGTTCGGCTTCCACTTCCGGGTCCACCGGCTCGACGATGAAGGCATGCGCCAGCCCCGGGCCGGCCAACGCGCGCCGCACGAAGGCGGTGATCGCCAGCCGCAGCCGCTGCGGGGCCGATTCGCTGCCGGCGGCGATGCCTTCCAGGATCTGCACCTCGTGCTCCACCGCCGCGCTCAACACTTCCACGAACAGTTCGGCCTTGGACGGGAAGTGGCGGTAGATCAACCCGGTCGACACCCCCGCCTGGGCCGCCACGGCGGTCACCGGTGCGTTGCGGTACCCGCCCGCCGCGACCAGTTCACGGGCCGCCAGCAGGATCCGCTCGCGCGCTCTCCCGCCATCCGTTCTTCCATCAGCGGGGAGCGTTTGTAGGCCATGTCGTGATTGTAGATTCATTTTTTGAACTTGTGTTCACTTTTTAGCCGATCCGGGCTAGTCTGGGCCATCGCCCGCGCAGGCGTCCTGCCTGCTCCCCTCCGGTGCGCCCCTACCCGTCGCCTGTCCGTGGAGTCGCCCGCATGCATGTTCCATCCCTGAACTTCGACCTTGGCGAAGACATCGACCTGCTGCGCGACAGCGTGGCGCAGTTCGCCGCCGCTGAAATCGCACCGTTGGCCGCGCATGCCGATGAAACCAACCAGTTCCCACTGGCGCTGTGGCGCAAGCTGGGCGAGCAGGGCCTGCTCGGCATGACCGTGGAAGAGGAATACGGCGGCACCGGCATGGGCTACCTGGCCCACGTGGTGGCGATGGAAGAAGTCTCGCGTGCTTCCGGCGGCATCGGCCTGTCCTACGGTGCGCACTCCAACCTGTGCGTGAACCAGCTGCGCAAGAACGGCACCCAAGCGCAGAAGCAGCGCTTCCTGCCGGGCCTGTGCAGCGGCGAGCTGGTCGGTGCGCTGGCGATGAGCGAACCCGGTGCCGGCTCGGACGTGGTGTCGATGAAACTGCGCGCGGAAAAGCGCGGCGACCGCTACGTGCTCAACGGCAACAAGATGTGGATCACCAACGGCCCGGATGCCGACGTGCTGGTGGTGTATGCCAAGACCGATCCGGACGCCGGCGCCAAGGGCATCACGGCCTTCCTGGTGGAAAAAGGCATGAAGGGTTTCAGCACCGCGCAGAAGCTGGACAAGCTGGGCATGCGCTCCTCGCCCACCAGTGAGCTGGTGTTCCAGGACTGCGAAGTACCGGCGGAAAACGTGCTCGGCCAGGAAGGCAGCGGCGTGCGCGTGCTGATGTCCGGGCTGGATTACGAACGCGTGGTGCTGTCCGGTGGCCCGCTGGGGCTGATGGCCGCGGCGATGGACGTGGTGATGCCGTACGTGCACGAGCGCCACCAGTTCGGCGAAGCCATCGGTAGTTTCCAGCTGATCCAGGCCAAGATCGCCGACATGTACGTCGGCCTCGGCGCCTGCCGTGCCTACGTGTATGCGGTGGCGCGCGCCTGCGACCAGGGCCGCACCACCCGCCAGGATGCGGCCGGCGCCATCCTGTACGCGGCCGAGAAGGCCACCTGGCTGACCGGCCAGGCGATCCAGATCCTGGGCGGCAACGGCTACATCAACGAATACCCGACCGGGCGCCTGTGGCGCGATGCCAAGCTGTATGAAATCGGCGCCGGCACTTCGGAAATCCGCCGCATGCTGATCGGTCGCGAACTGTTCCAGCGCACGCTGTAAGGGCCTTCCATGAGCACTCTGAGCACCCAGCTGCACGCCGGCAGCGAACCCTTTGAAAGCAACCGCAGCGCCATGCAGGCGGTGGTCGACGACCTGCATGCCACCCTGGCGCGCACCGCGCTGGGCGGCAGCGAGGCGGCGCGCAGCAAGCACACCGCGCGCGGCAAGCTGCTGGTGCGTGAGCGCATCGATGCGCTGCTGGATGCCGGCAGCGCCTTCCTGGAAATCGCCCCGCTGGCGGCGCACGGCATGTATGAAGACGCGGTGCCCTGCGCCGGCGTGGTGGCCGGCATCGGCCGGGTGAGCGGCGTGGAATGCGTGATCGTGGCCAACGATGCCACGGTCAAGGGCGGCACGTACTACCCGATGACGGTGAAGAAGCACCTGCGCGCGCAGGAGATCGCCGAGCAGAACCGCCTGCCCTGCATCTACCTGGTCGACTCCGGCGGTGCCTTCCTGCCGCTGCAGGACGAGGTGTTCCCGGACCGCGACCACTTCGGCCGCATCTTCTACAACCAGGCCAACCTGTCCGCGCAGGGCATCCCGCAGATCGCCTGCGTGATGGGCAGCTGCACCGCTGGCGGCGCCTATGTGCCGGCGATGAGCGATGAAACGGTGATCGTGCGCGAGCAGGGCACCATCTTCCTCGGCGGCCCGCCGCTGGTGAAGGCCGCGACCGGTGAAGTGGTCAGCGCCGAAGACCTCGGCGGTGCCGACGTGCATACGCGGCTTTCCGGCGTCGCCGACCACATGGCCGACAACGACCTGCAGGCACTGGCGCGGGTCCGCGCGATCATCGCCCAGCTCAACTGGCGCAAGCCGGAGCCGGCGATGGCGCTGCAGCGGCCGCAGGAACCGCTGTTCCCGGCGCAGGACCTGTATGGCGTGATCCCGGCCGACACCCGCAAGCCGTTCGACGTGCGCGAAGTGATCGCGCGGCTGGTGGACGGGTCGCGGTTCGACGAGTTCAAGCCGCGCTATGGCAGCACCCTGGTCACCGGCTTCGCCCACCTGCACGGTTATCCGGTGGGCATCATCGCCAACAACGGCATCCTGTTTTCCGAGTCCGCGCTGAAGGGCGCGCACTTCATCGAACTGTGCACCCAGCGCAACATCCCGCTGGTGTTCCTGCAGAACATCACCGGCTTCATGGTGGGCCGCAAGTACGAACAGGGCGGTATCGCCAAGGACGGTGCCAAGCTGGTGATGGCGGTGGCCTGCGCGAAGGTGCCCAAGTTCACGGTGGTGATCGGCGGCTCGTTTGGTGCCGGCAACTACGGCATGTGCGGCCGTGCCTACTCGCCCAATTTCCTGTGGATGTGGCCCAACGCACGCATCGGCGTGATGGGCGGCGAGCAGGCCGCCAGCGTGCTGGCCACGGTCAAGCGCGATGGCATCGAAGCCAAGGGCGGCGCCTGGGCGGCAGCGGAAGAAGAAGCGTTCAAGGCACCGATCCGCGACCAGTTCGAACACCAGGGACACCCCTACTACGCCAGCGCACGGCTGTGGGACGACGGCATCATCGATCCCGCCGACACCCGTCGCGTGCTGGCCCTGGCCCTGTCGGCCAGCCTCAACGCCCCGGCCCGCGAGACACGCTTCGGCGTGTTCCGCATGTGACCTGCGCCATGACCGAGCCCTGCACCATGTTCACCAAGATCCTGATCGCCAACCGCGGCGAAATCGCCTGCCGCGTCATTGCCACCTGCCGCCGGCTTGGCATCGCCACGGTGGCGGTGTACTCCGATGCCGACCGCACTGCGCGCCATGTGCGGCTGGCCGACGAAGCCATCGCGATCGGTCCGGCGCCGGCCGCGGAAAGCTACCTGCGCGCCGATGTGATCCTCGACGCAGCCCGACGCAGTGGCGCCCAGGCGATCCATCCCGGCTACGGCTTCCTGTCTGAAAACGCCGCCTTCGCCGAGGCCTGCGCGGCTGCCGGGGTGGTATTCATCGGCCCGCCTGCCAGCGCGATACGCGCGATGGGCGACAAGAGCGCGGCCAAGGCCCTGATGCAGCAGGCCGGCGTGCCGTTGACGCCCGGCTACCACGGCGACAACCAGGACCCGCAGTTCCTGCGTGGGCAGGCCGATGCGATCGGCTACCCGGTGCTGATCAAGGCCAGCGCCGGTGGCGGTGGCAAGGGCATGCGCCGGGTGGATGACAGTGCGGCCTTCATCGAGGCCCTGGCCAGCTGCCAGCGCGAAGCGCGTTCGGCCTTCGGCAACGACCACGTGCTGGTGGAAAAATACGTACTGCGTCCGCGCCATATCGAGATCCAGGTGTTCGGCGATGGCCACGGCAACGTGGTGCATCTGTTCGAGCGCGACTGTTCGGTGCAGCGCCGCCACCAGAAGGTGCTGGAAGAAGCACCCGCCCCGGGCATGACCGCCGACCGTCGCGCGGCGATGGGCAAGGCCGCAGTCGATGCGGCGCGCGCGGTGGGCTACGTGGGCGCCGGCACGGTGGAGTTCATCGCCTCGCCCGACGGTGACTTCTACTTCATGGAAATGAACACCCGGCTGCAGGTGGAACACCCGGTGACCGAGTTCATCACCGGCACCGACCTGGTGGCCTGGCAGCTGCGCGTGGCCGCCGGCCAGCCGCTGCCGAAGCGCCAGGACGAGCTGGCCATCGGTGGCCATGCGCTGGAAGCGCGGCTGTATGCCGAGGACGCGGACAAAGGCTTCCTGCCCTCGACCGGCACGCTGCGCCACCTGCGCCTGCCGCAGGAAAGCGCCCACGTGCGTGTGGATACCGGCGTGGAACAGGGCGACACCATCACCCCGTTCTACGATCCGATGATCGCCAAGCTGATCGTCTGGGACGTGGACCGCGACGCCGCGTTGCGGCGCATGCAGCAGGCACTGGCGGACTGCCAGGTGGTGGGGGTGACCACCAATGCCGGCTTCCTCCGGCGGCTGGTGGGCACCGATTCGTTCGCGCAGGCGAAGCTGGACACCGCGTTGATCGAACGCGAGCAGGACGCGCTGGCCGCGCCCGCTGCTGGCGAAGCAGCGCTGTGGACGCTGGCGGCGATCGGCGCGGTGGTGACTACCGCGAGCGCGGCGGTGGATGCGCGCGATCCGCGCTCGCCGTGGCAGGCACAGGACGGCTGGCGCATCGGGGCTTCAGCCTCGCGCCTGCTGCCACTGCAGCAGGGCGAGCGACAGCACTCGCTGCGGGTACGGACGCAGCCGGGCGGCTGGCAGGTGGTGCGTGATGCGGAGCCGGCGCAGCAGGTCAGCGGTCACTTCGCCGACGGCCAACTGGACGTGGCGCTGGATGGGCAGCGGTGGCGTGTGGGCGTGCAGCGCGATGACGGCCAGGTGTATCTGTTCGCTGCTCAGGGCCAGCAGCGCTTCAGCGTGCATGACCCGGTGGGCGAATCCGAGCAGGCCACGGCGGATGCCGGCAGCCTGCTGGCGCCGATGCCGGGCAGGATCGTCGCCACGCTGGTGGAACCGGGCAGCAAGGTCAGCCGCGGTACGCCGCTGGTGGTGCTGGAGGCGATGAAGATGGAGCACACCCTGGCCGCGCCGGCCGACGGCACCGTGCATGGCTATCGTGCCAAGGCCGGGGAACAGGTGGGCGACGGCGCGGTGCTGGTGGATTTCGAGGCGGTGTAGCGCATCGCCAAGGGCGCCAGCCTGTGGGTTGGCGGGGCGGGGTGGACTGGCGGGGGACGGCAACAGCCGCTCCTGCGGGCCTCGTTTCGCGCCATCCATGGCGCTCAACGCCCCCGCCAGCCCACCCCGCCCCGCCTTCGACAGGTCCGTGGTGGCCTCGGAATCTTCGGAGGGGAAAACGAGCCGCCGAGCGTGGCTCGGCGCTGCCGTTACCGGTGCTGCCGGCCGTTGTTCCAGATGCGTTCTGCGGGGTCGAACTCGGTGGTGGTCAGCTGCTGCGCGCGCCAGCCGATGCCGCACATCATCACCGGGCTGGACGCTATGCCGTCCAGTTTCAGGGTGTCTTCGATGTCGAACTCGTTGATCGCGGCGGTCACGTAGGAGGCGACCCCCTCGAGGGTCGCACTGATCGCGAGCTGCTGGGACAGATGGCCGGCGTCCAGCAGGATCGCCCGGTACGCTTTGGGGTGGCTGCGGTACTTCCAGAAATTGCGCGAAAAACGCGCCACCTGGATCAGATGCAGGGCGGCATCGACAAACCATTCCTGGCCCGCAAGCATCAGCCGGACGCGGCCATCAAGGTCGTCCGGCTGGTCGGCCAGGCGGCGCAGCGCGTGGCTGACCGGATCGTAGTGGTGGATGCCGTTTTCCAGGCCCTGCACGTTGCGTACCACCGCATAGGTTTCCAGCGGATGCAGGCCACCACCGGAGGGAATGTTCTTCTTCAGGATCTGCATGTCCGGCGCTGGCTGGATCACCGCGTGGGCCATGATCGTGCGCTTCAGTATCCTCGCCACCGTCTGCAGCGGCAGTGCGCGGTCCGGATCGAAATTTCGGCAGGTGACCCTGCGCGACATCAGCTCATCGAAGTCCTCATCCGCGGCGACCGGCAAGGAGATCGGGGTGCCTTCGTGGTGGCTGACCGCCGCCGGCGGCGGGCCGTAACGGCCATGCAGTTCCACAGCCGTGACCAGGTTGTTGCTGCGCATTTCATGGGCGCTGTCCACGCCTCTCCAGCGCCCTGCGCGATGCGCCAGCGCCGTCAGCGGCCACCCGTTCAAGGCCCGCACACGCGCATCGGCGTCGCGGAACATGGCAGTGCTTTCTTCATCGCTGATCACCAGGCCCTTGGCGATCAGTCCGCTCAGCAACTGGGTGCAGCCGTCGTACGCGTCGGCTTCGCTCCATTCGTCGTGCGCCATCCTGCCCAAGGCGATGACCTCTTCTTCGCTCAGCACCACCGGCGTATCCAGGTGGCCAGCCACCGCCTGCCAGGCCAGCGTGGTCTGCAGTTCGGCGCGCCCTTGCAGCACGGCCTGCAGGTCCAGTCCACGGTCTTCCTTGACCTGCATCATCAGCAGAGAACAACGGCGGTAGCGCATGAAGGATGTCCAGCAGGAGGCTTGCACAATTCTAGGCTGCAACGCCTCGCGCCGATGCAGCCATGCCCTGCTAAACCTCTGCGCGGACATGCCGCTATAGCCTACTTGAGCCAACCCAACCAGGAACGACGACCATGGCAACTCCCCCCGCACGTACCCCGCTCACGCCGGCACAGGCTGCCACCCTGCTGGACCTGTTGCAGAACGATGACGCGTTCCGTTCCGCGTTCGCCGCAAGCCCGACCACGGCACTGGCAGGCCTCGGCGTTGTCGCCGACCCCACCGGCCCCGTGTGCGATCCGGTGCAGGCGCTGGCCAGCAAGGAAGAGTTCGCTTCGGTATCGCAGCAGCTGCAGGCACACGTCGCCCTGCGCGGCTCGTTCGATGTGCCTTACTGCTTCGAAGCAGGCAAGGTCCAGGACGCACTGGAAGGCTGAGCCGCCACGGCCAGCGCAGCCGGCCCTCGGGCCGGCTGTCGGCGTGGATCGTGACTGTCGTGCACGTTCAGTGCCTGCAGGATGTAGTTGCCGTTGTCTTCGGCATAGGCAAGACCACGATGGCGTTCAAGCCATTTCTGCTCGACCAGCGCGCTGGCGGCATCGTCTGCAGCCAGATGGGTGTCGCGCAACGCGGCGTGTACCTGGTAGAGCTCGCGCCCGTTGACCATCGGCTTGAGCAGCGCCAGCGCGCGCTCCGGCTGACCCTCGAGGCGCGCCTGCGTGGCTTCGACGATCACCAGCATCTGCGCTGACCGATCACCGCCGCGTGCCGCGATCTGCCGCTTGATGAGCGGCAGCAGGTTGCCGAGCGGGTCGTCGCTGCGCTGTGCCAGGTAAGCGGTCGCGGCCACGATGAACGCTACTTCCTGCTGGTCCGGGACGGCGACGTCGCCCTCCAGCTCCTGCAGCAGCTTGACGATCTCCTGCCGGTAGCCGCGGTGCCGCACCCCGTCCATGCCCTGCAGGTTCTTCACCACCACGTCGACCAGGGTGCACATGACCTCTTCACCACAGCCATCGCGCAGGGTCTGAAGGCCGGCAATCGCACTGGACCGGTCGTTGGCATCCACCAGCACGGCAGCGCGTTCGAGCTGTTGGCCCATGTTCGATGCCGGGACATCCTTCATGTTGGCCAGCGCGGCGGGCATGTCACCTTCCACCGCGTACACGATGCCCAGGCGCGTGCTGGCGGTGCGTCCGGCCAGCGTATTGGCCGTGCGGAAGTGTCGCCGCGCGGTTTCGTGGCGGCCGATCGCCAATTCGATCCGGCCGACGAAATCGTGGGCCACCGATCGCATCGGATTCTGCGTGGCCAGCAGGCGACGGGCCGCGTTCAGTGCGTTGGTGTAGTCGCCCAGCGAGTACAGCGCGCGCGCGCGATTCATGTAACCGGCGTAGTAGTCCGGGTACAGGTCGGTCAGCATTTTCCATTTCGCGGCAACATCGCTGATCGGCGCGCCGTCGAGCTGCTTGCCCCACGCGTCCAGGTACAACACATCGCGCGGGGGCAGCCGCTCGCGCAGTGCCACTGCGCTGCGGTAAGAAGCCATGGCCTGGTTGACCTCGCCCCGCGCCATGTGGATCCGCATCCTGCCGACGTGCGCGAAGGCAAAATCCGGGTCGAGCTTGAGCGCCTGCTCAAAGAACTGCAGCGCCTCGTCGTAACGCCGGCCTGCCAGTGCGTTGCTGCCTTCGGCGTAGGCGCGAAGTGCATCCAGGTTCGGCGTGATGACCTGTGGCAGCGGCACGGCGTTGCTGCGCACATCGGAAAGCGCTTCACCCAGGCGCGTGCGCAGCGAGGCGACGACGGTATCGGTGGAACGCAGCGCGGACTCCAGGCCACGTCCGTCCGCGTACTCGGTGAAGACGGTGACCCCGTCGTGCGGCTGCACCACTTCCACCGCCACGCGCAGGCGTCCGTTCACTTCGGCGATGGAAGGAATCAGCACCGCACGGGCGCCCTCGCGGATCGCCACTTCCACTGCCGCTTTCCTGTCCAGCGGCGCATCGGGATTGCGGCGCATGCGTGCTTCGGTGTCACGCACTTTCAGGTCGCTGAGCACATTGACGTAGCGGGACTGCTCAAGGCTGACGCGCAGGGCCAGGTCCATCGAATCATCCAGCAGGCTGTTGCCGGTCATGTTGCGTACGTCAGCCAGCACCACCCAGTCGCGCTCGGCGAAGGCGATCGCCGGCTGCGGCCGCAGCAGCAGCCACGCGCCCAGCACCAGCACTGCCGCGAACATCGCTTCGGCCGCCATCGCCATCGGCCGGCGCCAGAACGGAATATCGCGGATCGCCTTGGGCGTGGGACGCGGGCGACCCACCGCCGGAACGTCCTCGGAAACGACCCCATGGACGTCCATCGGTTGCGCCACGCCCTTGAAGCGCCAGCGCCCGTATGACTTCCACTTCAGCCCCTTGCCGACGTCCCCCAGGCTGTCGGCCACCCGGCGCACCATCGATTCGGCGGTGGCCGACAACAGCACCTGGCCCGGCCGCGCCAGCTGCATCAGGCGCGCAGCCATCGGCTTGGCCAGGCCTTCCACCTCGACCGGCTTGGACCCCAGCGCGATGGCCTCGGCCGTGTTGTTCCACAGGATCACCTCGCCCACGTGCAGGCCGGCCCGCGCCAGCAGCGGCACGTTGTTGGCCTGGCCGAGCTGGCGCAGCGCCTGCTGGTAGTCCAGCGCGAAGCCCAATGCATCCACCGGCCGCTCGAACAGCAGGAACAGGCCGTCGGAACGGTCGATCTGCTGCCCGCGCCAGCGCTGCTGCATCGCCAGTACCAGGCGGTCGTGCTGCTGGAAAAGTTCGGCCGCGCCGGCATCACCGATGCGCTCCACCAGCGTGGTGGAATCGCACAGATCGGTGAACAGCAGCGCGCGCAGTTGCGGGACGTGGGAGGTCGCTTCCGTGCCACCGCTCATGGGAGTCTCCGCTCAGCCGGTTTCGACGACGTCGTGCGGCCAGCACAGCCGGTCGCCGCCATCCCGCTTGGCCTGGTACAGCGCGCGGTCCGCGTTGGCGTACCACTCGCTCCAGTCGGCGGTGGGGTGCACCAGGCTGGCGCCGATGCTCAGGAAGCACACGTGCGGGGTGCCGTGGCTGCGTTCGATCAGGCCATGCACCGCCGTCAGCACGAATTCGGCGGCATGCTGCACGATCTCCGCGTTGGCGCGGCGCAGCAGCAGGCAGAACTCATCGCCGCCCAGCCGGCAGGCCAGGTCGTCGGCGCCGGCCATCGAGCGCAGGATGTTGGCCACGCTCTGCAGCACGCGGTCGCCGGCCTGGTGGCCGAACTCGTCGTTGATCTGCTTGAAGCGGTCGCAGTCGATCAGCAGCAGGCCCTGCGCCGGCCCCTCTTCGTGCGCGCGGCATTCCTGCAGGTACAGCGCCAGTCCGCGCCGGTTGTGCAGCCCGGTCAGTTCGTCGGTCCGCACCAGTTCGCGCGTATGGCTGAGCTGGTGGGTGGTGACGTACAGGTTGTCCAGCGCGGTTTCCAGGTCGTGGTTGCGGCGCCGCAGCTGGCTGATCAGCGCCTGCTCATTGCCCACCACGCGCATGATGGTACGGCGCAGGAAATAGGCGATCAGGCCGGGCTCGGTTTCCACCAACCGATGGAAATCGACATGGCCCAGTTCCAGCACGTCGGTATCGCAGGTGGCGCGCGCGTCGGCGCTGCGCAGGTGGTCACCGATCAACAGGCCAAGCTCGCCGAAGAACTCGCTGCCGGCCAAGCGCTTGAGCACCAGGTCTTCGCCGAAATCCAGTTCGATCTCGCCTTCGGCGATGACGAACATGCTGCTGCCGCGGTGGCCGCGACGGAACAGGCAATCGCCTGCGCGCAACGTGCGCCGGTGGGCGAAGCGGGCGAACAGGTCGAACTCTTCCGGGCTGAGGACGGCGTGCACGATCTCAGCCATCGCCGTGGTGGCAATGCCTGATCGTTCCACCACGTCTGCGACCGCACCCCTGCCAGTCATTCCCCTGCCCCGCCGATCAGACTTCCCATCCTGAGGTGCGGAGCATATCACCGCTTTCAACTGTGCGCTGTGTCCCATTTTCCTGCATCCGTGCGTGGAATATCAGGGGCTTGAACGCGGTGTGCGGAGGGGAGCGGCCAGGGCGTGGCCGCTCCCTTCCCTTCTTCACATCAGGCCGCGCGGCCGGCGCTGAACTGCGCTTCCTCGGTGGACCCGGTCAGGGCGGTGGTGGAGGACTGGCCCTGCTGGATCGCCTGGGTCACCGCATCGAAGTAGCCGGTGCCCACCTCGCGCTGGTGCTTGACCGCCGTGAAGCCGCGGTCGGCGGCGGCGAACTCGGCCTCCTGCAGCTCCACGAAGGCGCTCATCTGGCGGCGGGCATAGCCATGGGCCAGGTTGAACATCGAGTAGTTCAGCGCGTGGAAGCCGGCCAGCGTGATGAACTGGAACCTGTAGCCGTACTTGGCGATCTCGGTCTGGAACGTGGCGATGGTGGCGTCGTCCAGGTTCTTCTTCCAGTTGAAGCTGGGCGAGCAGTTGTAGGCCAGCAGCTTGCCCGGGAACTTCGCGTGGATGGCTTCGGCGAACTGTCGCGCGAACTCCAGGTCCGGCTTGCCGGTCTCGCACCACACCAGGTCGGCATAGGGGGCGTAAGCCAGGCCGCGGCTGATCGCCTGGTCCAGGCCGTTGCGGGTCTTGTAGAAGCCTTCAGTAGTGCGCTCGCCGGTGGCGAACGGCTGGTCGTTGGCATCGATGTCGCTGGTCAGCAGGTCGGCCGCCTCGGCATCGGTACGCGCCACCAGCAGGGTCGGCACGCCCAGCACGTCAGCCGCCAAACGGGCTGCGTTCAACTTCTCGATCGCCTCGCGGGTGGGCACCAGCACCTTGCCACCCATGTGGCCGCATTTCTTCACCGAAGCCAGCTGGTCTTCGAAGTGCACGCCGGCGGCACCGGCTTCGATCATCGCCTTCATCAGCTCGAACGCGTTCAGCACGCCGCCGAAGCCGGCTTCGGCATCGGCCACGATCGGCTGCAGGAAGTCGATCTCATCCTTGCCTTCGGCATGGTGCAGCTGGTCGGCGCGCAGCAGGGTGTTGTTGATGCGCTTGACCACCGCCGGCACCGAATCGGCCGGATACAGCGACTGGTCCGGGTACATCTGGCCGGCCAGGTTGGCATCGGCGGCGACCTGCCAGCCGGACAGGTAGATGGCGTTCAAGCCGGCCTTCACCTGCTGCATGGCCTGGTTGCCAGTCAGCGCGCCCAGCGCGTTCACGAAGTCTTTTTCCTGCAGGTAGGTCCACAGCTTTTCCGCGCCCAGCCGGGCCAGCGAATGCTCCACGTGGACCGTGCCGCGCAGGCGCACCACGTCGGCGGCGGTGTAGTTGCGTTCAATCCCCTGCCAGCGGGGGTTGGTGTCCCAGTCGTGCTGGATCTGTTCGGCAGTGGGCAGCGTGCTCATGTCTATCTCCAGTTCGTCAGTACTACAGCAGGAAGAAAAAGCGGGCCGGCACGGGCGTCAGTCGATGCGTGCGTAGGCCGGCAGGGTCAGGAAATCATTGAGTTCGTCGGCGCGGCTCAGCTCGGCCAGCAGGCCGATGGCTTCGTCCACGCGGCCGCCGCCGGGCAGGGCCGCGCGGTCGCCCAGGCGGGACGGCAGCTGGGCCAGGGCGTTGTCCAGCAGCGCGGCATCGATGGCGGTGCCGTCGTCCAGCTGCTGGCCGGGGGTGTGCAGCCACTGCCACAGCTGGCTGCGGCTGATCTCGGCGGTGGCCGCGTCTTCCATCAGGTTGTGTATCGGCACGCAGCCGTTGCCATCCAGCCATGCCGCCAGGTAGCGCACGCAGACTTCCACGTTGCCTTCGAAGCCGGCGCGGCTGATGCTGCCCGGCGGCCGTGCGATCAGCTGGTCGCGGTCCACGCGCACATCCTGGCGCAGCACCTGCTGCTGGTTCGCACCGGGCATGTGCTCATCGAAGATCGCCATCGCCACCGGGATCAGCGCCGGGTGCGCGACCCAGGTGCCGTCATGCCCGGCGGTCACTTCGCGCAGCTTGTCCGCGCGCACCCGCGCCATCGCCTGTTCGTTGGCGGCCGCATCGTTGCCGATCGGGATCTGCGCCGCCATGCCACCCATCGCATGCGCGCCACGGCGGTGGCAGGTCTGGATCAGCAGTTCCGAATAGGCCTTCAGGAACGGCTGGGTCATAGTCACCTGGCCGCGCTCGGGCAGGACCTTGTCGGCGTGCCGGCGGAAGGTCTTCAGGTACGAGAAAATGTAATCCCAGCGCCCGCAGTTGAGGCCAACGATGCGGTCGCGCAGCGCATGCAGGATCTCGTCCATCTCGAACACCGCCGGCAGCGTTTCGATCAGCACGGTGACCTTGATCTGGCCATGCGGCAGGCCGAGCATGCCCTCGATATGCGACAGCGCGGTTTCCCACAGCGCCGCCTCTTCCATGCTCTGCAGCTTGGGCAGGTAGAAGTACGGGCCGCGGTCGTTGGCCATCAGCGTGCGGGCGTTGTGGTAGGCGAACACCGCCGCGTCGAACAGGCCGCCGGCCAGGCGTTGGCCATCCACCAGCACGTGCTTTTCGTCCAGGTGCCAGCCGCGCGGACGCACGATGAGCACCGCACGTTCTTCATAAGGACGCAGCGAGTAGTGCTTGGCCGGCTTGCTGCCGCTGGCCGGGGCGGTGAACTGCAGGTCGCCACGCACCGCGCCGATCAACGACTGCTGGCCGGCCAGCAGGTTGCGCCAGGTCGGCGCGGTGGCGTCCTCGAAGTCGGCCATGAATACCTTGGCCCCGGAGTTCAACGCGTTGATGACCATCTTCGGGTCGGTCGGGCCGGTGATCTCCACGCGGCGGTCCAGCAACGCAGCCGGCAGCGGCGCCACCTTCCAGTCCTCGGCGCGGATCGGCGCGGTATCGGTGCGGAAGTCCGGCAGCCCGCCCTGGTCGAAGAACGCCTGGCGCTGCACGCGGGCGGCCAAGCGGGCCTGGCGGCCAGGTTCCACCGCACGGTGCAGCGACACCAGCAGGGCCAGCAGCGGGGCCGGCAACAGCGCGGACTGGCCGGCCACCTGGGTGGTCAGGGTGATCCCCGGGGTGGGCTTGGCGGACGGCGATGGGATGGCGGAAGCAACGGCGGACATCGGGACACTCCAGCAGCGAGGGACGTCCCTACCGTGCTTCCCGGTCCATGTATTTGACAAAGCAGTTATTGCAATGAATTGGATAAGTTGCGCTTATACTCGTTACGCCATGCCAACACGCCCGCCGCCAAGTCCCCGTTTTTCCTACAAATCCGATCGGCTGAAGCCGCTGCGTGCGTTCTGCCAGACGGTGCGATTGGGCTCGGTTTCACGTGCGGCAGAAGCCCTTTTTGTCAGCCAGCCGGCCATCAGCCAGCAATTGCAGGCCCTGGAGCGGGAACTGGGCGTGGTGTTGTTCGAGCGCAGCGGCCGGCGCCTGGTCCCCAGCCGAGAGGGCCAGCTGCTGTTCGAAATGGCGCAGCCGCTGGTGGAGGACCTGGACGGCCTGGAGGCCCGCTTCCGCGACAAGGTGAGCGGCATGGACGCCGGCGAGCTGAACATCGCGGCCAACAGTTCCACCATCCTGTACCTGCTGCCGCGCATCATCGAACGCTTCCGCCAGCTGCACCCGGACGTGCGGCTGACCCTGCACAACGCCATCAGCGCCGACGGCACCGACCTGCTGCGCGACGACGCCGCCGACCTGGCGGTGGGATCGATGACCGACGTGCCGGCCGACCTCAGCTATGCCCCGGCCTACCGCTTCGAGCAGATGCTGATCACCCCGCACGACCACCCGCTGGCGCGCGGCACGCTGAGCCTGGAGGCGATCTCCAAGCATCCGCTGGTACTGCCGCCCAAGCGCCAGATCACCTACCGGCTGGTGGACCAGGTATTCCAGCGCCACCGCCTGCCGTACACCGTGGCGCTGGAGGTCGGCGGCTGGGAAGTGATCAAGCAGTACGTGGCGATGGGCATGGGCATCTCCATCGTGCCAGCGCTGTGCCTGAACGACGCCGACCCCGGCAAGCTGGTCGCGCGCTCCATGCGCGAATGGTTCCCGGAGCGCAGCTACGGGGTGATCGTACGCCGCGGCAAAGCCCTGTCCCCGCAGGCCCGCGCCTTCGTCGAAATGATCCAGCCCGACCTGTTCTCGCCCCGCGAATACGACCAGAGCGGCCACTCCGAACGCTGACCCCGGTAGTGACGGCCGCTGGCCGTCATGCATCCGCGCTCCTGGAGGCTGACGACCGTGCTCCTGGTGGGTGACGACCGTTGGTCGTCACGGCTCTCCAAGGTGAAACCGAATTCAATCGCCCGCCCGCTCAACTTCAGTACGGTCATCGGCGCGACGCGCGCGTTGGGTGTGGAGCTTCGGGTGAACGTCGGCGCAAGGTAGATAGCTGCCGGGACCAGATCAGCACGGTGGCCATTGCCGTCTCACGCGTCTCTACAATCCCCCCATGTCTATCGAACTCCGCCATCTCCGCTACTTCCTCGCCGTGGCCGACACCCTGCACTTCGGCCAGGCCGCCGAGCGGCTCGGCATGTCACAGCCACCGCTTAGCCAGCAGATCCGTCAGCTGGAACAACTGCTCGGCGCGCAGCTGTTCGTGCGCAGCCATCGGCGTGTGCAGCTGACCGAAGCCGGTGCGCTGCTGCAGGCGAAGGCCCGCGCGATCCTGCAGCAGGTGGACGCGGCCGTGGACGAGGTGCAGCGGGTGCAGCGCGGCGAGCAGGGCGAGCTGCACATCGGCCTGACCCGCGCCACGCCGCTGGTGCCGCAGATTCCTCGCGCCATCTTCGGTTACCGCGAGCGTTTCCCGCAGGTGCGCTTGCAGCTGCGCGAGATGAACACCCTGCAGCAGATCGATGCGCTGCTGGAAAACCGGCTGGATGTGGGCATCATCCGCAAGCGTGTGCTGCCACCGGAACTGGTGGCGCACAGCCTGTTCACCGATCCGCTGGCGCTGGTGCTGCATCGCGACCACCCTGCGCTGCGCGGGCGTGATCCGGCCCGCGCGGTGCTGCCGTTGCAGCAGTTCGCGCACGAACCGTTCGTCGGCTTCCACCGCAGCGTCGGCGCCGGCATCCACGACCAGATGATCGCGCTGTGCGCGGCGGCGGGGTTCACGCCGCGCATCGTGCAGGAGGCCGGCGAGGCGTCCACGCTGATCAGCCTGGCAGCAGCGGGATTGGGCGCGGCGATTTTGCCTTCGTCATGCGACCACATCCAGATCGAGGGCGCGTGCTTCGTGGCGCTGGGCGATCAGGGTGCGCATTCGGAAGTGCAGCTGGTGTGGCGACGGGAAGGGGTGACGCCGTTGATCCGCAATTTCACCGCGCTGCTGCAGGCGGAGTTCGGTCGGTAGTGACGGCCGCTGGCCGTCAACCACGTTCAACCGCCGGTGCGATTGACGGCCAGCGGCCGTCACTACCTTTCAAAGCGGGCGGCGCCACAGGCTCCAGGCGATACCTGCACCGATAAGGGTAAGTACGCCGGTGAACGCACATACGCCGACCCAATCCCACGCGGTGTAGGCCAGTCCGCCCACCGCGCCCAGCACGCTGGAACCCAGGTAGTACGAGAACAGATACAGCGCGGATGCTTCAGCACGGATCGCGCCGGCACGGCTGCCGACCCAACTGCTGGCCACCGAATGGCCGCCGAAGAAGCCGAACGTCACCAGCGCGATGCCGATCGCCATCGTCCACAGCCACGGCATCACCAGCAGCACGATGCCGGCGATGATCAGGGCGTAGCTGATCGACAGCACGCGGCCGCGGCCATGGCGGATCGCCTGCTGGCCCATCCACGCCGAACTGAACGTGCCTACCAGGTACACGCTGAAGATCAATCCGACCACGGTCTGGCTGAGGCGATAGGGCGGTGCCAGCAGGTGGTAGCCCAGGTAGTTGTAGGTGGTGACGAACACGCCCATCAGCAGGAACGCGGTGGCGAACAGCCACGGCAGGCCGGGATCGGCGAACAGCTGGCGCCAGCGTGAGGGCAGTTGGCGCAGCCCACCGCGACGGCTCTGGAAGTGCCGCGAGGGCGGCAGCTGCATCCACAGCAGCAGGGTGCTGGCGACGGCGATCAGCGATACCACGCCGATGCCCCAGCGCCAGCCCCAGTGGTCGGCGATGATGCCGGCGATCAAGCGCCCGCTCATGCCGCCCACCGCGTTGCCGCCGATGTACAGGCCCATCGCCAAGCCCATCGCGCGGCTGTCCATTTCCTCCACCAGATAGGTCATCGCCACCGCCGGTACGCCGCTCAACGCCACGCCGAGCAGCGCGCGCAGCACCAGCATCGTGGTCCAGTCGGTCACCAACGCGCTGGCAGCGGACAGCACGGTGGAGGCCAGCAGCGCGGTGATCATCACATTGCGGCGTCCGACGCGGTCGGACACCAGGCCGGCGATCAGCATCATCACCGCCAGCAGGCCGGTGCTGAGCGACAGCGCCAGTGCGCTGTTGGCGGCGGACACGCCGAAGTGACGGCTGAACTCGGGCAGCAGCGGCTGCACGGTGTACAGCAGGCCGAAGGTGGAGAAACCAGCCAGGAACAGCGCCACCGCGGTACGCCGGAACGCGGGCGTGCCTTGTTCGATGTGGGTGGCGGCCGCCGGGGTGCCGGTCGGCGTGTCGAGGGGGATGCGGCGCTCAAGGGCGGCCGCGGTATCGCCGTTCATGGGATCGGGATGGCCGGGGGAGACGGCCGGGGTGTGGGGGTGGTATCAGGCTATCCCCCTGCATCGAGTCGATCCATAACCTGATGGGTACGGATTGATATGTCTGGCGTATGGATGGCAGCGAAAGCGCAACGGCTGACGACCAGTGGTCGTCACTACCGAGCCCTCATTCGCTCGCCGTCACAGGTTCAGCCACTCCAAGCCTTCGCCGCGGCGGTAGTAGACGGCCACGGCTTTGCCGTAGACCTTGTCGACGTCGACGAAGCCGAAGAAGCGGCCGTCGAAGCTGTTGCCGCGATGGTCGCCCATGACCAGCAGCTTGCCGGCCGGCACCACCACGCCATCCACGTCCGGGCCGCCGCCCATGTCCAGGCCAAGCTGCGCGGTGCGGGTGCCGAACTGTTCGGCGGCGGGGTTGCCGGCCTGCTGCAGCGGCTGGCCATTGATGCTGAGATGGCCGCTGCGCACGTCCACCCGGTCACCCGCCACGGCCACCACGCGCTTGATCAGCCGGGTGCCATCGGCGGGGGAATCGAACACCGCCACTTCGCCACGCTGCGGCGTACCCACGTCCATCAGCGCGTGCTGGGTGAACGGCAGGCGCAGGCCATACGCGCGCATGTCCACCACCACGCGGTCACCCGGTTCCAGGGTGGGCTGCATCGAACCGCTGGGCACCACGTAATGGTTGGCCAAGGTGTCGCGCGCGGCGGCCAGCAGGCCAAGCATCACCAGCAGCGGCAGGGCTTCCTTCTTCAACCAGTGCAGGGCGCGCTGGGTAACGGGGGGGCGGGCGATGGCATCCATGGCGAAGCTCCGGGAGGTGTTGGGGGTAAGACCGTAGGAAGGGCGGTTCGGTTCCATGCGGCTGCAAAAGAGGGGTCAGAGTCCGGGGTCAGAGTCCGGACTCTGACCCCGGACTCTACGGAGACTTAACGCGCGGTCGCGGCGCGCGCCATGGCGACTTTATGGGCGCTGCGCGCATCGTGTGCCTACCGCGCCTGGGGCGCTTTCTGGTAGGTGTTGCATGACCATCCTGGTGATCCGCCACGCGGCTGCATCGCAGCCACTGCCGGTGCTGCCCGCGCAGCTGGCCGGCCATCGCGTGCTGTGTACGTCCTGCACGACCTTGGCCGGCGTGCGTGAATGCCTGTGCGAGCCGCAAGCCCTGCGGGCAGATTGGGTGGTGCTGGATGTCGGCACGGCGGACGACGCGCAATGGGATGGCGAATCGGCGGCGCTGGGGACGGCGCTGGAACGCCTTCCGGCGCCCTACATCGAGCTGCAGGGTGCGCGTGACCCGGGGTTGGAAATCCGCCTGAAACTGCAGCATGCACCGGCTGCGGTGGTGGTGGACCAGCGTGGGCAGGAGGCGGGCTATCCGCTGTCGTTGGCCATCGTGGGCCACCGCCTGGCGCAGGGAGGCTGAACCATGTCGATCTTCATCATCCGTGGCCCGGAAGCATCCGGTGCGCTGGTCCGCACCGCCGAGCCGCTGCCTGCGCTGGTGCTGAAAACGCTGGTGCACCGCGCGGTGGATGCCGGTACCAGCGTGGCGATCCGTGCCTGCGGGTCCGAACAGGAACTGCTGGATGCGCTGCGCGTGGCCGACCATGCGCGCGGTGAGGTGACGCTGCTGGATCCGGGTGCCTGCGCGCACAGCATGCGCCTGCAGCGGTTGTTGCCGCACCTGCATAACGCCTATGTGGAAGTGCACGACGACGGTGCGGTGGCCGAGCCGTGGTTGCCCGATGGCATCGGCCAGCGATTGGGTATCGCGGCCGGTTACGGGGCGCAGAGCTATGTGCTGGCGCTGGACATCGCGCTGGATCACCTGGGCCTGGCCGAGCGCGCCGAGCGCGTGCACGTGGGAACCTGAGTGCTGGCGGCGTCTGCGGGATGCGTCGGGGAAGGGGTCAGACAAAAAGGACTCTGACCCCGTCAGACACCCCGTCAGGCACCCCGGCACACGCAACGGAAAACGGCGGGGTTTCCCCCGCCGTTCGTTCAACTCACTTCAGGCCGCGGAACTCGAGCAGCGGTTCCACCGACGGGTCCTTGCCGCGGAAATCGCGGTAGAGCTGGCTCAGCTCCACGCTGTTGCCGCGAGAGAGCACCTTGTCACGGAACTGCTGGCCGTTGGCGGCGGTCAGGCCACCGTTCTCCTTGAACCACTGGAAGGCATCGTGGTCCAGCACTTCAGCCCAGAAATAGGCGTAGTAGCCGGCCGAATAACCGCCACCCCAGATATGGTCGAAGTAGCTGGTGCGGTAACGCGGCGGCACCTGCGCCAGGTCCACGTTGAACTTCTTCAACGCCGCCGCTTCGAACTTGCCCACGTCCTGCAGCGGTGCATCGGCCTTCTGGGTGTGCCAGGCCAGGTCGAGCAGCGCCGCCGACAGGTATTCGGTGGTGGCATAGCCCTGGTTGAAGCTGCGGGCCTTGAGGATCTTGTCGACCAGTTCCTGCGGCATCGGCTCGCCGGTCTTGTAGTTCTTGGCGTAGTTGGCGAACACCTTCGGGTCCAGCGCCCAGTGTTCGTTGAACTGCGAGGGGAACTCGACGAAATCGCGCGAGGTGGCGGTGCCGGCGATCGACGGGTACTTCACGTTGGAGAACATGCCGTGCAGCGCGTGGCCGAACTCATGGAACAGCGTGGTGACGTCGTCGAAGCTCAGCAGCGCCGGCTGGCCCGCGGCCGGCTTGGTGAAGTTGCACACGTTGTAGACCACCGGCTTGGCACCGGTCAGGCCGTCCTGTTCGACGAACACGTCCATCCAGGCGCCGCCGGACTTGCTGTCACGCTTGAAATAGTCGGTGTAGAACAGCGCCAGCGAGGTACCGTCCTTGTCGAACACCTCGTACACCTTCATGTCCGCGTGGTAGGTCGGGATGTCGGTACGCGGCTTGAAGGTGATGCCGTACAGCTGGGTGGCGGCGTAGAAGACGCCGTTCTGCAGCACGTTGTCCAGTTCGAAATACGGCTTGATCTGCGATTCGTCCAGGTCGTACTTCGCCTTGCGCACCTGCTCGGCGTAGAAGTCCCAGTCCGACGCGGCCAGCTTGAAGGCGCCGGTCTTTGCATCCGGATGCTGCGCGTCGATGACCTTCTGGATGTCCGCGGCTTCTGCGCGTGCCTTGGCGGTGGCGGCCGGCACGGTGTCGGTCAGCAGCTTCAGCGCAGCGGCCGGGGTCTTGGCCATCTGGTCGCCGAGGTTGTAATCGGCGTAGGTGGCGAAGCCGAGCAGCTTGGCCTTCTGCGCACGCAGCTGGGCCAGGCGCTGCACGGTCTGCTGGGTGTCGTTGGCATCGCCGCGCTGGGCGCGGGTTTCCGATGCTTCCAGCACGGCGGCGCGCTGTTCGCGGTTGCTCAGCGAACCGAGCACCGGCTGCTGGGTGGTGTTCTGCAGCGGCAGCAGGAACTTGCCTTCCAGCTTGCGCGCGGTGGCATCGGCGGCGGCGGTGTTGATCGCATCTTCGCTCAGGCCGGCCAGCTTGGCCTTGTCATCCACCACCACGGCGGCGGCGGCAGTGGCCGCGACCAGGCGGGTGTGGAACTGCGTGGACAGCGTGGTTTCTTCCACGTTGAGCTTGCGCAGGCTGGCCTTGTCGGCGTCGTTGAGCTGGGCGCCGGCGCGCACCAGGCCATCGTAGTAATGCTCCACCAGGCGCGTCTGCACCGGATCCAGGCCCAGCGAGGCGCGCTGGTCGTACAGCGATTTCACCCGGGCGAACAGCTTCGGGTCCAGGCTGATCTCGTCCTGGTGGGCGGCCAGCTTCGGCGCCACTTCTTCCTGGATCTTCTGCCGCGCATCGTTGGTATCGGCCTGCACCAGGCCGAAGAAGATGCGCGAGACGCGGGTCAGCGTTTCACCGCCCCGCTCCATCGGGACGATGGTGTTGTCGAAGGTGGCCGGCTCGCTCGAATCGGCGATGGCGCGGACTTCGGCCAGGTGCTGGCGCATGCCTTCTTCGAAGGCCGGCAGGTAATCGCTGTCCTGGATCTTGTCGAACGGCGGCGCCTGGAACGGCAGCGTGCTCGCGCTCAGCAGCGGATTGGTGGAGGCATCGGCCGGCTGCTGGACCGGGGCGTTCTGGGCTTCGGACACGGGGGTGGACTCCTTGCCGGAACAGGCAGCCAGCGCCAGGCTGATGGCGGCGGCCAGGATGACGGTACGCGACATGCAAAAGGCTCCTAGAGGGGCGATCGGGACCGACCGCCAGCCTTCCAGCCTACTCCCACGGCGCTGGGGCGGCATGTGCCGGACGTGGCGCCTGCGCTGCCGCGCTGTGGCCGCTCAGACCGTGCCGCGGGTCTTGCCGATCCACGGCCGGTAGTACTCGCGGATGCTGGCCATGTCGGCGGCATCGTTGCCGGTGGCATGGAACAGCGGCCCGAAGCCGATGGTCTTGTCCGGGTAGTGGAAGTACGCGGCCAGGATCGGCACGTCGGCCATCCGCGCGATCTTCAGGAAGCCGGCCTTCCAGTGGGTCACCTTCTTGCGGGTGCCTTCCGGGGTGATGGCGTACCACATCTTTTCCGAACGGCGGATCACCGCCACCGCCTGTTCCACCGTGCCCTGCGGCGAGCTGCGGTCCAGCGGGATCACCCCCAGCTTGCGCAGCAGCGGGCCCAGCGGCCACCAGAACAGCGAGGCCTTGCCCAGCACGCGCACGTCCAGGCCCAGCGCCAGCTTCACCGCCATGCCCCAGTACCCATCCCAGTTGGACGAATGCGGGGCGATGATCATCACTACCTTGGGCACGTCGGGCAGGGTGCCGACCACCTTCCAGCCGCGCAGGCGCAGTGCGCTGCGCGCGATCCAGCGGATGAAGGCATTCGGCTTGACCTGCGGCATGTTCGGCGGCACGGGTGGCAGCAGCGGCGAAGGATGGTTCAAGGCTTACTCCCAGTTGCGGGTTGTGCGGCCGCGCTTGACCTGCGCGCGGCCTTTCTTGGCGTCCAGGCGACGCAGGGTCGACCCGTAGGTTGGTTTGGTGGCCTTGCGTGGCTTGGGCACGCTCAGCCCTGCCCGGATGAACTCGGCCAGCCGCTCGCGCGCATCCTCGCGATTGCGGTCCTGGGTACGGAAACGCTGCGCGTCGATGACCAGCACGCCTTCGCCGGTCACGCGCCGGTCGCGGCGCACCAGCAGGCGCGCACGCAATGGCTCGGGCAGCGACGGCGAGCCGGCCAGGTCGAAACGCAGCTCCACCGCCGTCGATACCTTGTTGACGTTCTGGCCGCCGGCGCCACTGGCACGCACGAACCGCTCGACGAGTTCATCGTCGGGGATCACAAGCTGCGCGGAGATGACGACTGGACCAATACCCATGGGCGCATTGTAACGGTAGCCGGTGACGGTTGGCTGTCGGTATCGCGAGCCGTTCCACCGCGATCAGGTCCCCAACACGTCGCCTTCGCCAACGCGGGCGGTATGCTGGCGGCATCATCCCCGAAGGACGTCCGCATGATCCGCATTTCCCGCCGCCTGCACCGCACCGCCCTGCTGCTGGCGCTTGCCCTTGCGTCCGTTCCTGCGCTGGCCGCACCGCCCACCGATGGGGACATCAACCGCCTGCTGTCGGCCTCGCGCGCGCAGGCCATGCTGGATTCGATGCTGCCGCAGATCGAGACCATGCAGCGCCAGCAGTTCGAGCAGGTCACCCAGCAGCGCCAGCTGACCCCGCAGCAGCAGGAGCAGCTGCAGCGGATCCAGGCGCGCACCGCGCAGACGCTGCGCCAGGCGCTGTCCTGGCAGCAGCTGCGGCCGATGTACGTGGATCTGTACAAGCAGACCTTCAGCAAGGAAGACGTGCTGGCGATGGCCGAGTTCTACGAGAGTTCGGCCGGGCAGAGCCTGCTCGACAAGACCCCGGCGCTGATGCAGAACGTGATGGTGGCCATCCAGGCGCGCATGCAGCCGCTGTTCGCGGACCTGCAGAAGGACCTGGAAGCGATCGTCAACGAGCCGACGAAGAAGTAACGGTGGAGTGGGTGGAGAGGCGTGACGGCCAGCGGCCGTCACTACCTTGGCCCGCTGCCCTTACCTGGCGGGCTTCACCGGGTTGCCGTCGGCATCGATGATGCTTACCTCGCCCAGCTTCAGCGCGCGCACCGGCGCTTCGGTCTGCTTCAGGTCACCGACCACCACCCAGGTCAGCGATTCCGGCTTGATCGCCGATGCTGCTTCCTGCACCTGCGCCGGGGTCATCGCCTCGATGGCCGCCTTGCGCTGGAACACGTAGTCATCCGGGCGCTGGAACTGCACCAGGCTGCCGATCGTGCCCAGCACCGAACTGGCCGTTTCATACGCACCCGGCAGGCTCAGGGTCTGGATGTTGCGGATGCGCTGCACTTCGGCCGCGGTCGCCGGCTTCTGGCCAGCAGCGAACTCGGCGATTTCCTTGCGCATTTCCGCCAGCGCCGGACCGGTCTTGTCGATCTGCACCGGGGCCATCGCCATCCACGGCCGCTGGCCGACGGTGTTGCTGGCACTGCTGCGGGCACCGTAGGACCAGTGCTTTTCCTCGCGCAGGTTCATGTTCAGGCGCGAGGTGAAGTCGCCGCCCAGCACGCCGTTGGCGATGTCGAAGCGGACCGAACCCGGATCCACCGAAGACGGCACCACCTGGCCGGCGAACAGGTTCGCCTGCACAGCGCCGGGCTGGTCGATCAGGAACACGCGCGGGGCGGTTGGCACGGCAACATCCACGGCCGCCTTGACCTTCGGTGCCGGGCCTTCGCTCTTCCAGTCGCCCAGCTGGCGGTTCAACAGCGGCACGATTTCCTTCAGCGTGGTGTCACCGACCACGATCAGGGTGCCCTCTTCCGGGCGCAGCCAGTCGCGGTGGAAATCGACCAGCTCATCGCGGGTCAGGCTGGCGATTGCCGCCTCGTCACCGCTGCCGGTGAACGGAATCGCATACGGGTGGCCCTTGCCGTACAGCAGCGGCGGCAGCACGCGCATCGCCGATGCGGTGGGGTTGGCTTTTTCCTGCGCGATGCCGGCGATCCAGCTGCCCTTGACCCGGTCGATCTCGGACTGGTCGAAGCGCGGCTGGCGCAGCAGCGTGGCGTACAGGCCGAGCGACGGCGCCAGGTTTTCCTTCAGCGCGGACAGGTCCACGGTGCTGAAATCCAGACCGGCCGATGCACTCAGGTCCGCGCCCAGGGCGTCGGCGGCGTCGGCGAAGGCCAGCGAGCCGAGCTTGCCGGCGCCTTCGGTCATCAGCCCCATGGCGAAGTTGGCGGTGCCCGGCTTGCGGTCCTGGTCGGCACTGAAGCCACCCGGGAACTGATAGCTGAACTGCACCACCGGGATTTCATGGCGCTCTGCCAGGATCACCCGCGTACCGTTCTTCAGCGTGGCGCGCTGCAGCTCGGGGAACTTCAGTTCGGGGAACTGCCGGGTCTGCGGCACGCCGGTGCCACGGTCCACCTGCGCCGGCAGCGTGGTGTACTTCGGATCCACCGCCGGCAGTTCGAACGGCTTCGGGCTCTGCGATGCTTCTTCTTCCAGCGCCACGCGCTGGCCCGGTTCCACCACCAGGGTGTGGCTGCCGGTACCCAGCCACTTGCCGCCCACCGCGCGCAGGTCGGCCACGCTGGCACCATCGATGTGCTTCAGTGAATCGCGGAAGCAGCCCGGGTCACCGGTATAGACAGTGCATTCGGCCAGCGCGTCGGCCTTGCCGCCGAAGCCGCCGATGCGTTCGATGCCGCGGATGAAGCTGGCACGGAAGGCGGTCTTGGCGCGGCTCAGTTCATCGGCCGACGGGCCTTCGGCAACCAGGCGATCGATCTCTTCGTCGATGATCGCTTCCACCCGGGCCGGGTCGACGCCCTGCTTCACCGTGGCCATCACCATGAAGTTGGAGCCGAGCTGCGAGGCATAGGCGCCTGCACTGATGTTGTCCACCAGCTTCTCTTCGTGCTCCAGGCGCTTGGCCAGGCGCGATGACTTCGCCCCGCCGAGCACCTGGCCCAGCAGCTGCAGCTCGTCGATGTCACGGGTACCGACCTGGGCCACGTTCCAGGCACGGTAGATGCGCACCTGCGGCACCTTGTCGGTCATCACTTCGCGGCTGTCGGCGGCACGCTGCGCCACGTCCACCTTCGGCTGCGCCATGCTCGGGCCGGCCGGGATGCTGCCGAAATACTTCGCCGCCTTTTCCTTCGCCGTGGCCAGGTCGATGTCGCCGGCCAGCACCAGCACCGCGTTGTTGGGGCCGTACCAGGTCCGGAACCAGGTCTTGACGTCATCCAGCGAGGCCGCGTTGAGGTCGTTCATCGAGCCGATGACGCTGTGGTGGTACGGGTGGCCCTTCGGATACAGCGCGCGGTTGAGCTGGGTCCACACCTGTCCATACGGCTGGTTTTCGCCCTGGCGCTTTTCGTTCTGCACCACGCCGCGCTGCTCGTCCAGCGCGGCCTGGTCGATCGCACCGAGCAGGTGGCCCATGCGGTCGGACTCCATCCACAGCGCCATGTCCAGCGCGGTGGTGGGCACGTTTTCAAAGTAGTTGGTGCGGTCGGTGTTGGTGGTGCCGTTCTGGCCGGTGGCACCGACCTGCTTGAAGGGTTCGAAGTACTCGCCGTCGTGGTTTTCGCTGCGCTGGAACATCAGGTGTTCAAACAGATGCGCAAAACCGGTGCGGCCGGCCGGCTCGTCCTTGCTGCCCACGTGGTACCAGACGTTGACGGCCACGATCGGCGCCTTGCGGTCGGTGTGCACCACCACGCGCAGGCCGTTGGGCAGGGTGAACTGCTCGAACGGAATGTCGACCTTGGCTGCCGCTGCCGGCTTGGCCATCAGGGGCGCAGGCGCCAGGCCGCCCAGCGCGGTGGCGAGGGCTACGGCAAGCAGCGCAGTGCGCGGGCGCAGTGGGGAGGGCATTCCGGATCCTTGTCATTCAGGTGGTGCCCGATCCTACCGTGTGCACCGGCCCACCAGCATCGGCCAAGCGTCACAGGCCAGAAGCGACCCGTCCCCATCGAATTCCGCAGCGGCAGCCCGCGTCCGCGTGGACGGCTGCGGACGAGTGTCCGGACACCGGACACGCCCCTAGTTTTCAACTCATTGAATTACTTACGTAAAAACTTGGCACGACGATTGCTCCCTCTATCCCGTGGCACGAAGCGAACCGAACTAATATGACTGGTCGCTGAACAAAGCCGGGAAATCGAACAATCTCCTTGCAAGCCCAGTTTTGGTGTACTACCTTACTACCACACCACCGCCCACACACACTAAACAGGTTCCGCCATGAACACCAAGATCCTCGCCATCACCATTGCCCTGATCGCCGGTAACGCGGTTGTTTCGCCGGTGCAGGCCGCCCCGTCCATCGGCACCCTGCAGACCGTGCAGGTGCGCCCGGACGCCGAACAGCTGGCCCAGCAGGCCTGGGAGCAGGCCAGCGGCATCCCGACCCTGACCGCGGTGCAGGTGCGCCCGAGCGCCGATCAGCTGGCCGGCATCGACGGTCAGGCCGTCGCCGCTTCCACCGCGATGCCGATCACCACCCTGGCCGCAGTGGAAGTCCGCCCGAGCCTGGAACAGAAGGTCGCCCTGGCGGCTGAACTGCAGGCCGAGCGCTACACCGTTGCGCTGGCCAATGCGGCCACCACGTTTGCCAGCAACGTCATCGTCAATCTGCCGGTGGTGCACGTGCGCCCGACCCAGACCGACCTGCAGGCGCTGGCGCTGGAAACCGCTTCGGTCCTGGTTGGCAAGTGAGTACGCCGCGCATGCCGACCGCCACGGCAGGTCATCCGAAACATCCCTGAACGCCGGGTCCCCTTACCCGCAAGGACCCGGCAGGCCGCCGAGCACCGCGCCGCGCATTACACTGCGTCGATGAGCCAGGTCCCCACGTTCCACGTCGTGCTGTTCCAGCCCGAAATACCGCCCAACACGGGCAATGTCATCCGTCTTTGCGCCAACACCGGCGCGCACCTGCACCTGGTCGAACCCTTGGGTTTTGCACTGGACGACAAGCAGCTCAAGCGCGCCGGCCTGGATTACCACGAGTATTCCCGCCTGCATGTGCACCCGGACCTGGATACGGCATTGGCCCGCATCGCACCGAACCGTCTGTTTGCCCTGAGTACCCGCGCCAGCGTCCGCCATGACAGCGTGCCGTTCGAAGACGGCGATGCCTTCCTGTTCGGTCCGGAAAGCCGCGGCCTGCCGCAGGATGTACTGGATACGCTGCCCGATGGCCGCCGCCTGCGCCTGCCGATGCGGCCGGGCAACCGCAGCCTCAACCTGTCCAACACGGTGGCGGTGGTGATGTACGAAGCGTGGCGCCAGCACGGGTTCGCCGGCGGGGCGTGAGGGTGGGTCGAACGGGTTGGACCCCCTCGCGGGTGGCTGTTGTTTGAAGCCGCGGCTGGGGGTGGGCCGGGCGGTGGGGCTGGTCGGGGGACGGCAAAAGCTGCGTCCATGCGGGCCTCGTTTCGCGCCATCCATGGCGCTCAACGCCCCCGCCCAGCCCCACCGCCCGGCCCTCTGACAGGTTCCGGTGGCCGCCGCCCGCGTAATGAAAAAAAGGAAAAGCGGTAGCGCCGACCCATGGTCGGCGGCAACCATCAGACCCTCCTCCCCCAAGATCCGCCGACCATGGGTCGGCGCTACCGAAGGCTCCATGGCCGCCATGGACCCGCCCCACCAACGCAAGAATTCTGCCGCTTTTGCGGAAAAACTCAGAACGCAGTGAGGCCGGTGAGTTCGCGGCCTATCACCAGCTGGTGCACCGTCTCGGTGCCTTCGTAGGTGATCACCGATTCCAGGTTGAGCGCATGCCGGATCGCGGCGTGCTCGGTGGTGATCCCCGCCGCACCCAGCAGGTCACGGCATTCGCGTGCGATGTCGATCGCCATCCGGCAGTTGTTCCACTTGGCCAGGCTTACCTGCTGCGGCTGCAACCTGCCCTCCTCCTTCAGCCGCCCCAACTGCAGGGCCAGCAGCTGCGCACCGGTGATCCGGCGGGCCATGTCGGCCAGCTTGATCTGCGCACTCTGGGTGGCCGCCAGCGGCCGGCCGAACAGTTCGCGTTGGCCGGCATACGCCAGCACCTCGCGCAGGCAGGCGATGGCCGCGCCGATCGGACCCCAGCTGATGCCGAACCGCGCCTGGTTCAGGCAGCCCAGCGGCCCCTTCATGCCCACCACGCCCGCCAACCGGTTGGCCTCCGGCACCTGCACCTGGTCGAAGAACAAGGCACCCGTGGACGACGCACGCAGGCTCATCTTGCGGCCGATCTCCTGCACGCTGAAGCCTTCCATGCCGCGTTCCAGCACGAAGCCCTGCACGCCGTCTTCGGTCTGCGCCCAGACGATGGCCAGATCGGCGATGGGCGCGTTGGTGATCCACATCTTGCTGCCGTCCAGGCGCCACTGGTCACCCTCGCGTACCGCACGCGTCTTCATGCTTGAAGGATCCGATCCGCCGTGCGCTTCGGTCAGGCCGAAGCAGCCGATCCGTTCACCGCGGGCCATCGCCGGCAGCCACCGCAGCCGCTGCGCTTCGCTGCCATAGGCGAAGATCGGATGCATGCACAGCGAACTCTGCACGGACACGAAACTGCGCAGGCCGGAATCGCCGCGCTCCAGTTCCTGGCAGATCAGCCCGTAGGCCACCGCGTCCATCCCACCGCCGCCATACGCCGGCGGCAGCGTCGCCCCGAGCAGCCCCAGCGACGCGATCTCCGGCACCAGTTCAGCGGGAAAACGCGCCTGGTCGAAGCAGTCGCCGATGATCGGCAGCACGCGCTGGTCGACGAAGCGCGCCACGCTGTCCTGCACCGCGCGCTCTTCGTCGCTGAGCAGGGAACGGACATCGAACAGGTCGCAGGGATCAAGTCGCATCGGATGCACCAGGTGGGGCGGAATCGCGGTCATTGTGGTGGGGGCGGGGGCGCGGCGTCGAGGACGGCAGGCGCTTCGCGTACCAGCTGCCCGTTCATCCGCGTGCTCCCGCGCAGCCACGCCGGCACCCGCGATGCGGCCGCATCCAGCTGCTGTACGCGCGAGACCTCCCCCCGGCGTGCCAGCGTCCATTGCCGGCCGATGGTGCAGTTGACCTGGCCGTCGCCGAAGTCGCCGATCAGATCGTGCCCGCCCACCACCCGGTCCGGATTGTGCAGCGCATGCAGGCTGCGCATCTGCTGATCAGCCAGCCGCGCGGCGCGCTCGCCGGCTTCGGCGGGGGCGATGCCCTGCCCGGCAAGCGCCTGGCCATGCATTGCGGCCAGTTTGTCCCGCCATGAACGTCGCGCGCGACGTGCGATGCCTGGATCACGGGCGCGGGGGTCGAAGCGTGCGCGTGCGCCGAGGTATTCCTCCACCGTCAGCGCGTTGAGGCCTGCCTGCTGCCCGGCCAGCTGACGATCCAGTTCGTTGTACTTGCCGTGATCGAGTTTCTGCGGGGAGAAAACCAGCCGCAGGCAGCTCATGCCGGCACCGGCGAGGCAATCGGCCACGCGCGCCAGGACCCACGCCAGGGCACAGTGCGCCGGGGTGGCAGGGGCACGCCGTAGCAGGTTGTCTCGCGCCGCCAGCGGATCCATGCGGCCCGGCACCGCGTAGAACCCTGATGCGTCGCGGACCTGCCGGCGTGACATCGCGCATTCCTCTCGTCCCACTGTCCGCCACAGCGTAGGAATAAGTGGTTGTTTCATTGGGCGATGGCCTGCTCATAACGCGCATCGTTCAAGAGAAACAATGGAAGCGACCATCGATGTCGATGCGCGCTATATCGGACCGCGTCAACGGTTCGCGTGCGACGCAGTGCGCCTGCTGCATTGCAGCATCCAGCACCCGCCGGACGCGTCCCGTGGCCGGTGCAGCCCACATCGCGCCGGGCAACTGGCCGATCCGTCGGCCAGCCGTTAACCTGATGGATTCAAACACCCGTTTCGCCGTGGCAGCACGTGCGTTATTCCAGGCAACCACCGCCCCGCAGCACGGCGGTCTACCCAAGAGTCAGGTCATCCATGAGCGCAGAAGCCACCGAACTGCCCCCACGCGAAGTGATGGAATTCGATGTCGTCGTCGTCGGCGCCGGCCCCGCCGGCCTGGCCACGGCGATCCGCCTGCGCCAGCGCGCCATCGAAGCCGGCAGCGAGCTGTCGGTGTGCGTACTGGAAAAAGGCTCCGAACCGGGCGCACACCTGCTGTCCGGCGCGGTGATGGACCCCCGTGCGCTGGCCGAACTGTTCCCCGACTGGGCCGAGCGCGGCGCGCCGTTGAAGCAGAAAGTCACCCGCGACGAATTCCTGTTCCTCAGTGAAACCGGCGCGCGCACCACGCCCAAGCCGCTGTTGCCGGAATGCTTCCACAACGAAGGCAACTACATCGTCAGCCTGGGCGAAGTGGGCCGCTGGCTGGCCCAGCAGGCCGAAGCGCTGGAGGTGGCGATCTTCCCCGGCTTCGCCGCCGCCGAAGTGCTGTACGGCGGGAATGGTGAAGTCATCGGCGTGGCCACCGGCGACATGGGCATCGAAAAAGACGGTCGGCATGGCCCGAACTACGAGCGCGGCATGGAACTGCTGGCCAAGTACACCGTCTTCGCCGAAGGCGCGCGCGGTCACCTCGGCCGCCAGCTGATCGCCCGCTTCAAGCTGGACGAAGGCCGCGATCCGCAGGCTTACGGCATCGGCATCAAGGAGCTGTGGCAGATCGATCCGGCAAAGCACGAACCGGGCCTGGTGGTGCATGCGGCAGGCTGGCCGTTGGACGGCAGCACCTACGGTGGCGCATTCCTGTACCACGCCGAAGGCGGCAAGGTCTCCATCGGCTACGTGGTCGGGCTGGATTACAGGAACCCGTGGCTGAGCCCGTTCGAAGAGTTCCAGCGCTTCAAGACCCATCCCGCCATCCGCACGCACCTGGAAGGCGGCAAGCGCATCGGCTACGGCGCACGTGCGATCACCGCCGGTGGCCTGCTGTCGCTGCCGAAAACCGTGTTCCCCGGCGGTGCGCTGGTCGGCTGCGAAGCCGGCTACCTCAATGCCAGCCGCATCAAGGGCAGCCACGCGGCGCTGAAGACCGGCATGCTGGCCGCCGACGCGGCCTTCGATGCAATTGCGGCCGGCCGCCAGCACGATGAGCTCAGTGCCTATCCGCAGGCCTTCGAATCCAGCTGGCTGCATGCCGAGCTGCAGCAGTCGAAGAACTTCAAGCAATGGTTCAAGAAGGGCCAGGCGGTGGCCACGCTGATGACCGGCATCGAGCAATGGCTGCTGCCCAAGCTGGGCATCCGCAACGCGCCGTGGACGCTGCGCCACAGCACCCCGGACCACGCCTGCCTGGAGCCGGCGGCACAGCACACGAAGATCGATTATCCCAAGCCGGATGGCGTGCTGACCTTCGACAAGCTGAGCTCGGTGTTCCTGAGCAGCACCCACCATGCCGAAGACCAGCCCAGCCACCTGACGCTGAAGGACGCCAGCATCCCGGTGCAGGTCAACCTGGCAGAATACGCCGGGCCGGAAGCGCGCTACTGCCCGGCCGGGGTGTACGAATTCGTCGGCGGCGAGGGCGACAAGCGCCTGCAGATCAACGCGCAGAACTGCGTGCACTGCAAGACCTGCGACATCAAGGATCCGACCCAGAACATCGTCTGGGTCACCCCGCAGGGTGGCGGCGGCCCGAACTACGCCGGCATGTGATCCGACGATGCGGATCCTGCTGCTGTTGGCCAGCGTCGCGCTGCTGGGCGCCTGTCATGCCGCTGCGCCGCAGGATCCGGCGCAGGCCGCCGCGTTCGAACGCGAGCGCGCCTTCGCCATCTGCGCCGGCTGCCACACCGTGCACGCCGGCGGCATCAACCGCTACGGCCCGAACCTGCACGGCGTGTTCGGACGGCGCGCAGGCAGCCTGGCCGGCTATGCCTACTCCGATGGCATGCGTGCAGCGGACATCGTGTGGAGCGAACAGACCCTGGACGCCTTCCTGCGCTCACCCGCTGCCAGTGTTCCGGGAACGCGCATGTACAACGCGTTCCCGGATCCGCAACGGCGCCGGCTGGTCATCGAATACCTGCAGCAGAACGCACGCTAGGCGCCGGTAGCGCCCACCGGCGAAGCAGGCAGCCAGCGCAGCAGGCACTGCCGCAGCTGTGCCAGCGACAAGGGCTTGGTCAGCACCTCATCCATGCCCGCTTCACGGCAACGCCGCAGGTCCTGCTCCAGCAGGCTGGCGGTCAATGCCACCACCGGCAGGCGCGCAGCGCCCTGGCGCTGTTCGCGCTCGCGCAGCAGGCGGGTGAACGCGTAGCCATCCATCACCGGCATGCGGCAATCGCTGATCACCATGTCGAACGCGGAGGCCGCCAGCAGCTCCAGTCCTTCCCGGCCATCGGCCGCAACGGCGTGCGATACGCCCAGCTGCTGCAGCCGCCAGGCCATCATCGCCTGCGCGGTCGGGTGGTCTTCCACCACCAGCACCCGTGCCGTGCGCAGGTGCACCGGCAGCGGCGGCACGCTGCCCGGACCCGGCACCGCGGCCACCACGTCGTCATCGCTGGCCACCGGCAACGGCAGCAGCACGTCGACCTCGGTTCCCTTGCCGGCCACGCTGTGCACCAGCAGCCGCCCGCCCATCAGCTGCACCAGGCGCTGGCACAGCGTCAGTCCCAGGCCGATGCCACCGGGATGGTGCGGGGCGGCGGCATCAACGTCGGCGAAGGGCTGGAACAGGGCCTGCAGCTGCTGCGGCTGCATGCCGATGCCGGTGTCGATGACCTGCAGGCGCAGTTCCTGCAGGCTCGGCGAACTGCCTTCCAGCACCTCCGCACGCAGCACCACCTCCCCTTCCCGGGTGAAAGCGATGGCGTTGTCCAGCAGGTTTTCCAGCACCTGGCGCAAGCGCAGCCCATCCACTTCGTGGGTGGCCGCCAGCCGCACGTCACACCTCCAGCCGCAGGCCCAGGCCCTTGGCCGCCGCCTGCGGTGCATGACGCTGCTGCAGCGATTCCAGCAGCGGCCGCAGCGGCATCGGCAACGGATCCAGGCGCAGCGCACCGGCATCCATCTTGGCGTAGTCCAGGATGTCGTCCAGCATCTGCCGCAGCGCCTGGGCGGCGGACTCCGCTTCCTCCACCTGGGTGCGCTGGGCGGGCTGCAGGGCCGTATGCGCGAGCATCTCCAGCATGCCCAGCACGCCGCTCATGGGGGTGCGGATTTCATGGCTCATGGTCGCCAGGAAGCGGGCCTTCGCCTCGGCCGCCTGCTCGGCCGCGGCCATCGCCGCTTCCAGTGCATCGGCCTGCGCGCGCGCCTCGCTGATGTCCACCCAGTAGCCGCTCCAGGTGACCGTACCGGCATCGGCTGCATACGGCTGGGCCTGGCTGCGCACCCAGCGCGGCGACCCCGGCATGCCGGTGGTGCGGAACTCGAGTTCGAACGGCAGGAAGTCGCGCGCGGCGCGCTCGATGGACGCCTGCACGTCCGCCACGTCGCGCACGTCGATGGTCTCCAGCAGGGCCTGCGCCGAGGCCATCGCCTGCTGCGGGTCGATGCCGAACAGGGGCTGCATGTCGCCGGCCACGTAGGGAAAATCGAGACCGCCATCGGCTGTCCGACGCATCTGGTAGACGACCGCCGGCAGGTTGCGGGTAACATCGGCCAGGCGCTGTTCCAGTTGTCGACGGCTGGTCACTTCGCGCTGCAGCCGCCAGTAACCCACCAGGTGCACCAGCAACGCGGTCAGCAGCACCAGGGCGAGCGGAATTCCCCAGCGCGCCAGCGCACGCCAGTCGCTGCCGCCCTGGTAGGCCACGGCCAGCCAGTCATTGCGCAGTGCCTCGCGTTCGCGCGGGCCCATTTCCTGCAGCAGGCGATCGAACCGCGTCGCCAGGCCGGCGTGTTCGCGCTTCACCGCCAACGACAGGTCATCGTCGAAGCCGGCCGGTGCGGCCACCTGCAACTGACCGGGAAAGCGCTCGCGCAGCAGCCGGTCGACGATCGCCAGGTTGCCGATGTAGGCCTGTGCTTCGCCGTCGAGCAATCGCTGCAGGGCCTGCTCGGCGCTGCGTGCCGCAAGGATGCGCGCCTCCGGCGCACGCTGCAGCACCGGCAGCCGCAGCCGCTCCGGATCAGACAGCAGCACGCGCTTGCCGGACAGGTCATCCATGTCCAGCACGGTGCCGCTGCCGGGCCCGGTCACGATGACATTGGGCATGCTGATGAAGGGTTGGCTGAACACCCAGCCTTCGCCCAGGTAACGGGAATCATTCGGCACCCCCATAACCGCATCGATACTGCCGCGACGCATTTTCTCGCGCAGGTCGAACCAGTCGTGGCTGGGTTCGGGGGTGAGCGTGGCGCCGGCCTGGCGCAGCCGCTGCAGGTACTCGCTCGCCAGCCCCGCAGGCCGTCCATCGGCATCGGCAAAGGACAGCGGTGCGGCATTCGGGGCGAAACCGGTACGCAGCGGCGTGGACAGCGCGCGGCGCTCCACCTGGTCCAATGCCTGCCGCGCCGGCGCAGACCATACCGGCACGCGCAGCCAGCGCGCGGCAATACCCGCACGCACCGATGCCGGCTGCCGCGCCATCGCCTGGTCCAGCGCCTCCAGCAGCGCCGGCCTGGATGGGGACACGCCGAAGTGCAGCGCGTCCAGGTCCATGTCGATCGGCCGCAGCAGCGCGATGCCTTGCAGGGCGTTGTCGTGGATCAGCTGATTGGCCACGTAGGCGTTGCCGATGAACACATCGGCCTGCTGCTGCGCCACCATCCGCAGCGCATCCAGCGTGTGCGGCGCAGCCAGCTGCCGCGCGGCGGGAAAACGGGTGCGGATCTGCGCCTGGGTCAGGAAGTCCTGCTCGCTCACCACGCGCAGGCCCGCCAGGTCCGGATCATTGGACGCGCGCAGGTCATCGCTGCGCCCCACCACGGCCAGCGGCGCAGTCGCATACGACGTGCTGTAGGCCAGGCAGCGGCTCGGCGCGGCACTGGGCGACACGTTCATCACCACGTCGATGTCACCGCGGCAGGCGGCTTCCAGCACCTGCGGCCAGTTGGGATAACGACGATAGTCCAGCGTCACGCCCATCCGTGTCGCAAGATCAGCCAGCGTGTCCGGGCCCAGCCCGCGCACCCGGTCCCCTTCGACGAACTCGAAGGGCGGCCAGCCGCTGTCGTAGACCCCCACCGACAGCACCGCGTGGGGCCGGGAATCCGACGCTGCGTCGGCGCGCGGCGCAGGGGGCGTGGCCCATGCCGTCGCAGGCAACAGCGACAACAGCACGCCCATGCCGCATCCTCGGCAGTGAGCCAGGATCGTGCGCACCAGGTTCGCTCTCCTTAGAATAGGGATATCGTCGATGCCTGCTTCCCACCCAACCCATGTCACCCGGGGCCATACTAGAGCATGACGCTTCGCATCATCATCGCTGACGACCACCCGGTGGTTCGCATCGGCGCCCGGTCGGTCATCCACGGCAGCGGCGTCGGCGAAGTCGTGGCCGAGGCCGCCACCGCGCAGGACCTGCTGGCCTACCTGTCCACCCACCCGTGCGATGTGCTGGTCACCGACTATTCGATGCCGGACAGCACCGTGCCGGATGGCTTTGCGATGATCAGCATGATCCGTCGACGCTATCCGCTGTTGCCGGTACTGATGCTCAGCGTGTCCAGCAACCTGGCGATCCTGCGCATGGTGCGCGACGCCGGCGTGCTGGGACTGGTGGACAAGGGATCGTCGATGGACGAACTGCCCGTCGCCATCCGCACGGTTCACCGCGGCCTGCCCTACGTCAGCCTGTCGTTGAAGGAACGCGTGGAAGCAGCCGGCAGCAGCGCGATTGTGGAAGGCGAAGGCCGCCCGCTGTCACCGCGCGAAGTGGAGGTGCTGCGCCTGCTTGGCAAGGGCATGACGGTCAAGGACATCGCCACGCTGCTGCATCGCAGTGCCAGCACCATCAGCCGCCAGAAGGGCGATGCGATGCTCAAGCTGGGGCTGAACAGCGATGCGCAGTTGTTCGATTACCTGCGCAACGGCCAGCTGTAGTCCCGCTGCGGTTCATCCCAGGTCGAACCGCAGCGGCGCATGCGCCATTGCCGGATCACTGCTGCCGGGCCGGCCGTCTTCCACGCGCCCGGCCAGCCGCTGGCGAGTGCCTGGCTGCTGCACGTCCAGGTCGTACCAGGCGCCGGTCGCGGCCGCCGGCCAGCGGATGCGTGCGGCTTCGCCAGCGGCCAGCGCCAGCGTCCGCTCCGGCATCAGGCCCGGGTACGCGTTTCCGCGCACCGCTACCGTGACCGGCGCCGGACCGGGGTTGCGCAGCTGCAGGACCATGCTGTCTGCGACACGCTCGATCTCTGTTTCGACCGGCATCGGCGCCTGGGCGCTGCCGCGGAAGCGCCGATGGAAGCCGTTCGGGCCGAGCACCCACAGGTCATGGCCCTGTTCCGCATCCAGCGGCCAGATGCCCTGCAGGTCCTTGCCCGGTCCCACGGTGTAGCGACGCGGCAGCGCCTGCAACCGCAGCAGGTCGTAGACGTGCAGCACGGCGGCGGCGCCCTCGCAGGCCAGCGTCAGCCGGACCTCGGCAGCCTCCGCATCGGTCTGGATGGCCACGCCGGGGCGGTAGGGCAGCGCACGCGCGGGCCGTATCCCGGGCTCTTGTCGCGCCGGCTGCGGGGCCTGCGGGGGCACCGGCACGGTCCGCGCCGGCAGGGCAGCGGCACGCGCGGCGGTTGCGGCCGTGGCCGGCAGTGCGTGCGCGAACGGGCGGTTGTCGGTCTGGGAGAAGTCGAAGGCGGCGGTCAGGTCGCCACACACCGCGCGCCGCCACGCTGAGATATCCGGCGCAGCCACGCCGAAGCGCCGCTCGATCAGGCGGATCACCGAGGTGTGGTCGTAGACCTGCGAATCCACCCAGCCACCGCGGCTCCAAGGTGAAATGACGTACATCGGCACGCGCGGGCCCAGCCCATAGGGGCGGCCACGCAGCGCGGCTTCGTCCTGCTTTTCATTGCCCGGCGATGGATGCCGGTGGTACTCGCCTGCGGTATCCACCACCGACGCACCGGCCCATCCAGCGGCCAGCGCGGGGTCGGCCGAAGGCGGCGCCGGCGGCGGCATGTGGTCGAAGAATCCATCGTTCTCATCGAACATCAGCAGCAGCGCGGTGCGGCTCCACACCGCTGGATCGGCGGTCAGCGCATCCAGTACCTGCGCGGTGTAGGCCGCGCCCTGTGCCGGACTGGACGGGCCCGGGTGCTCGCTGCCGGCGGCATCGGCAATCAGGAAGCTGACCTGTGGCAGGCGCCCGTCCAGCACGTCCTGGCGCAGCTGCTCCAGTCCGCGCGTGCTGACCGCGCGCTCGCGCAGTTCGGCGTCATGCCCGGGCGCGTTCCGCCAGGCCTGTCGGAACGCCTCGAACCCCGCCAGCGGGTTGTCGGTGAAGTTGTCGGCCATGTCCTGGTAGATGCGCCAGTCCACGCCGGCCTGCTGCAGCCGTTCGACGTACGTGGTCCAGGTGTAGGACGCGGCGTGGCCGCCCAGCTCCGGGAAGTTGTCGTGCGAGTTGGCGACCGCGGGGCCGCCGGCCTGCGCCTGCGGATCGTTGTGGCCGGTCCACAGGAACAGCCGGTTCGGGTTGGTGCCGGCCTGCATCGCGCAGTGGTAGGCATCGCAGACGGTGAACGCTTCGGCCAGCGCGAACTGGAACGGCAGGTCGGCGCGCTGGTAATAGCCCATCGCATGGTCCTGCTTGGCCGCCGGCCAGTGCGCCATGCGCCCGTGGTCCCACGCCTTCTGCGCATCAGGCCAGGTATGCGGGGTACCTTCCACGCGCATGTGGCCGAAGTGCGCAGCGGTATCCAGCGGGAACGGGGCGATGCCGTGGGTGCCGGCGGCGTTGGGCTGCAGCCACAGCGTGCGGGTCGGGTGGCCAGGCTGCAGCGGCGGGGCCGGCGGCACGAAACGGTCACCGAAACCGCGCACGCCGGGCAGGGTGCCGAAGTAATGGTCGAACGAACGGTTTTCCTGCATCAGCACCACGATGTGCTGCAGGTCCTGCAGGCTGCGCGTGCGCGCGTCCGGGGCGATCGCCGCCGCGCGCGCGATGCTCGGCATCAGCACGGCGATGCCGGCCGCCACGCCGCCCTGCAGCAGGCGGCGGCGGCCGCTATCGTGCGGTGTGTGCTGCTGTTCGCTCACAGATCTACCCGTACCGAGAAGCCCACGGTGCGCGGTGCACCGATGAACGCAGTATCGCTGCCATCCACCCCGGACAGGTAGCGGCGATCGGTGAGGTTGCTGACCACGAAGCTGGCGCCCACGCCCTTCAGCTTCGGCGACAGGTCCTGCAGGTCGAAGCCGATATTGGCGTTGAATACCGTGGCCGACGGCAGCCTGTTGGCGTTGGACGCGTCCAGGTAGCGCTCACCCAGGTAGCGGCCGGACACGCCGAAGTTCCAGCGTTCGCCCTGCCAGTCGGCCGACATCACCAGGATGTGGCGCGGCTGCCCGATCACATCGGCGCCGTCGACGATGCCCAGTTCGGCATCGCGCGCGGCGTTGCCACTGCCCAGGTATTCGGAGCGGTTGTACGTGTAGGCCCCGTTGATGCGCCAGCCGTTGTCCCAGCCGTAGCCCAGCGCGGCTTCCACGCCGGAGCTTTCCACGCCACCGAAGTTTTCGTAGACGCCATCGGTCTCGTCCAGGTAGTCGATGCCGTCGGCCAGGCGCGCGGGCAGGTAGACGATGCGGTTGTCGAATTTGATGTTGTACAGGGTGATCGAGCCGGTCAGCGGCCAGCGGCTGACACGCAGGCCCAGTTCGATGTTGTCCGCGGTTTCCGGCTCCACCCGCGCGAAGCGCTGTGCATCGGTTTCGCCGAGCACGCCGGATGGAATGGCGGCGAAGTTCTGCGAGTAACCGGCGAAGGCTTCCAGGCCCTGCACCGGCAGCGTCCAGGTGGCGCCGGCGGACAGCAGCGGATCGGACTTGGAATCCGAACGCACGTTCTCCGCCGCCCCGATCGTGCGCTGGCGCTTCTGGTCGACGAAGAACTGCTTGACGCCTACGCGTGCACTGAACGGGCCGAAGCGGGCCACGTCCTCGACGTAGTACATCTGCTCGTCCACCTTGTAGCGGTCTTCGAACTGCACCCAGTACGGCACGTTGTCGAAGGAGATTTCCGTGCCGACGTTGAGCAGGCGGTGCCAATCGCGGCGCACGCTGCGGTCCACGTTTTCCACCCAGATGCCACCGCGCACGGTGTTGTCGATGCGGCCGAAATCCTGCTTCCATTCCACGTCCGCGGTGAAGCCGGCGCGGTCGTTGTCGTAGTGCGAGTGGCGATAGGACTGGACGCCCTGCACCCCTGCGGCGTAGCAGTTGGGGTCGTACTCGGCAGTGAAGCCGGCACGCGGCGTGCAGCCGGGGATCACCTGCGCGGCGCTGCCATCGGGGTTGACGAAATAGAACTGGCCCAGCGCGGAGCCGCCGTACACGGTGTCGCCGCCGCGGTACTCGGATTCCGGATTGCCCCCACCGTCTTCGCGCGCCTGCACCAGGTAGGGCGGCAGCCAGTCGCCACGGCCTTCCATCCTGTGCGCGTAGCCGGCCACGCTGGCCTTGAAACCCGTGCCGCCGTCGAAGGCCGCACGCAGGTAGCCGAAGGTGTTCTCGCGCAGCGCACGCGAGCCGGAGCGGAAGTTCTGGTCCAGGTTCGGGATGCCGGTCAGGTTGCCGACCAGACCATCGCGGTCCGGGTTGGTGGCGAAACTGGCCGGCGAAACGCTGGTGTATTCCGGTTCGTTGGCATCGTTGTAGGAGGCGTAGCCGCCCAGCGTCCAGCGATCCAGTTCGGTGACGAACCTGGCGGCCACGTGGTCGTTGCTGGTACGGCCGCTGCCGTCGATCCAGTCGCGTACCTCGGCCGAGGAAGCGCTGATCCAGGCGCGGGTGTGTCCGCCCAGCAGGCCGGTATCGAAGCGGGCGTAATACTTGCGCGCGTCGTTGTCACCGCCGCCGACGACGAAGCGCACGCGCTGTTCCTGCAGCGGATCGCTGGTGAGGAAGTTGAGCGTGCCGCCCAGCGCTTCGTTGGAGCGCGATGAGATGTCCGCCGTACCCTGGCTGACTTCCACCGTTTCCAGGTCCAGGGTGTCGATGTAGCGGTTGGCCAGCGAGCCGCCGCCGTAGCCGGACCCACCATTGGGCAGGCCGTCGATGGTGGTGCCGATCTGCTGCGTATCGCGGTTGGTGACGAAACCGCGCATGCTGATCTGCGTGCCCCATACCGACGAACCGGTGGCATCGGCCTCGCTGACCACCACGCCCGGCAACTCGTTGAGCGCGTTGTTGACACTGCTCAGGATGGTCTGCCGGTTGATGGTTTCCTTGCTGACCGAGGTCTTGGAATAGCTGGTGGCCTGGCCGATCACCTGCACCTGGTCGAGCGTGCGCGCAGCGTCGGCGGGAGCGGGCGCGCCTTCTTCGGCCGCATGGGCATGCAGGGCGGGCAGCAACATGGCGGCGAGCAGGGAAACGCGGGGATAACGGCTACGTCCGGGAGCGGGCATCGGGTCAGGTCATGGGGGTGGGGTCGGCCGGAGTATTGGCAGGCGCAATGACGTGGGCATGACATCGCAAAGCGCAGCCGCGCCGGCGGAGTACCATGGCGTCCCTGCTGAAGCCTGCCCATGACCACTCCTGCCCACCACGTCCAAGGCCTCGACAACGACGAGGTCCCAGCCGACTGGCCTGCGATCAGCGCCGGCGAGATCGCGTGGCTGCAGCAGCGGTTCGAGCTGCTGCACGGCGACTGCCGGTTGCTGTGGCACAGCCCGCGGCCGTTTTCCGCAGCGGCGTTGGTGGAAGCCCAGCAGGGGCGCTTCTTCATCAAGCGCCATCACCACCGCGTGCGCAGCGCTGCGGTGCTGTCCGAAGAGCATCGCTTCATCGCGCACCTGGCCGCCCATGGGGTGCCGGTAGCACGCGTCATCGCCGACCAGGATGGCGCGACGGCGGTGGCGCACGGTGACTGGACTTTCGAAGTACATGGCGAAGGCGCGGGGCAGGACCTGTACCGCGATGTGCCCTCGTGGACGCCGCCGGCCAGCGTGGAACAGGCCTGGCAGGCCGGGCGCATGCTGGCCCTGCTGCACACCGCCTCGGACAGCTTCCACGCACCGCAGCGGGCGACCCACCTGCTGGTCGCGCGCGATGACCTGATCCGCGCCGAGGACCCGATCGCGCTGCTCAGCGCGCAGTTGCCCCAACGTACCGGGCTGGCCGCTTACCTGGCCGACACGTCGTGGCAGGCCGACCTGCAGCGCGCGATCCTGCCCTGGCACGGCGGGCTGGCCGCACGGCTGGCCGCCGAGCCCCGCCTGTGGGGCCACAACGACTGGCATGTGTCCAACCTGCTGTGGCAGACCGGCAGCGGCGCCAGCACGGTCAGCACCGTGCTTGATTTCGGGCTGGCCTCGCCCACCAGCGCGCTGTACGACCTGGCTACGGCAATCGAACGCAATGCCGTCGCGTGGCTGCAACTGGACCGTGGCGCACAGGCGGTACGCGGTGACATCGCACTGGCGCTGCTGGTCGGCTACCGCGATGCGCGGCCGCTGTCGGCCGACCAGGTCCGGCTGCTGGCCGACCTGCTGCCCGTGGTGCACCTGGATTTCGCGCTGTCCGAAGTGGAGTATTTCCACGCCATCACCGGCTCCCGCGCCAACGCCGACTTGGCCTACCGGACCTTCCTGCTCGGCCACGCCGACTGGTTCCGCACCCCCGCCGGGCAAGGCCTGCTGGCCACGCTGCGCGGCGCCGCCTGAGCGGCTGATTCGCTTCTTCGCCCGTTTTGGTGTGAAATGAGGGCCTGAAGCGGGGGTGCCTGGTTTGACCAGGCTGAGAGAGTCCCTTGGAACCTGATCCGGTTTGCACCGGCGTAGGGAGCTTTGAGCAGCAAGCGCATGGGCCCGCAGGGCCACTGCGCGCGCGCCGTCGCTTCGTCTTTCTTCCTGTTGATGACGAATCGAATGAACCGCTGCCTGCGCCCTACGCTGTTGACCGTTGCCCTCTGTGCCGCGCTGCCGCTGCACGCTGCCGAGGCCAGCGCCGAATCCTCCCCGCGTTCCCCGACTGAACTGGCTGCCGTGCGCGTGCAGGCCCAGCAGGCCCCGGCCGCCACCACGCCGTCGAGCAGCTTCGGTGCGGCCAGCTGGAAGGACACCCCGGCCTCGGTGAACGTGCTGGACCGTAGCCTGCTGGACAGCCGCCAGGTGCGCACGCTGAGCGAAGTCGCCGCCAACGATGCCTCGCTGGGCGACAGCTACGCGCCGGTCGGCTATTACCAGAACATCGCCATCCGTGGCTTCGCGCTGGATACCGCCACCGGTTACCGCTTCAATGGCCTGGCCACCACCGGCGAGCAGCGCATCGCGCTGGAGAACATCCAGCAGGTGGAAATCCTGAAGGGCGAAGCCGGGCTGGCTGCCGGGGTGATGGCGCCGGGCGGCATCATCAACTACGTCGGCAAGCGCGCTGCCGAAGTGCGCACCGTCACCCTGGGGACTGATTCGGAAGGCACCCGTCATGCCGCCGTGGACGTGGGCCACTGGCTGACGCCGCGCTTCGGCGTGCGCGTCAATGCCGCATGGGAAGACAGCGCGTCCTACATCGACCACGCCGACGGGCGTCGCAACTTCTATTCGCTGGCTGCGGACTGGCTGATCGGCGAACGCGGCAAGCTGGAAGTGGATGCCAACTACCAGACCAGCGCACAGCGTTCGGCATCGGGCTTCCAGCTGCTGGGCGCGACCGAACTGCCGCGCGCGGTGGACCGCTCGAAGATGCTGGGCTACCAGCCGTGGCAGCAGCCGGTCGGCATTGCCAGCACCAACCTGACCGCCCTGCACACCTTTGAACTGGGTCCACGCTGGCAGTCGCGGGTGTCGGCCAGCCACAGCCGTTCGGTGATCGATGACAACGTGGCCTTCGCCTACGGCTGCTACTACGCCGCGCAGTGCGCCGATGGCAGCGTGCCGGGCAACTATTTCGCGCCCGATGGCGACTATGACATCTACGATTACCGCAGCCCGGACGACACCCGGGTCAACCAGGAACTGCGCGCCGAACTGCGTGGCAGCGTCGACACCGGCCGCATCACCCACCAGCTGAGCTTCGGCGCAGATACCTTCCGGCGTACGGTGGACAAGCGCCAGAACGTCAACGAGTACGTCGGCACGGCCAACATCCACGATCCACAGGTGCCGGTGTTCGCGCCCTCGCCGCTGCAGCCCGGCGCCTCCGTGCGTCGCCTGGACAGCCGCCAGGATGGCCTGTTCGTCCTGGACCGCATGCGCTTCGGTGATGACTGGCAGTGGCTGGCCGGCGGGCGCATGGTGCGGCTGGACGAACGCGCCTACGACAAGCGCGGCAACCCGGAACGGCACAGCCGGATCTCACGTTTCCTGCCGCAGACCGCGCTTATCTGGAACGCGACCGACCAGGTGAACGCCTACGTCAGCTACGTGCGCGGCATTTCGCTGGGCCAGGAGGCCCCGTTCTGGACGTCCAACGACGGCGAGTTCCTGCCGCCGGTGCTGTCGCGGCAGCTGGAAGTGGGCATCAAGTACGGCGCCAGCGATGCGTTGACCCTGGGTGCGGCGATCTTCCGCACCAGCCAGCCCTTCCAGTACGCCAAGGCCGACGACAGCGATGCCGGCTTCACCTTCGTGCAGGAAGGCCAGCAGACCCACACCGGGCTGGAACTGACCGCCAACGGGCGCATCTCCGAGCAGCTGCAGGTCACTGCCAGCGCCAGCGTGCTGCAGGCGCGTGCACGCGATACCGCCACCGCCGCCTATGAGGGCCACCAGCTGGTCAACGTACCGAAAACGCGGGCCACCGTGCACCTGGACTACGCGCTGCCGTTCGCCACCGGCGTGGGCGTCACCGGCGGCTGGCGCTATGCCTCGTCCAACACCGCCACGGTGGATGGCAGCGTGCGCGTCCCCAGCTACAGCGTGGTCGACCTGGGCCTGCGCTACCAGCACACGCTGCGCCAGCAGCCGGTGACGTGGCGGCTGTCGGTGGACAACGTGTTCGACAAGTTCTACTGGCGTGATACCGGCAGCAGCGCCGGTGACTACTACCTGTTCGCCGGTGCGCCTCGGCAGGCGCGCCTGTCGGTCACCATCGCGCTATGAACGCCGAACTGCTGGAGTGGTCGGCCGCAGCGCTGAGCATCGCCGGCGTGTGGCTGATGACGCGGCGGCGGCTGATCGGCTGGCCGATCGGGCTGGCCTCGGTGGCGCTGTATGCGCTGGTGTTCGCCGAGGCCCGCCTGTATTCGGACACGCTGCTGCAGGTGGTGTTCGGTGGCTTCCTGGTCTACGGCTGGATGAGCTGGCGGCACAGCGCGCAGGCCGATGGCCGGGTCAGCATCGTGCCGCTGCCGGCGCGGCACGTGGTGCGCGATCTCGGCATCGGCGTGGCCTTCGGGCTGGCGCTCGGTGCCGGCATGCATACCCTCACCGACGCGGCGATTCCGTGGCTGGATGCATTGCTGGCGGCGCTGAGCCTGGTCGCGCAGTGGTGGCAGGCGCGTCGCCATGTGGCGGCGTGGTGGCTGTGGATCTTCGTCGATGTGATCTACATCGGCGTCTACCTGTTCAAGTCGCTGCACGTGACCGCCGCGTTGTACGTGGTGTTCATCGGCTTGGCGATGCTCGGCGTGCGCGCGTGGTCGGCCAGCGCCCGCCACCCGGGTTACCGGTAGCGCACGCGTACACCATCAGACCCGCGGTGCCACGTGCGTGGCATGGAAGTCATCAGCGGTCACCGGCCGGCCGAACAGATACCCCTGGAACACCCGGCAGCCCATGCTGGCCAGCCACGCGCGCTGCTGTTCGGTTTCCACGCCTTCGGCCACGGTGGACACCCCGAGGATGGCAGCGATCTCGATGATCTTGCGCACCAGTTCGCGATGGCTTGCGTCTTCGCCCATGCCGCGCACGAAGGTCTGGTCGATCTTCAGCTCATCCAGTGGCAGCACCTGCAGCAGCGAAAGCGACGAGAAGCCGGTGCCGAAGTCATCCAGCGACCAGGACACGCCGTCCTCGCGCAGGGCATTCATGGTCGAGGCGATCTGCGCGTGGTCGTGGGCCAGCGCCGATTCGGTGATCTCCAGCCGCAGCCGGGTGGCCGGGGCGCCGGTGCTGCGCACGATCTCGCGCACGTCCTGCACGAATGTCGCCGAGGCCAGCTGCAGCGGGCTCACGTTCACCGACAGCACCCACGTGTTGACGCCGGGCAGCACGGACCAGTCGGCCAACTGCACGCACGCACGGCGCAGCACCATCAGGCCGATTTCATGGATCAGCCCGGTCTGTTCGGCCAGGGGGATGAAGTTGGCCGGTGACTGCAGCCCATGCCCGGGCCGGTCCCAGCGCAGCAGCAGCTCGGCCCCCACGACCTGGCCGTTGAGCGCGACCTGCGGCTGCAGGAACGCGCGCAGTTCGCGCTGGGTGATGCCGCGCACCAGCGCCGAGTACTGGTTCATCTGCTCGCCGAGGTCTTCGCGGAAGATCGCCAGCACGCCACCGGTCAGCCCCATCGCGGTCAGCGTGTTCAAGCCGTGGCGGATCTTCCGCACGCCGTCCGGCAGCCGCTCCAGGCGCGCACCGAGGCTGACCGGATCGATCGCCAGCCACACCAGTGCGACCATGCACAGCGTCGGCAGGATCCAGCGCAGGTAGACGCCTTCACTGCGGAACAGGAAGAAGGTCGCCGCACCGATCGGCAGCAGGAACAGGTGGGTGGAACGTGCCGCCGCTGCGGTGGGTGTTTCGGCCAGGCTGACGAAGATGGTCATCAGCAGCAGGACGTGCGCGATGAGCACGATCGACAGCCTGGCACGCCGGTTGGCGATGACGAAGCAGGCCACGCCCACCAGGGTCAGCGCACACAGCACCCACGCCAGCATCGTCATGCCATGGGTGCCGTAGTAGGTGGCCCAGGCCACGCCGTGCAGCGTGCAGACCACCCCGCCGAGGTGCAGCAGGCGCTTCACGCGCGGCCATTGCGCGTGATCGGGGAACTTGCGGGTCACCCACTCCCGTCGACTACGCGCACTTCCTGTCTGGAGCATGCAGGTCCACTGTTTTTTTCGCCATGGTACTGATGCGGCGCAGCAAGTGTTAATCAACCTTCACGTATCACCTCGATGAGTGCACGAAGGCTTGGCGGCATGTGCCGGTTGGCGGGGAAATACAGCTGCGATCCGGCGCCGGGCGGACTCCAGTCTTCCAGCACGATCAGCAGTGTTCCTTCGTCCAGCGCACGGCGTGCGTTGCTTTCCGGGACGTAGGCGATACCCAGGCCCGCCACCGCCGCTTCCACCATCAGCGCACTGTTGTCGAGGGTGAGCGTGCCCGGTGCGTCGATCACCACTTCCTGCCCCCGCTGGCTGAACTCCCAGCGATAGCGCTTGCCACTGGGCAGGCGCTGGCGGATGCACTGGTGATGGATGAGATCGTCCGGCACCTGGGGCGCAGGATGCTGTTGCAGATAAATGGGTGCTGCCACTGCAAGGAAGCGCAGGGAAGGTTCCAGCGCCACCGCGACCATGTCCCTCGGCACCGCCTCGGCCAGCCGGATGCCGGCATCGAAGCCCTGCTCCACGATGTCCACCAGCTTGCCCTCGGCCACCAGGTCCAGGTGCACGTCCGGATGTCGCTGCAGGAAGGTCGGCACCACGGTGCGCAACAGTAGGCTGATCGCACCGGCGTTGCCATTGATGCGCAGGGTGCCGGTGACGCGCCCATTTGCGCCGCTGGCGTCTTCCAGCGCTTCGTTCAACTGCCCGAGCAAGGGCCCGATGCGCTGCAGCAGCTGCTCGCCGCCCTCGGTGAGCGAGACGCTGCGCGTGGTCCGGTGCAGCAGGGCGCGTGGCGAGACTGGTTTCCAGCCCGCGCACGGTGTGGCTGAGGGCAGACGGCGTCAAACCCAGCAGGTCCGCCGCGCGACGGAAGCTGCGATGTTCGGCCACCGCCATGAAGGCACGCAGGTCAGCCAGGGTGGGCGTCTTGATTGCTGAAACCATTTCACTGACTCGTGCGGTTTGCTGAGGATTATCATCCTAGCGCGTGCAGCCCATCATCAGGGGTCATCACTCACGAGGGCACGCACATGGCAAGCAACTGGTTGATCACGGGAACCTCCACCGGCCTCGGCCGGCTGATGGTGGAGCGCCTGCTGGCGCGCGGCGACCGGGTGGCGGCGACGCTGCGTCGCCCGGGCGCATTGGATGACCTCAAGGCGCGGCATGGCGAGGCCCTGCAGGTGCTGACGCTGGACCTGACCGATGCCGGGCAGATCACGGCCGTGGTGGACGAAGCGTTCGCGCGGCTGGGGCGGATCGACGTGGCGGTCAGCAATGCAGGCTACGGTCTGTTCGGTGCCGGCGAAGAAGTCAGCGATGAACAGATCGAGCGCCAGCTGGCGACCAACCTGGCCGGCTGCATCCACTTCGTCCGCGCGTTGCTGCCGCGCCTGCGCGCCCAGGGCGGCGGGCGCATCGTGCAGGTGTCGTCCGAAGGTGGACAGATCGCCTATCCGAACTTCAGCGTTTACCACGCCAGCAAGTGGGGCATTGAAGGGTTCGTGCAGTCGGTGAGCCAGGAAGTGGCGCCGTTCAACATCGACTTCATCATCGCCGAGCCCGGCCCCACCGGTACCAATTTCGCGACCGGCCTGGACCATGCGCCGACCATGGACTGCTATGAAGACACGCCCGCCGGCGAGGTGCGCCGCGCGGTTGCGTCGGGCGCGTTCGTGATCCGCGGCGATGCCGGAAAAACCGTGGACGCGATGATCGCCGCGGCCGATTCAGGCAGCCCGCCGCTGCGATTGGCGCTGGGCAGCACCGCCTATGCGTCGATCAAGGCCGGGCTGGAGGCGCGGCTGCGGGAACTGCAAGCGCACAAGGCAGTGACGGTGTCGGTGGATGGGAGTGAGCGCTTCTGCAGCAGATCCAGAGTTCCCTGAACAGGAACTCAGTTCATGTACCAGTCAGTTCAATATTCAGGGTTCATTGCTCTAGCAAACGGATAATTCACATATCGAAAGCGGTTGTACTTCGCTCTCGATCAAACCAAAAACAAGCAAGGTGTGAGTTTCCCGATGAACAAGATTTCCCTGCTGGCCTTGGGTCTCGTGGTTGCCATGCCGTTCGCGGCGTCCGCTGCCGATGGCCTGTCGTACAACTACGTGGAAGGCGGTTACGTGAACACCGACGCCCGCGGCGGCGATGCCGACGGTTGGGGCGTGAAGGGTTCGGTCGCGGTGCATCCGAATTTCCACATCTTTGGTGATTACAGCGCGCAGGAAACCGAGCGCAGCAACGCTGACGTCGATCAGTGGCGCCTGGGTGTCGGCTACAACTACGGCATCGCGCCGACCACCGATCTGGTGGCTCGCGTCGCGTACCAGAAGTTCGATCCGAAGCGCGGCCTGGACTTCAATGGCTACTCGACCGAAGTCGGCGTGCGCACTGCGTTCACCCCGATGATCGAAGGCTATGCGCTGGCCGGGTACGAAGATTTCAGCAAGAAGCACGGTATCGATCCGGACGGCGAGTTCTATGGCCGCGTCGGCGCCACCGCCAAGTTCAACCAGAACTGGGGCCTGAGTGGCGAAGTGAAGCTGGCCAAGGCCGGCGACCGCGAGTGGTTCGTCGGTCCGCGCTTCACCTGGTAAGAACGCCTGTCGTTAGTGCGTAATACGTAGTTGAAAGAATGGTGTGGTGGTAAGTGCGAAACGGCGTGTGACCTCTCTCCCACACGCCTGCCGAGCCCGGCCTTTGGTCGGGCTTTTTTTTTGGTTTTTTCCGCGGTGCTCAGCGAGGAGTGGCAGGTGCCTTGCTCAGGCGATCAATGATTTCGGACGCATGGAATGATCTGCCCCACGTCCGTTGGTCCTTCGCTTTCAGAATGCCTATCGTCATCAGCTCATTGATGCCCTTGCTCGCCGCTACCAGCGAGACGTCAAGCAGTGCTGCAACGGTGTTGGCGGTTACCACCGGTTGCTCGATCAGCAACTCGGGAAGCCGCCGCACCACCGAGTGGCTGCGATAACCCGACGTGGCCTCCGACCACGCGCGCCCGATCGCCCGCAGATCGTCGGCCAAGGATACGCACTCGCCCGCCGCCTCCAGCACGGCACGGTAGGTCATGTCGATCCAGGGGCCCCATCTCCCCTGCAACTGGACCTGCTTGAGCGCGGAGTAATAGCCGCTGCGGTTACGCATCAGCATCCCGGACAGGTACAGCGGGGGCAGACCTTCAGCGGCAAGAATGAGCGGCATCAGGATGCGTCCGGTCCGCCCGTTTCCATCGTTGAAGGGATGGATGGTTTCGAACTGCGCATGCGCGATCGCCATCTGGGCGAGCACGGTCAGCTCGCCCTGCTCATCTTCACGGCGGGCGTAACGCAGCATGTTCTGTTCAAGATCGCGCATGCACGCATCAACATCGGCGGGCGGCGCGGGGACAAAGCTTGCGTCCTCGATCCGGCCGGTGCCGATCCATGCCTGGATGTCCCGGTAAGTGCCCTTTGGGACGTTCTCGTGCTCCATCAGCATCGCATGGATCTGCTTGACGAGCGTGCAATCCAGCGCCGCGCGTCCCCCGCTTCGCACGGTGTCCAGCCCGTACTGCAACGCTTCCACGTAGTGTTGGGTGGTGCGCACGTCTGGTGGAAGGCCATCGGCGCTCCACGTCGCTTCATAGGTCAGCAGTTCGTCGAGGTCGGTTTTTGTACCCTCGATCTGTGAACTCTGGACGGCCTCGCGCCTGACCAGTGTACGGGTCAGGATATCGGGGTTGTTCCATCCCTCCATCGCGCCGATGAGGCGGCCGAGCGCCTGGCTGGCGGCGTGGGCAAGTGCAGGCGAACCGGATCCTGCAGGCAACGCCCTCGGCGTAGGCGGCGCCACCATGGCGCGCACGTTGGGTTTCCCCTCCACCGGCACGAGATGCTGGCGCAGGTGCGGAGCTACGTCACTCTGTCGCATGGCCGATCACCTCGAAAGTTTAAAAGACTGGCTATCTTTTTAACTTTATCCACGAAAAGTTAAAAAGTCACGCGCACTCTTTAACTTTCAGTGGACAGCCGCCGGGCATGGCCCGGCGCTAGCGGTATCGACATCCCACAAAGAAAAACCCCGGCGTTGGCCGGGGTTCGTCAGTTCAGCGTCGCTGGGGTCACTTGAACAGCGTGTCCGGGTATTCCGGTTTCTGCTCGCGCGCCAGCAGGGTACGCAGGCCCTCGGATGGGGTCTGTTCGCCGTGCAGCACGGCGCGCACGCCGTCGGAGATCGGCAGGTCGATGCCGTAGCGGCGCGCCTGGCGCATCACTTCGTCGGCAGTCTGCACCGATTCCACCACCTGTCCGATTTCGCGGACGGCGTCCTGCAGCGTCTGTCCGCGGCCCAGCGCAAGGCCCAGGCGACGGTTGCGCGACAGGTCGCCGGTGCAGGTCAGCACCAGGTCGCCCAGCCCGGCCAGGCCCATCAGGGTCTCCGGCTTGGCACCGATCGCCGCGGCCAGCCGCAGCATCTCGTTCAGGCCACGGGTGATCAAGCCGGCACGTGCGTTCAGGCCCAGCTGCATGCCATCGGCAACGCCGGTGGCCACGGCCAGCACGTTCTTCATCGCACCGCCCAGCTCGGCACCCAGCATGTCGTCGCCGGTATAGGCGCGGAAGGCGGGGCCGTGCATGGCTTCGGCCACGGTCTGGGCGAATTCGGGCACGTCGCCGTGCACGGTGATCGCGGTGGGCAGGCCCTGGGTGACTTCCTTGGCGAACGACGGCCCGGTGACCACGGCCAGCGGCACGTCGTCGCCGAGGATCTCGCGCGCCACTTCATGCAGGAAGCGGCCCGAGCCCGGTTCAAAGCCCTTGGTCGCCCACGCCACGCCGGCACCGGCCGGGCGCAGCGGCGCCAGCGCGGTCACGGTTTCGTTGAACGCGTGCGACGGGGTCACGACCAGGATCCATGCCGCCCCTTCCACGGCCTGCGCCATGTCGGTGGTGGCACGCAGCGATTCCGGCAGCGGGATGCCCGGCAGGTAACGGGTGTTCTCGTGGCGCTGGTCGATGGCTTCCACCATCGCGGCATCGCGTCCCCACAGCACGGTCCGGAGACCGTGCCGGGCGAGCAGGCTGGCCAGCGCGGTTCCCCAGGAACCGGCGCCGAGTACGGCTACTTTGTCAGCGTTATCGCTCATGCGCGGGGTCGGGACGCCGATCAGGCGTTGCCGACCGGTTCGGAGTTGGCGAGCGAAGACGCTTCACCCTGCTCCTGGCGCTGGCGCAGAGTTTCGGCGTACAGGCCTTCAAAGTTGATCGGCTGCAGGAAGAACGGCGGGAAGCCGCCGGCCTGGATCAGGTCGCTGACCAGCGAACGCACGTACGGGAACAGGATGTTCGGGCACTGGGTGCCGAGCAGCACGTCGATCGACTGCGGGTCCAGGCCGACCAGGCCGAACACGCCGGCCTGCTTCACTTCGGCCACGTACGCGGTGCGGTCTTCGGCCTTGCAGGTCAGGGTGACGGCCAGCACGACTTCAAAGGCGTTCTCGCCCAGGCGCTGCACCTGCTGGTTCAGGTTGAGCTGCAGTTCCGGCTGCACCTGGTCGTTGAAGATGCTCGGAGCATTCGGCGATTCGAAGGAAACGTCCTTGACGTAGATCTTTTCGACGGTGAACGCGGGGCCGTTGGCGGCGTCGACCGGCGCGACGGCGCCGTTGGTGTTTTCTTCGGACATTTCCTGTTGCTCCAGATTATTCGTTGAACGTTATGTTTGATCGATATGTTGCATCAACAGCGATGGGGGCGGGCCATGCGGTGCACAACCCCTGCCTGCGCTATCAGGTCAATGACGACCCTTGACCAACGGCAGTTCCGCCTGCTGCCACGCCGGCAGGCCACCGTCGAGCACGGACACCTGCTCGAAACCGGCTTTCTTCAGGGTCTTGGCAGCGGCTTCGGATGCGGTGCCGGCACGGCATACCAGCACCACCGGGCGCTGCTTGGCCGCGGCGACCAGCTTGTGCTCCGGACCGAACTGGCTGGCCTGCACGTTCTTGCTGCCGGCGATGTGGCCCTTTTCGAAGTCGCTGCTGGCGGACAGGTCCACCACCACGGCGTCGCCGGCGTTCATCAGCTGCACCAGTTCGGCAGGCTTGAGCGATTTGTAGCCACGGAACAGGCGGCGGATTTCAGTGACGATGATCGCGGCGGTCAGGCCCACCAGGGCGGCCGACAGCATGGGGTTTCGGCCGGCAAAGGCCACCAACTCTTCGTAATTCACGCAGGTCACGGGTCGATAAGCGGGCGCCGATTGTCGCACAAGGCGATGGGCGCGGGATTCCGGCCGCGATTGCGGCCGGCGACAGGCGGGCGGCCGGGAAGGGCCAGGGCAGCGGTCAGTGCCCCTGCCACAGGTCCGGCAGGCCGTTGAACTGCCACCAGCGCTTGCCCTCCGGATCCCATCGCCAGCGCTCCACGACCGTGACCAGGCGCTCGGCCTGGGTATTGATGTTGATCACGCCGATTTCCACCCGGCGCTCCACCGTGCCATCCGGCAACGACGCCGTGCTGCGCTCGCGGTAGGCCGAAACCCGCAGCTGCGAGTAGCGGTTGAGCTCGAATTCGGTGGGTGGGTTGGTCCTGCGCCGTTCGGGGTCGAGATAGCTGACGGCGTCTTCCATGCTGCCCCAGCGGATGGTTGACCCATAGGCGTTCTGGGTTTCTTCCAGCAGCGTGCGCTGTTTGCGGCTGAAATCGGCGGCCAGCGTCATGAACGAGGCGGCCAGCAGGCTGGACAGCATCAACAACTGGATCAGGCGGCGCATGTGCAGGTGCTTCAACGGTCTGCTCCCCAAGGCATCAGCCGCCATCCTACCCTTTGGCGAAGGCAACGAAACGACCGCTGAGTTCGGCGGCCGGCTTGCCATCGGTACCGGGCTGCACCGCGACCACGCCGATCCGCGCCTTGCCGCGCTGCTTGAACGTGGACAGGAAGGTGTCCCAGTCACTGTCCGGGTCGATCTGGGCCTGCGCATGCAGGTCGCCGTACACCGGCGCGCGGTAGCGCAGCTGGCTGTCGGCCACGTAGACCTCCGCTTCGAACCCGGCCAGGCGCAGGCGCAGGGTCACCAGGGCCCAGCCGGACAGGGTCATGGCCGAGGCCAGGCTGCCGCCGAAGGCATTGCCCTTGTCATTGACGTTCACCGCCAGCGGCGCGGTCAGCTGCAGTTGGCCATCGGCATAGCCCTCCAGGCGCAGCTGCATCGCGCGCACCGGCGGCATGCTGTCCAGCACGTCCTGCAGGACCAGCAGTGAGGAGGAAACGGGTTCGACGGACATCGGCGACAACACCTGCAACAACGCGGGCCCGCATAATGCAGGCAATGGATAAACATGCGAAACCGTGTGGTTGGACATTCGTGTCGTTGCGCCCGCAAGGGCAACACGCGGCGCTGCGCTGCGCCCTCGCCCATTCAGGCGCCTGTACGCTCGGCCTGTCGCCGTGGCGGCTGCAGCGCCGGCCTGACGCCGCAGGGGCTGGCGCGTTACACGCGGCCTTGCAGGCATCGGCGGTGATCTTCACCAGCCCCGGCGCGGTGGCCGCTGCGGCTTCGTCCGGCGATGCGTTCCTGAATGCTCCCGAACGGCCGTGGCTGGCAGTGGGCGATGGCACCCTGCGCGCGTTGCGGGCGCACGGCATCGAACACGCCACCGCGCCGTCGCGGATGGACAGCGAGGGCCTGCTGGCGCTGCCCGTGCTGGCCGATGTGCGGGGCAAGACCATCGGGCTGGTCACCGCGCCCGGTGGACGCGGGCTGATTGCCGCCGATCTGCAGGCGCGCGGTGCCCAGCTGGTGCGCGCCGATGTGTATCGCCGTGTGCCCTTGCGGCTGCCGGCGCGGGCGCTGGCGCGGCTGTCGCGATCCCCACGGCCGTGGGTACTGGCGGTCAGCAGTGGCGAGGCGCTGGAGCGCGTCTGGGCGCAGCTGCCGCCCGCGTGGCGGGCGCGCTGGCAGGCAGGCATGGCGGTGGTGGTGGCCAGTGAGCGGCTTGCGCTGCAGGCACGGGCCCTCGGCCTGGCGACGGTGCGGGTGGCCGCCGGACCGACCGCCGCGCAGATGGCCGCCGCTGCGGTTGCCCTGCACGCTGACCGGACGCAGGACCGGTAGCGACAAGCCACGCTCGGCTAGCGCAACGGTGGGCGGCAGGTCGTGCCGAGGTGCGCGATGGTCTGCCGAGCAGGGCTCGGTGCTCCCCCCTTCGCGCTGCTTGCCGCTGGCGCATGCAACAGGGATGCTGTCCCGATGACTGAGAACCCCCCACCTACCCCGCCGCAGCGCTCGCTGCGCTGGATCGTCCCGCTGGTCATCGTCCTGCTGCTGGTCGCGGCCAGCGGCTGGGGCTGGCATGCGTTCCAGCAATGGCAGGAAAAGACCCGCCTGCAATCGCAGGCCGATGCCGTGCGCCTGCAGGGTCTGCTGGACAGCGTGGACGCGCTGCGTCGCGACCAGCGTGCCGCCAGCGCGCGGCTGCAGGATGCGGCCAGCACCAACCGGGTGCTGCGCGATGAAGTGCTGGGGCTGGGCCAGCGCAGCGCGTTGATCGAAGAGAACCTGGCGCGGCTTGCCGAAGATGCCCGCCAGGACAGCCATGCGCTGCACGTGGACGAGGCCGAGCTGCTGCTGACCCAGGCCGCGCAACGGCTGGAGGGCGCCGATGACCTGGCCGGCGCGCGCCGGCTGTATGCGCTTGCCGCCACCCAGCTGGAAGACCTGCCTTCGGCCGATGGACTGAACCTGCGCCAGGCCCTGCTGCAGGAACGCAACGTGCTCGATGCCGCCGGCAACGGACCGCGCGCGGAGGTGCGCCAGCGCCTTGCGGGCTTCGCCGACGCGTTGCAGGCCCTGCCGCTGCACACCCCGGAATCGCCGGACGACGCCGCACGGGTGCGGCCATGGTGGGAGATCGCGCTGGCGCCGTTCGTGCAGATCACCCCGAGCCGCCTCAGCGGCCCGCTGACCGATGCCCAGCGCGTGGCCGGCGCCGATGCGCTGCAGGTGGAGCTGACCCTGGCGCGTGCCGCCGTGGAGCGCGGCGACAGCACCGCGCTGCAGCAGGCGCTGTACCGGATTGAACACGGGATGACCCGCTTGTGGCCGGATTCACCAGGCCTGCGCAGGCAGCGTGCTGAACTGCGTGCATTGCGCTCGGCGCCGCTGCGTTTGGGCGCACCGGAACTGGGCAGCACCCTGCAACAACTGCGCACCTTGCGAGATGGAGAGACCCCGTTATGAAGCCGTTGCAATCCCTGATCGTGCTGCTGTTGGCCGTTGCACTGGGCGTGGTAGGCGCGCAGTGGCTGGGCGCCAACACACTCAGCCAGTATGGCGAAGTGATCTTCCGCTACGGCGGCACGGATTACCGCAGCACCCTGCCGCAGGTTGCGCTGCTGGTGCTGGTGTCGCTGCTGGTGCTGTGGCTGCTGTGGAGCCTGATCGCCTCGCCGTTCCGCGCCTGGGGCCGCTATCGCCGCAAGCAGGGCCGCGTGCGCCTGGTCGATGGCCTGCAGGCCTATGAACATGGCCACTGGCAGCGCGCGGAGAAGCTGTTCGACGGCGCCGCACAGGACCAGGAAGTGACCGGCGTGGCGCTCGCCAATGCAGCGCGCAGTGCGCGTGCACGGGGTGACGACACCGCCAGCCAGACCTACCTGCAACGCCTGGGCGCGGCCGATGCCACCAGCCTGGCGCTGCTGCGTGCCGAGCAGCTGCTGGCCGACGATCTGCCGGTGGATGCGATCAATACGCTGGATGCGGCCAACCTGCAGCCGCTGCCGCCGCGCGGTCTGTGCGCTGCGCAGCGAAGCGCTGGCCCGCGCCGGCCGTGCCCACGAGGCATACGGTCAGCTGGGTGCGCTGCGCCAGAGCAAGGTGCTTCCCGCCGATGCCCTGACCACGCTGGAAGCCCGGCTGGCGGCACAGGCGCTGCTGGAAGCCGCCGACGTCAACGCGCTCGCGGCGCAGTGGGAAACCACGCCGAAGGCCCTGCGCGCCGACCCTGCGGTGGTCTCCGCCTATGCCGCACGTGCGGTGGCGCTGGACTGGGACGAGCCGGCCCTGCTGGCGCTGGAACAGGCACTGGACCAGCGCTGGAGCGATGAACTGGTGGAGCTGTACGGTGCGCTGCCGGCATCGCGGCTGGCGACCCGCGAATCCAACCTGGTGCGCTGGCGCCGGGTGCATGACGGTTCGCCGGCGCTGCTGCTGGCACAGGGGCGCGTGGCACTGGCACAGGGCCGCAATGAAGAGGCCGAGGTGTTGCTGCACGAGGCGATCGCCGCAGGCGCCGGTGCATCGGCATGGGAAGCGCTGGGCGCTTCGCTGCTGGCCCGGGGAGAGACGACGTTGGCCGCGCAATGCCTGGCCAACGCACTGCGCGAGCAGCGCGGCGAAGACAGCATCGCGCTGGTGCGCCCGGAGCCCGCCGTCGTGGTGGCCCCGCGCGCAACGGTGGAAGACCAGGTGATGACGCCGGTGCCGCCGGTGTACGACGCCGACCGGCCGCGCGACGACAACGGCTTCCCGCGCATTCCGTAGCGTTGAGGTAGCGCCGAGATCCTATGTTCTGGGTCAAGCACTCCCGAAGCGGATGTCGCCAATTCCCATCAGGGCGGGATCAAAATCCCGCCCGCTTTTGAACACGCCCCAGCTTATCCGCGCCAGTTTGCGCGCAAGAATGTTGAAGGCAGCCGTGCTGCTGTGGCCGCGTGCCCGGAGCGCTTCATACAAAGGCCTGCCCCCCTTGGCCCGGGTCAGGCCCATGGCCGCCATGTACAGCGTCTGGCGCAGGCCCGCGTTACCGCGTTTGGACAGGTGACACCGTCCGACCCGGGCACCTGATTGATTGGGGCGAGGATCCAGCCCGGTGCAGGCAACCCATGCATCAGCACTGGCCAATTTCCAGCGCGTGATGTGATGGGTCAGGCAGGCCGCTACGGTTGGACCGACGCCTGGAATGGTGAGCATCTGGCGATACAGATCGCCATGTTCACCAGCGCTGGATGCCTGCTGGATAGCGCGGTCCTGGGCCTTGATCGCCTCATCAATGGCGCGAAAAATGCCGGAAAACGTGCCCGTCTTCGTGGACTTGGCATCCAGCGAAAGCTGGATTTGTGTCCTGGCCTTGATCAAGGCCTGGCGCTGCTGGAGCAGCACATGCAGCCGCTCCTGCTGGGGGCTGCGCGATACGTATTCATGAAGCTCGTCGCCTTCCTTGGCCACATAGCGGGCAATGACCTGGGCATCACCGGCATCGGTCTTGCCCCGCTGGGCAACGCCTTTGGCGTAATGCTTGATATCACGGGGATTGAGCACAAATACCGTGTGGCCGGCGTGCTGGGCGTGCTGAACCAGCAGCTCGTGGTACCGGTTGGTTGCCTCCAGCCCGATCCGGCAACCGGCCGGCAGCTCAGCCAGCCACGCCTTGATGCTTGTAGCTGAATTGTCGATCCGGCGACTGCCTTCCACGCCGTGCACCGCCACCATCAAGGTCTTTGAGTCGACATCGACTCCGACATCCAAATGATCTGACATTTCCGCAACTCCCAGCTATTGTTGAAGGGCTGGGGTGGTACCGCACCACGTTGGCTTGCCTACATCGGCGGTCAAGGCCGCTAGATCCTTTATCGACGTTAAGGTGCGGGATGGGGATCGCTCGGCGCGTCTGTCGGCTGCTATCCGCAGATGTCATGTTGACGGTCCCTCCACCCTGGCCCTACTTAACCAGCTAGGGCCCGGAAGGAACATACAAGCCATGCTCGGCGTATGCGGCTCCCGGCTCGCCGAGCATGGCTCGGCGCTACCGGATCACGCGGGTCAGCGTTCGACGATCGCCACCACGCCCATGCCGCCGGCGGTGCAGATCGACACCAGCGCACGGCCACCGCCGCGCTCGGCCAGCTGCTTGGCCGCCGTGGCGATCACCCGCGCACCGGTTGCCGCGAACGGATGGCCGGTGGCCAGCGACGAACCCAGCGGGTTGATCTTTTCCGGATCGATGCGGCCCAGCGGGGCGTCCAGGCCCAGGCGGTTGCGGCAGTAGTCCTCGCTCTCCCAGGCGCGCAGCGTGCACAGCACCTGCGCGGCAAACGCTTCGTGGATTTCATAGATATCGAAATCCTGCAGGGTCAGGCCGTTGCGCTTGAGCATTTCCGGCACGGCCACGGTCGGGGCCATCAGCAGGCCCTCGCCATGCACGAAATCGACCGCCGCGACCTGCGAGTCACGCAGGTAGGCCAGCGGCTCGTGGCCGTGCGCGCGCGCCCATTCTTCGCTGGCCAGCAGCACCGCGGAGGCGCCATCGGTCAGCGGGGTCGAATTGGCAGCGGTCAGCGTGCCGCGGCCGGAGACCTTGTCGAAGGCCGGCTTCAGCGTGGCCAGCTTTTCCAGCGAGGTGTCCGCACGCAGGATGTTGTCGCGCTCCACGCCACGGAACGGGGCGATCAGGTCGTTGAAGAAGCCGCGCTCGTAGGCGGCGGCCAGCTTGCGGTGCGAAGACACCGCCCACTCATCCTGCGAATCACGCGAGATGTTCCATTCCTTGGCCATGTCTTCGCAATGGTCGCCCATGCTCTTGCCGGTGCGTGGCTCGGCCACGCCGGGGAACTCGGGCTTGAACTCTGAGAACTTGAAGCCGCGGGTCAGCGCGCGGATCTTGTCGCCGGTGCTCTTGGCCCGGTTGGCGGCCAGCAGTCGCGCGCGCAGCTTCTTGCCGTAGACGATCGGCACGTCGGAGGTGGTGTCCGAACCGCCGCCGATACCGGACTCGATCTGGCCCAGCGCGATCTTGTTGGCCACCGCGATGATGGTGTCCAGCGAGGTGCCGCAGGCGCGCTGCAGGGTGATGCCCGGGGTCAGCGGGGACAGCCCCGAGGACAGCGCGGCCTCGCGGCCGAGGTTCCAGTCACTGGAGTGCTTGATCACCGCCCCCATCGCCACTTCACCGAGCTGCTGGCCATGCAGGCCGAACCGTTCGACAAGGGCGCCGAGCGTACGTACCGACATGCCGAGGTTGCCGACATCCGAGTACGCGGTGTTCTGGCGGCAGAACGGAATACGGACGCCACCGAGGATGGCGACGGGTCGGGCGTTGGGCATGGACATACCTGGCATGGGATAGGGTGTCTGCAACATGGCCTGCACGACATGGCAGGCATAATGGTCCCAAGTGTAGCTGCCGCCCTGTGATGGGCCAACCGTGAAACCATGAGCAAAACCGACCCCGCCATGAACGCCATCGGCGTCCTGGCCCTTGAGCTCGCCGATGGGCAGTCGCCCACGCAGGCCGCACTCAGCGCCGACCAATCCGGCGAGCTGGCCGAGCGTATCGGCCGCGACCTGGCCAAGCTGGTGCCGCAGGCCAGCGCGCTGGACCTGGTGTTCGCAGCGGCGCATTTCGACCCGGCCGAAGTGCTGCGCCCGGGCTGGCCGATCCATCGCCGGCTGGAAGAGCTGCAGATGCGCGCGCCGGGCCGCAGCCAGGGCCCGCGCCTGCTGGCCTTCGGTGCCGATGCCAATGGCGATGTGCCGCTGCCGTTCCAGGCCGATGACACGCTGAAGGGCGGCGGCCTGCGCGTGCTGCCGTTCCTGCTGACCGGCACCGATGCGGCCACCACGGCGGCGGTGTCCGATGCGCTGGAAACGGTGCTGCTGGCCGAGGGCATGGCGCACGCCGACACCGCGCTGCTGGCGCAGAGGGCGTTCGGTGCGCGCGTGGAACATGCGCGCTATTTCACCGTGAACGATCTCGCGGCGATGATGTCGATGCAGTACGACAACCAGGGGCTGGCGGTGCTATGGCCGCTGATCGAGACGGCGATCATGGCGCCGGGCCAGGATGAGTGGCTGGATGCGGCGCCGGAGCCGTTGCTGCGTTATACGCAGGGCGAGGCGCGGATGGCGCTGTTCGATCCTGCGGGCTGGTGCACGTACTACGCGCACGGGCGCAATGACTGCGAGCAGTTGAAGGGCGTGTATGAGCAGTACCTGATGCGGCAGCGGCAGATGGCGGCGGTGTTGGAGGCGCATGGGGTGCCGGTGTTGTTCGTGCATTGCGAGGCGGGGCAGGATGCGCGGGCGTTGTTGGAACGGTGATTTTCTGCCGCTCGGCGCCGCTGTTTTCATGGGTTGAGGGGAAGGGCAGGCCAGTGCAGGACACGCCGTAAACCCGTCCGTGGGGGCTCGCTGTTGCCATCCATGGCAACAGACGGTCCTGCACTGGCCTGCCCTTCCCCTCCTCTGACAGATGGCGGTCGCCGGCGTCGGGGAGAAGATTTGAAAAGCAGAACGCCGGCTTTCGCCGGCGTTCCTGTTTGCGGGTTGCTGCGTTGTTACGAGGGGCTTATGGGGCTTTGATTACTGCGCAGGCGAGGCGGGCGCCGGCGTTGCCGGTGGGTTGGGTCTTGTAGTCGTCGGCGTCGGCGTGGACGATCAGGCCGCGGCCGATGATGTCGAAGCCGTCACCCTTGCCGATGTTGACGTTGGTCGACACCGGGGCGTCGATGGTCGCTACGCCTTCGGCGTTGGCGGTGATGTTGGGCATGTCGCCGCCGTGGTGCGGTTCGCTGGCGACGCTGCCGTGGTCCTGGGTGCCTGGATTGAAGTGGCCGCCGGCGCTGTTGCCGTCCGGCGCGCTGCAGTCACCCTTTTCGTGGATGTGGAAGCCGTGCTCGCTGCCCGGCTTCAGGCCAGTGACCTGGCCGGTGACGTGGACGCGGCCGTCGACCAGCTTGAAGCTGACCGAGCCCTTGGTTTCATTGCCCTGGGTCGGTGCCAGTTCGGCAACGGCGGTGGCCGTGGCGGCGGTGTCCGCAGTCGGGCCGGTCATCGGCGGCGGCGCTTCGGCCGGGGTGGTGGTGGCGGTGGCTTCGGCGGGGGTCGCCGGGGCGACGGTATCGGTCGCGTTTTCCGGCTGCTTGTTGCAGGCGCTCAGGCCAAGGGCGGCGACGGCAACGAACAGCGAAGTGTGGATCAGGCGCATCGGATGGTTCTCCATGTGACGGGGTGCAGGGCCTGCAGCCGGGGGCTACCGGGTGATGCGGATGAGGCCGCAGGCGATGCGTGCGCCGGCGTTGCCGGCGGGCTGGCTGCGATGATCGTCTGGTTGGGCGTGCACGATCAGTGCACGACCGGCGATGTCGTTGGCGGCGCCACCCCCAAGGGTAGCGCCTCGCAGGTGGATGTCGACGTTGGCCCGGCCCTGCGCATCGGCGCGCAGGTTGGGCATGTCGCCAAGGTGGTGCGGTCCGGTTCCCGGCGCGCCATGCGGCTGCTGGGTCGGGTTGAAATGATTGCCCGGCGCTGCTGGCATCCACGGCACTGCAGTCACCACGCTCATGCACGTGGAAGCCGGGCTGCTGCAACGGCTGCAGGCCGCCGATCACGCCAGTCACATGTACGCCGCCGGCTTCGGGCACCAGCGCCAGGCGACCGCTGACGATGCTGGCCGACGCCGGCGAAAGATTGCTCTCGGCCATCTTCGCGGTACTCACCACGCTTACCGCCACCGGCGGCGCAGCGGGCGGCGGCGGCGTGGTGCCGCAGGCAACCAACAACAGGCCGGCGGCAGCCGGCAGGATCAGGCGGATCGAAGACATCGTGGACTCCTTGCGACGCACGTTACGGTCCCCCCTGTCCACGACGCATCAACGCCATGTGTGGACCGTGCACAGGGAGCTTTGGAAACAGGTTCAGTGACTGCCACGCCGGCGACCGGCGCCCAGCTTGCGGGTCAGCGTGTTGCGGCCCAGCCCCAGCCGTGCGGCCGCTTCGGCGCGCCGGCCGTGGGTGATCTGCAGGGCGGCGTCCAGCAGCGCATGGTCGACGCGCTCGCGCACCTGCGCGTGCAGGCCCTCGGCCCCTTCGGCCAGCCGTTGCCGCGCCCATTGCGACAGCAGTGCCTCCCACTGGCTGGGATCGCCGCTGCCGGTGCGGGCGCTGCTGCGCGGGCCGCCCCGGTTCAGGGCCATCTCCACGTCAGCCGCGCCGATGGTATCGCTGGCGGCCAGCGCAGCCATACGCCAACAGACGTTTTCCAGCTCGCGCACGTTGCCCGGCCAGTCGTGCTCGCGCAGCGCCTGCAGTGCGGCAGCAGTGAGCCGCTTGGGCGCACCATCGAGCTTGTGCGATGCCGCTGCCAGGAAGGTGCTGGCGAGCTGGGCGATATCGTCGCGGCGCTCACGCAGCGGCGGCAACTGCAGGCGCACCACGTCCAGCCGGTGCAGCAGGTCGGCACGGAAGCGCCCCTGCCCGACCAAGCCTTCCAGGTCCTGGTGGGTAGCGGCGACCACGCGCACGTCGACATGGATCAGTTCGCGGCCGCCCACGCGGAAAAATTCGCCCTGGGCCAGCACGCGCAGCAGGCGCGTCTGCAGGGCCAGCGGCATGTCACCGATCTCATCCAGGAACAGGGTGCCGCCGTCCGCCTGCTCGAAGCGGCCGACATGGCGCCGTTGTGCACCGGTGAAGGCACCGGCTTCATGGCCGAACAGTTCGCTTTCCAGCAGCTCGGCCGGAATGGCAGCGGTATTCAGCGCAACGAACGGCGCGCGCGAACGCGGCGATTCGCGATGCAGCGCACTGGCCACCAGCTCCTTGCCGGTACCGGTTTCGCCGGTGATCAACACCGCCAGCGGCGCCTGCGCCAACTTGCCGATGGCACGGAACAGGGCGCGCATCGGCGGGGTATCCCCCACCAGCTGCGGCGCCTGGTCCGGTTGGCCGGCATCACCCGGTTCCGCATCGTCGGGCAGCAGTGCCTCGGCGCCCGGCAGCGCGCGCCGTGCCAGCGCGACCGCATCGTCCAGGTCGAACGGCTTGGACAGGAATTCGTGCGCGCCGCCGCGGAAGGCACCGGCGGTGCTGGCGACGTCGGTATAGGCGGACATCACGATCACCGGCAGCTGCGGGTGCGCTGCCTTCAGTTTGTCCAGCAGCACCAGGCCATGGTCGCCCGGCATCCGCACATCGGTGAACAGCAGTGCCGGCACCGGCTGCCGGGCCAGCGCGTCGAGCGCGGCGGCGGCGCTGTCGAAACCTTCCACCTGGTAACCGGCATCGCGCAGCGCGGTGCACAGCACGAAGCGCACGGCGCGGTCATCGTCGACCACCCAGACCCGTTGGCCGGCGTGGGCGGGCTGCGGGGCGTCAGTCATGGGCCACGTCCTCATGGGGGGCGCCGCTGCGGATCGGCAGCAGCAGGGTGAATACGGTATGGCCCGGCCGCGAACGATAGGTCAGCGTGCCGCGGTGTTCGCGCGCCACCTGCTGGGCCAGCGCCAGGCCCAGTCCGGTGCCCTCGGCGCGGCCACTCACCAGCGGCAGGAACAGGTGTTCGGCGAGCTCTTCGGGCACGCCGCGGCCGTCGTCGGCGATTTCCAGCCGCAGCGCAAGCGGGTGGAGCTGCTCGGCGATGCGCACGCCATGTTCCACCCGCGTGCGCAGGGTGATGCCACCGGCCCCGGCCTGGATGGCATTGCGCACCAGGTTCCACACCGCCTGGCTGAGGCGATCGGCATCTCCATTGATTTCCGGAATGCTGGGATCGTAGTCGCGCTGCAGCCTGACCGCCCAGCCGGCCTCGCTTTCGGCCAGGCGCAGCACCTGCTCCAGCGCAGCGTGGATGTTCAACGTGGCGTGCGGGGCGGCCGGTGCCGGCGACAGCAATTGGTCCAGCAGGCTGTTCAGGCGCTCTATTTCGGTCCCGATCAGGTCCACCAGTTCGCGCTCGTCGGCATCGCGCTGGGCGATCCGGCGCGCCAGCAACTGGGCGGCGCCCTTCAATCCGGCCAGCGGGTTGCGCAATTCGTGGGCGAGCCCCTTCAGCGCCGCGCTGAGCGCGCTGGGCAGGGCCTGGGTGGGGTCCAGCCCGGGAAATTCATCCACCGGGTGGGCTTCCAGCAGCCAGCCGCCATCATCCAGGCGGCTCATCCAGCCTTCGGCAAAACGGGCGCCATCGCCCGGCAGGGCAAGCGCCAACCGATGCAGGCGCAGACTGTCGCGCTCGTCGCGGGCAAGGAAATGGGCCAGCGCATCACCCTGTGCTTCCAAGGCCACCAGCGGCTGGCCGACCAGGCGACGCCCACTGACCCCCAGCCAGCGGGCGAAGGCCGGATTGCAGCCGGTTATGCGCCCACCGGCGTCGGCCCAGGCGACCGGCGTGCCGAGCTGTTCGATGACGGGGGGCGGCAGGGACGCAGTCATTGCACCAATGTAGTGCAAAACGGCGGATTGATGGACGTGGCTTGGGTTGGAAAGACGAGCGCATCACCGAGGGATGCGCCCGTCGGCGGACGACGTTGGTTACGGCGGGCAGGCTGCGCCCGTGAAGAAGTCTTTCCCTTTGAGCAGCGCGGCAGGCGTATGGCCGTGCGACGGGGACCAGTAATAGACGGAGTAGTTCACCCGCATCGGGTCAGTGATGCCGTGCAACGCATAGAAAATCGTCTGCCGCGTGCTCGCCTGATTGCTGTCGTTCGGTCCGCGGAATCTGTACGTCGCACCGCTGTCCACGCTCGCCCCCTCGACGAAGCTGTAAGCCGGCGTCGGGAAGGTACGCGGCCTTTCCCATCGTAATGTGATGCTTTTGTTGTCTAAGTCCCATTTTTCCAGGCAGAAATGGGTAGGAGGATGATTGCCAGATCCGCTGTTGAAGCTTCCCGTGAAGGTGGCCAGTTCTTCGCCGTCGCGCGTGGCATAGGCCGTGAGAACGTACGTGTAGTCCTTCATGGGTTCGAGCCCGGCCATCCGCTCGCCGGGCCGTCCTTCGCGCGGCGATGGCTCACCGCTGAGCTGGACTTTGATCCAGCCCACTGGTTTGTCCCGTCGCGTGTCGCCAAACAGGAAGCTGACAGCGACCTCGCCGGCTGGCGTGGGCTGGACCACCACCTCTGGCGCGAATACCTTCACCAGTTCGACCGTGCGCAGCGGCTGCCTGGTTATCCTGTTGTCGGCAGCCTGGTACACCCTGAGCGCGTTGGCGCCCAGATCGATGTCCGCGGTCATGAACGTCTTCCGGAACGAGGCACCGGAATCGAAGACATTGGTGGTGTCACCAATCATCCGCCCTACACCCACTGAATGCGTATGCCCATGGAAGATGGCAAGCACGCGATGATCTGTGACCAGTTTTGCGAACTTCGCCCGCGCCGCATCTGCCTCGGGACCTTTCCCGTAACCCATGGGCGGACGGTGCATGTTGATGACAATCAACTTGCCCGCCGCCTTGGCCTTTTCGAGCTCTTCCTCCAGCCAGTCCAGTGATTGGGTGATCTTGAAGGTATAGGTTTTCGGAAGGACGGTGCTGGTGAACTCGACCGAGTAGAAGTAGTGGTTGTGCAGCTGTATGAATTTTACGTCGCCGATGGTCTTGCTGTAGGCGAGGCTGCCAATGTGCTGTCGAAACAAGCCGTCGTCACGTGTTCGATAGTCGAAGGAATCAAGCCCCCAGCTTTTTGTTGCCGCATCAAGGTGATAAATGGAATCGCGCGCGCATCCGTTGTTGTAGCAGCCTGAGCCATCGGACTGCCGTATGTTGTTGTCGTAGTCATGGTTTCCCAGCCCCCAGTATCGATCAGGCACAAGGCGATGACCGAGGTCGGCGAGCATGAATTTCCATTCGTCACCGTGTCCGTACGCCGTGACATCGCCGTTGAGGAAGACCGGTGTTCCTTTCGGGTGCAGCGACAGCCATGAGGCAATCGCCTTGGTTTGTGCCCTGAGCGTGGGGCCGGGGTCGGGGTTCCTGCCGTCGTCAAACCATTCGTACTGCGTGTCGGAGTGGACCAGGAAGGACTGGTCCGCCGCCAGCACGGCAGCCGGGGGGAGCGCGAGGCAAAAAACGACGGAAAGGCAAAGCGCGCGCGGGACTGGAGACTGCATGGTGGCACACCGGGGTGGCAGGCGGAATTCGCCTGCAACCAGCCTCGCAAGGGGGTGACGCACGCCCCATCAGCGCGTGCCGCTGTGCCCAATCAGACAATCTCTGGCGCACCGATCAGGGCGTACCGGAGGCGTCCCGTGCCTTCTTCCACGCACTCTCGAATTCGCGGGCGCTGATCTCGTCGTCTTCGTCGAAGTCAAAGAAAGACAACGGCTGGTCGGCCAGCGCGAAACGGTCGTCGCTCTGTCCGGTGGCATCAGCCCACACCACCCGCAGGCCGTAGACCTCCACCTGGCGCACGATCTTCTCGCCGCGGGCTTCCATCAGCACGTTGCCCTTGCCCAGGTCCGATTCGGCCGGGTGCTTGTAGTACTTCTTGGCGGTGTTCATGAACTGTCCTACCCGGGCCAGCTGCCCGGAAATCTGGAAAAAGGGCGCTGAGTTTGCCTCAGAGCGCTGGTTGTTGCTGCAGCAGCAGCGAATGCAGGATGCGCGCATCTTCGGCATCCAGCACGGCCGGCAGGTCGTCGCGGCCGCGGAAGCGACGATGGAAGGCACCCACGGCGGCATCGCGGTCGTCCAGCGGATAACCGAACGCGGCCAGCGCCTGCCAGGCATCGAAGCCGGCCGGCGGCAGTCCATCGGCAGCGCGTGGCCAGAGGCCGAAACCGGCCTGCGCCAGCTGCTGCCACGGGAAGAAGCGGCTGGGGTCCTGCTTGCGTGAAGGCGCCAGGTCGGCATGCCCGATCACCTGCGACGGCGGGATCCGCAGGCGGCTGCTGAGATCCTGCAGCAGCACGATCAACGACTGGACCTGCGCCTGGCTGAAAGGCGTGTCACCGTCGTTGTCCAGTTCAATGCCGATCGAGGCGGAGTTCAGGTCGGTGATGGTGCCCCAGCGTCCCGGCCCGGCGTGCCAGGCGCGGCGATCATCGGCGACCAGCTGGTAGCGCCTGCCGTCGGCGCCGATCAGGTAATGCGCGCTGACCTTGCCCCCGCTGTTGGCACTGCGCAGGGTGTCCAGGCTCTGCTGCACGGAGTGCTGGTCGGTGTGGTGCAACACGATGATCACCGGCATGCGCGCGTTGTGGTTGGCCGATGGCACCCAGCTCGCCAGCGGATTGCGCTCTTCCACCGGCGCGCCGGCGCAGGCGGCCAACAGCGCGCAGGAAAGCAGCAGGGCCAGGGGGCGTATCATCGTCATGCCCCGATTGTACCCATTAAAAAACCGGCGGCCCCCGGACCGCCGGTCACGGCGCATGCAAGCGCCATCAACAAGTTGTTCTGCAGAAAGCCGTGGATCAGACCTCGTAAGCGGACTCGCCGTGCGAGGTCACGTCCAGGCCGGTACGCTCGGCTTCTTCGGTGACACGCAGGCCGACCAGCGCCTTGACCACCAGCAGGATCAGCGCGGTCACCACGGCGCACCAGACGATGGTGAAGGCGACGCTGACGAACTGCACCCATACCTGGTGGCCGATATCCAGGTCGGCCTTGGTGCCGCCCAGCGACTGCGCGCTGAACACAGCGGTGAGCAGTGCACCGACGATGCCGCCGATGCCATGCACGCCGAACACATCGGCGGTGTCATCGACCTTCAGGAGGCGCTTCAGACCGGTGACGCCCCACACGCAGAGCGCACCGGAGACCACGCCGATGACCAGCGCGCCCATCGGGCCGACGGTGCCGCAGGCCGGGGTGATGCCGACCAGGCCGGCGACCGCGCCGGATGCAGCGCCGAGTGCGGACGGCTTGCCCTTGGTGATCGCTTCCACCAGCGTCCAGCCCACCACCGCCGCGGCCGTGGCCAGGATGGTGTTGAGGAAGGCCAGCGAAGCCACGGTGTCGGCGGCAGCGGCCGAGCCGGCGTTGAAACCGAACCAGCCCACCCACAGCAGCATCGCGCCGATATAGGTGAACACCACGTTGTGCGGCTTCAGCGCGGTCTGGCCATAGCCGATGCGCTTGCCGACGAAGTACGCGCCGACCAGGCCGGCCACGCCTGCGTTGATGTGCACCACGGTGCCGCCGGCGAAATCGATCGCACCCATTTCGCCCAGGTAGCCCCCGCCCCAGACGATGTGCGCCATCGGGATGTAGCTGAGGGTGAACCACAGGATCGAGAACAGGATCACCGCCTTGAACTTGATGCGTTCGGCGAAGGCGCCGACGATCAGGGCGGTGGTGATGCCGGCGAACGTGGACTGGAAGGCGACGAACAGGTAATCCGGCAGGCCGGCGATCGGCGTGTTGCCGACCGAGTCGGGCGAGAAGCCCTTCAGGAAGGCGAACTGGGTGAAGGAGCCGAAGAACTGGTTGCCTTCGCTGAACACCGCGCTGTAGCCGTAGGCCACCCACAGGATGATCACCAGCGAGAACACCACCAGGATCTGGCTGAGTACGGACAGCACGTTCTTTGAACGCACCAGGCCGCCATAGAACAGGGCCAGGCCCGGCACCACCATCAGCAGCACCAGCAGCGTGGAGGTCAGCATCCAGGCCACGTCACCGTGGTCGAAGGTGGGTGCGGCGGCCGCTTCGGCCACCGGGGCGGCGACCGGCTCGGCAGCCAGCGGCTCGACCGCCACTTCTTCGGTCGGCACCGGGGTGACCTGTGCCTGGGCGTGGGCAGTGCCCGGGAAAGCGCCCACGGCCAGTGCGCTGAGCAGCATCATCAGGCACACCAGATGGAACCGGGCTTGCCACCCGGCGAACAGTCGAATCTTCATGCGAGGGATCTCCGAGTGGGTTACAGCGCGTCCGCGCCGATTTCGCCGGTGCGGATGCGGATGACCTGTTCGACAGGCGTGACGAAGATCTTGCCGTCGCCGATCTTGCCGGTACCCGCTGCGTTCTGGATCGCTTCGATCACCGCGTCGGTACGTTCGTCGGTCACCACGGTTTCGATCTTGATCTTCGGCAGGAAATCGACGACGTACTCGGCGCCGCGGTACAGCTCGGTGTGGCCCTTCTGGCGACCGAAGCCTTTCACTTCGGTCACGGTGATGCCCGACACGCCAGCGTCGGAGAGGGCCTCGCGGACCTCGTCGAGCTTGAACGGCCGGATGATGGCGGAGATCAGTTTCATGCGCATATCCCGATGGTGGATGGGTCCACGGCGGATGCAGGCCGTGGCGTCTGCAACCACGGGCCACCCCATGGGGTGGCCGTGGCTGTTGCGCCGAACGTGGTCTGGGCCCTGGCGGCTGTGTCTCTCTCCAAACACAGCCAGCGACGCGGGAGGGAGGTAGGCCCATGACGCGCGTCCGGTCTCTCTTGCCCCTGAACGGATGGAACACTTCCTACAGCGTTGCAGGCTTCATCCCTGCCGGCTCCCCAGCCGGAAAAGATGCGGCGATGACGAAGGTGGGAGGGGTATCCTCCGCCACCGCCGCGCGTGCTCAGCTGGCGTAGTACAACTGGTATTCCAGCGGGTGGGTGGCCGCACGGAACTTGGTGACTTCCTGCATCTTCAGCGCGATGTAACCGTCGATGAAATCATCGTCCATCACGCCGCCGGCCTTCAGGAACTCGCGGTCCTTGTCGAGCGCTTCCAGCGCCTGGTCGAGCGAGGAGCAGACCTGCGGGATCAGCTTCTCTTCTTCCGGCGGCAGGTCGTACAGGTCCTTGTCGCTCGGTGCGCCCGGGTCGATCTGGTTCTTGATGCCGTCCAGGCCGGCCATCATCAGCACGGTGAAGGTCAGGTAGCCGGACTGGATCGGATCGGGGAAGCGCATTTCAATGCGGCGCGCCTTCGGGTTGGTCACGAACGGGATGCGGCACGAAGCCGAACGGTTGCGTGCCGAATAGGCCAGCATCACCGGCGCTTCGAAGCCCGGGACCAGGCGCTTGTAGCTGTTGGTGCCGGCGTTGGCGAAGGCGTTGATCGCCTTGGCGTGCTTGAAGATGCCGCCGATGTACCACAGCGCCAGCTGGCTCAGGCCCCCGTAGCCGTCACCGGAGAACAGGTTGGTGCCGCCCTTGGACAGCGACTGGTGCACGTGCATGCCGCTGCCGTTGTCGCCGACGATCGGCTTGGGCATGAAGGTCGCGGTCTTGCCGTTGCGGTGGGCAACGTTCTTGATCACGTACTTCATGCGCAGCAGTTCGTCGGCCTTCTGCACCAGGGTGCTGAACTTGGTGCCGATCTCGCACTGGCCGGCAGTGGCCACTTCGTGGTGCTGCACTTCCACTTCGATGCCGACCTGTTCCAGCGTCTTGCACATTTCCGCGCGCAGGTCATGCAGCGAATCGGTCGGCGGCACGGGGAAGTAACCGCCCTTCACGCCCGGACGGTAGCCGCTGTTGGCGCCGTCATACTTGGCACCGGTGTTCCAGGCGGCTTCTTCGGAATCGACCTTGAAGAAGGTGTTGCCCATGTCGTTGGCGAAGCGGACCGAATCGAAGATGAAGAACTCCGGCTCCGGGCCGAAGAAGGCCTGCTCGGCGATGCCGCTGGACTTCAGGAAGGCTTCGGCGCGCTTGGCGATGCCGCGCGGGCAACGGCCGTACGGCTGCATGGTGGCCGGGTCGAGGATGTCGCAGCTGATGACGATGGTCGGGTCGGCGTAGAACGGGTCCACGTAGGCGCTGGACGGATCCGGCAGCAGGACCATGTCCGATTCGTTGATGCCTTTCCAGCCGGCGATGGAGCTGCCGTCGAACATCTTGCCTTCTTCGAACAGCGACGCTTCGATGATGCTGACCGGGAAGGTGACGTGCTGCTCGATGCCACGCATGTCCACGAAACGCAGATCGACGAACTCGATCTGGTTGTCCTTGACCAGCTTCTCAACGTTTTCAACGGACATCGGGTGGAACCTCGGTTGGAATTGAATGCCTGGGATTACCAGAGCAATGTCCGTGCCAACTTCTGCACCCTCACAAGCCTTTGATTTGCATGAGCGTACGCCTGAATGGTGCACAACAAAACGCACCATCGTGGTGCGTTGTCAGCACCGCGCACTGGCTTGGTGCATCAGGAGATGGTCTATCCTCTTCGGCACCTTTCATTGCCCATCCCACTATCCTTCTCCATGTCAGACCTGCTCTCCGCCCTGCTGCTGGGCATCCTTGAAGGCGTCACCGAGTTCCTGCCCATCTCCAGCACCGGGCACCTGCTGATCGCCCAGCATTGGCTGGGCGCGCGCTCGGACTTCTTCAACATCATCATCCAGGCCGGTGCGATCCTCGCCATCACCCTGGTCTTCCGCCAGCGTCTGTGGAGCCTGGCCACCGGCCTGCACCAGCGCGAGAACCGCGACTACGTGATGAAGCTGGGTGCTGCCTTCCTGGTGACCGCGGTGGTCGGCCTGCCGGTGCGCCTGGCTGGCTGGGAACTGCCGGAAACGGTGAGCCCGGTAGCGTGGGCGCTGATCATCGGTGGCATCTGGATGCTGCTGGTGGAGGCCTATACCGCACGCCTGCCTGATCGTGACCAGGTGACCTGGACGGTGGCCATCGGCGTGGGCATCGCGCAGGTGGTGGCCGGTGTGTTCCCGGGCACGTCGCGCTCGGCGTCGGCGATCTTCCTGGCCATGCTGCTGGGCCTGAGCCGCCGTGCAGCGGCCACCGAGTTCGTGTTCCTGGTCGGCATCCCAACCATGTTCGCGGCCAGCGCCTATGCGTTCCTGGAACTGGCCAAGGAGGGCAACCTGGCCAGCGAAAACTGGACCGACGTCGGCGTGGCCTTCCTTGCCGCGGTCGTCACCGGCTTCGTCGTAGTGAAGTGGCTGCTGGGCTACATCAAGTCACACAAATTCACCGCCTTCGCGGTGTATCGCATCCTGCTCGGCGCGGGACTGCTGCTGTGGTTGCCTGCCGGCAACTGAATGCGGCGCCAGGCGCGTGACCCCACCCGGCATGCGCACCCGTTCTGAATCCGGCAATCCAAGGAGAATCCAAATGAAGCGCACCCTGATCCTGTCCCTGCCGTTGGCCCTGCTGGCGGCCTGCAGCCAGAACCCGGCCCCGGCCGGCAATGCCGATGACCTCGCCCCGGCACCGGCCGCCGCCGCCGCGCAGAAGACCGCCGCGCATCTGGACGTGCAGCGCCTGCATGGCCAGCACTGGCGCCTGAAGGACGCCACCGGCGCCGACGGCAAGCGCATCGATGCGCTGTTCGTACGCGCCGACAAGCCGGTGACGCTGGACTTCAGCGAAGGCCGCGTATCGGTGTCCAACGCCTGCAACGGCATGAGCGGCGGTTACACCGTGGCCGATGGCAACCTGGTGCTGTCGCAGCTGGCCTCCACGCGGATGGCCTGCGAGCCGAGCGTGATGGCGCTGGACGAGGCCGTGGGCAGCCGCCTGCAGGGCACGCTGAAGACCGAACTGGCCGACAACGGGGAGCTGACCCTGCGCACCGCCCAGGGCGAGGTGCTGGTGTTCGCGCCGGAGCCTACGGCCGAGACCCGCTTCGGTGGCCCAGGTGAGCGCGTGTTCCTGGAAGTGGCCGCGCAGACCAAGCCGTGCCCGCATCCGCTGATCAAGGACAAGCAGTGCCTGCAGGTGCGCGAAGTGCAGTTCGACGACCAGGGCCTGAAGCAGGGCGAGCCGGGCGGGTTCGAGAACTTCTACGACAGCATCGAGGGCTACACCCACGAGGCCGGGACCCGCAACGTACTGCGCGTGAACCGCTTCAAGGTGGCCAATCCGCCGGCGGATGCGTCGTCGCAGGCGTATGTGCTGGACATGGTGGTGGAGTCGGCTGTCGAGAAGTGACTGCGAACGGGTGAGACCCCCTCGCGGGTGGCTTTCAGGCTGAAGCTGGGGGTGGGCCGGGCGGGGAGGCTGGTCGGGGGACGGCAAAAACTGCGTCCATGCGGGCCTCGTTTCGCGCCATCCATGGCGCTCAACGCCCCCGCCCAGCCTCCCCGCCCGACCCATGACAGGTTCCGGTGGCTGCCACCCGCGTAGAAAAAGAATGAAAAAGCGGTAGCGCCGACCCATGGTCGGCGGAATCCATCAGACCCCATTCCCCCAACATCCGCCGACCATGGGTCGGCGCTACCAGGCCACCATGGACCTGTCGAAGGTGGGGCGGGGTGGGTTGGCGGGGGCGTTGAGCGCCATGGATGGCGCGAAACGAGGCCCGCAGGAGCGGCTTCTGCCGTCCCCCGCCAACCCACCCCGCCCCGCCAACGCAACAGCCCTGCAGCTGTTGACGTTGACGTTGACGTTGACGTCGCGTTTTACAGCGAAGGATTCAACGTGTAGGTGCCATGCAGTGATGCTTCGGCCAGCACGTGGCCCTGCATCGCGCGATGCACGTCGCCGGCAGTGAACGGCGTTGGCAGCTCCAGCGTCGCCACGTCCAGCGCGAACACGCGGAAGAAGTAGCGATGCACGCGTTCGTCGTTGAACGGCGGATACGGGCCGTCGTAGCCCAGGTAGGCACCGGCCATGTCCGGGTTGCCGGCGAACCAGCCGGTGAAATCATTCAATCCCTGGCGGCTGCCCGCCGGACCGGCCGGCGCAGTCTTGCCCTTGACCACGAAACCATCGCTGCAGCTGCCGGCAGCGAGCTCGCGCACGTCGGCGGCGATGTCGGCCATCACCCAGTGCACGAAATCACAACGCGGCTGGTCGCGCGGGATGGTCATGTCGGTGCGGCCGACGGTGTCGGCGACCGTCGGGACATCCGGGTCCACGCAGATCAGCGCGAAGGAACGGGTGCCCTCGGGCACCCCGCTCCACGCCAGCTGCGGATTGCGGTCCGGGGCGAAGCCATCGGCATCGCCGGCAGCGAATTCGCGCGCGATCGCCGCGCCGTTGGCCACGCTGGTGCTGGTCAGTTGCATGTGGCTCATTCCTCCGGGTACCCGAGGCGCACCGCGACCGGGGTCAGCAGGTCGATCGCCGCCCCCATGACCTCGCGGTAGTTGCGCCAATGGCCGCTCGGCAGGCGCGGCGGTCCGATGTTCGGTGCCACTGGCAGCTGCACGCCCATCACCTCGCTGAGCAGCAGCGCCATCGCCTGCGGATCGTTGCCGGCCGCATCCACGCGCACCAGCACGTTCGGGTACAGATCCTGCTCGTTCAGCACCGCCACCTGGGTCAGCGCGCGGGCCAACCATTCGGCGGCTTCCTGCAGGCTGGTGATCGCCAGTTGTGCGCCGGAGCCGTAGGCGATCCAGTCCAGCAGCATGTCGCGCGGATCACGCAGCACCACCAGCAGGCGGCCCTGCGGCAGCGCCGGGCGCAGCGCCCACAACAAGGCGTTGTCCCAGAACAGCAGCCAGTCGATCACGGTGTCGTTGGACAGGCCGCGCGACGGCAGGCGCGCGCGCCAGCCATCGACCAGCCCCTGCGGCGACAGCTTGCCCGAGGCCAGGTCCTGCAACGTGTTGTAGTTCTGGAAGGCGTCGTCCGGCGGCGTGGCACTGAAGCGGTCAACGCGCACCAGTGGACTGGCCGCGCTGAGCGCGCTCATCACTTTTTCGACGTTCGAACCGGGAGCGCCCCACAGGAACATCGGGCGCGATGCCAGCTCCGGATCGACCTCGCCAAGTGCCGGCCAGCTGGCCGGCGCCTTGGCCTGCGGCGGCAGCGGCAGGCGGTTGGCCACGTTGTCGGCATGCAGCTCAAGCCAGGTGCGCAGTGCTTCGCGCGGCTGGCCGCCACGGTCATGCACTTCGCCCAGCCAGGTGCGCAGGTCTTCCCGGGCACGTCCTTCGGCGCCGTCCACCATCTGCTGCACGCGGGCCGCGGCGGCAGCCGGATCGCGCTGCACCAGGCCATCCACCAGCCGCGTTGCACCGCTGACGCGGCCCGGCTCCAGCGCCAGGATGCGTTCGGCCATCGCTTCGGCTGCGTCGTGCTCGCCGGTCATGTCGTGCAGGCGCATGCGGGTTTCCAGCGCCGGCAAGTGGGCCGGCATCGCGGCCAGCCAGCGTTCGCCCACTGCCACGGCGCCTTCGCTGCCCACGCCTTCCACCGACAGCCGCGCCAGCCACAGGTTGTGCAGCTGGTCGTGGTCGGCCAGCACCGCATCCAGTTCGCTGCGCGCTTCGTCGTCGCGGCCCAGGCGCTGCCACGCCATCAGCAGCAGCTGCAGCAACTGCGGGTCGCCCGCATTGGCGGCCAGCAGCGGGCGCAAGTGGTCACGCGCCTGCAGCGGCTGGCCGGACTGCAACGCCAGCTGCGCGGCGAAACGGCGCATCGCCACGCTGTCCTGGCCGGGCTGCTGCAGGGCCTGCTCGATCAGCTCGGCGGCCGCGGCGGGGTTGTCCTGGCGCAGCGCCAGCTGCACCAGCAGCCCGTGCAGCGCGGTCATCTTCGGGTTGAGCACCAGCACGCGGCGGAACGCCTGTTCGGCGAAGGCCAGCATGTCCTTGCCCAGGTACGCCGTGCCCAGCGCGTAGACGATGCGCGGGTCGTCCGGCAGCGCGCGCACGGCGCTGGACAGCTGGGCCAAGGCCTCGTCCAGCGCGCCACGACGCAGCGCCACCATGCCCGACAGCGCCACCACTTCCGGGTTCTCCGCATCCACGCGCGCGGCCAGCTTGAGCTGCTTTTCAGCCTCGTCCACGTCATTGCGGGCCAGCGCCAGGTGCGCCTGCATCAGGTAGGCCGACAGCTCGTTGGGATTGAAGCCGGTGGTGCGCCCGAGCGCCGCTTCGGCGGCCTCGAACTGGTGCAGCGCCAGCAACAGGCCGGCGTGCTGCAGGTGCAGGTCGGCATCGTCCGGGGCGAGCGCAAGCGCACGCTGCAGGCTTTCGACCGCGGCCGGCAGCTGGCCCTGCTGCTGCAGCGCCAGCGCATGCCAGCGATGCGCCTGCGGCAGCTGGGGCTCATCGGCGATCCAGCGGGTGGCCAACTGCACGGCCTGGTCGGCGTCCTGGCGACGCAGGGCTTGGAGTATCTGTTCTTGCATGACGGGTCCGGCTGGAGTGCAAAGCCGCATTGTAACGACCCTGACCCCGCGTGCCGCCGGCGCCGGGTTCAACCGCCCAGTGCCGCCTGTCCAAGGTGCTGGGCGACCCAGCGCTCGGAAAACCCATCACCCCGCCAGTTTTCCAGGAAGCCACAGTGGCCGCCCCATTCGGCGGTCTGCAGGCTGGCCGACAGCGGCAGCTGCCAGTCATTGAAGGTGACATAGGGAATGACGGGGTCATCCTTGGCCATCAGGATGTCCGCCGGCACCTGCAGGTCCGCCAGCCGCTCGCCGGCGATGGAATAGCCATCGAAATAGGCCTGCAGCGAACCGTAGTCGGTGTGGTGCTCGACCAGCCAGGCGGTCAGCGCGCGGATGTCCAGCCGCAGCACGCGCTCGTCCCAATCACTCAGCTCGGGATAGACCGCCTGTTTGCGCCGCAGCGATCCAGCCCACTTGCGGCGGAAGTACCAGTCGTACATCGCCGGGCCGTTTTCGATGCTGTCCATGGTCAAGCCGGGATCCAGCACCGGGCACACCGACGCCACCCGTTGCAGCGGCACGCCCGCCGTGGGCGCGCGCAGCGCCAGCCGCAGCACGAAGTTGCCGCCCAGCGAATAGCCGGCCGCGACCAGCGGCAGCTGTGGCCAACGATGGGCGATATCAGCGGCGGCATGCACCACTTCGTCGATGCGGTTGGAGTGGAAGATGCCGGGATTGAGGTGATGGGTGTTGCCGTGGTCGCGGAAGTTCAGCCGCACCACGTCGAAGCCTTCGGCCAGCATGCGCGCCGCGGTCATGCGCATGTAGCTGGATTCGGCGCTGCCTTCCCAGCCATGCAGCAGCAGCGCGATGCCGCACGGCGCGCGCCCTTCGATGGCGCTGTGCCAGGCCTGCAGGCGCACCCCTTCGCCGCCATCGAGGATCAGCTCGCGGTGGCTCGCGCCGGTGGCCGCAAGCAGCTCCTGCCCGCGGCGCAGGCGCAGCCGGCTGGAACTGAGCATCGACTGCAGGTGTGCGTTGCGCAGCCAGCGCGGTGGCTGGTAATCGGCCGCTGTCAGCCGTCCGGGCGGACCGGAATCGAAGGACATCGCGGGCGCGGGGACGGACACCGTCGGCTCAGGTCCCGGCCATTGCCGCGAGGATGCGGGTGCGCGAGGTTTCGGCGATGCGCCGGCGACCCTCCAGGTCCTGGCCGCTGATCGGCTCCAGGAAGTGCACTTCGGCACGCCGGGCCGGCTCGCCCAGCAGGCGCAGGAAGTTGGCGAAGAAGCTTTCGCGCGGCCCGAACGCCACGATGGTCTGTGCATCGCCACCTGCGCCGTAGCGCAGCGCCACCGGCTGCACCGGCACGCCGGTTTCCACCGCGGCCTGGAAGATGCGGGCATGGAACGGTCCGACTTCATGGCCGCCCCGGGTGCGACCCTCCGGGAACACGCCCACGCCCTTGCCTTCGCGCAGGCGCACGACCATCTGCTGCATCACCCCGTCCAGCGATTCGGTGCTGCCACGCTGGTGGAAGATGGTCTGGCCGCGCCCGGCCAGCCAGCCGACCACCGGCCAGCCGGCGATTTCGCGCTTGGCGACAAAACCCATCATGCGCTGGCTGTGCAGCACGCAGATGTCGACCCAGCTGACATGGTTGGCAACGAACAGCACCGCGCCCTGCAGCGGCTTGCCGATGCGCACCAGGCGGAAACCGAAGATCCACATCAGGCCGGCCGACCACCAGTTGACCACCTTGTAGCCAAGCGGCTCATCGCCCACGCGCAGTTCGCCCCACGGCGGCAGCATGCCGATGAGGATCAGCGGCAGGAAGACAAGCAGGTGGATGAGCAGCAGCGGTACGCGGTACAGGTAGCGGCACACACGCGCCACGCCGCCACGGGTGGCCGGAGTGGGGGAATTCATGCGGGAACGATACCCGAGCACCGCAGCGCCTGCCAGCGCGGGGTGGCCAAAGCGGCTGCGAGGATGGGCCAGCAGCCGGCAACGCTGTGTTCCGCGCCGGCCCGCGCGCGCTTGTAGACGTGCCGGGTGCTCAACCGTGACCGGCGGCCACCACCGCCAGGGTCAGGCGCGAAGTGCACACCAGCCGTGCCTGCTCATCTTCGATGCGGATGTCCCAGATCTGCGTGCTGCGGCCCACATGCACCGCGCGTGCGGTGCCGGTCACCACGCCTTCGCGCTTGGCGCGCACGTGGTTGGCATTGATCTCCAGCCCCACGCAGACCTGCTGGCTGTTGTCCACGCAGAGGTTGCCGGCACTGCTGCCCAGGGTCTCGGCCAGCACCACCGACGCCCCGCCATGCAGAATGCCGTAGGGCTGGTGGGTGCGCGCATCCACCGGCATGGTCGCCTGCAGCCAGTCATCGCCTGCTGCGGTGAACACGATCCCCAGCTGGGAAATCACCGTGTTGGCGCTGAGCGCGTTGAGGGCATCAAGGGAAATCGCCTGGCGGAATACGGACGGCACGGCACAGCTCCAGTCAGAGGATCGGTACCAGGCCGGCGCCGAAGGCGGTCAGCATGCGCACCAGCAACAGTTTCGGGCCGACGTTGACTTCGGGGAAGTCACCGACGGCGGTGTAACAGGCATGGAAATCCGGGTGTTGCCGCGGCAACGGCTCCGGGCACGCCGGACCGGGCTGGAACTCGTAGTCGGTGGCATACCGCCATGGCCAGAAGTCCAGGATCGGCAGCGCTTCGGACGCCTTGCCCATGCTGTAGTTCAACCCGGACAACACCGGCGGCTTGCTGCGCGGCGCCACCGTCCAGGAGTTCTGCGGATGGATGTCGCGCAGGATGCTGTCGGCCAGGCGCTGGGCGAACACCGGGTCGTCGATGATCACCGCGCCTTCGGTATTGTAGTTTTCACTGCGCGGGTCGAAGTTGTGCGTGCCGATCACGCCGATGCGGCGATCCACCACCAGGGACTTGGCATGCAGGCCCATGCGCGCGCCCTGGCGGGTCACCGGCAGCGGGCGGTTGACCGCCTTGCTGCCCAGGAAGGAAGGCCGGGTCTCGGTACGCAGCAGGTCGCGTTCCACTTCACTGCCTGCGGCGCGACGGCGTTCGCGTGCATTCTGGTAGGCGCTGCCGGTGCGCGGATTGCCACGCACGGCCACGTCCGGGGCTGCGCTGTCCTGGGCACGGCTGCCGCTGCCGGGAGGGCGCGCGTTGCTGCCCGCCGCACTGCCACCGAGCATGCCGCCGCGGCGGCCTTCCGGGTAGTCGCCGGCGATCGGGTCCGGCAGCAGGTTGCGGTAGTCCACCGGCGCATCCAGCGGGAACGGCTTGAACTCGAAGATGTTGAAGCCCAGCTCGCGCATGTTGCGCCGCTTGTACTTGTAGGACAGCGCGTAGACGATCGGATTGTCGGTGGCCGCCAGGCTGTTGGTGGACACCAGCACGCGCGGCGGATCCGCCTGCCTGCGCAGGTCGGCGAACAGCTGGCGCGCCGGCTTGGACAGCACCAGGTACGGCGTCTGCAGCAGCACTTCGGACTGCGCTTCGGAAATCAGCCGGTCCAGCTGCGGTTCGGTGACATGCTGCCCGTTGCGCGGCTGCTCGGCGCTCTCGCGGCGATGCTTGCGCGGCAGGTCGGCCACGTAACGCACCGAGGCCACCGGCAGTGCGGTGTCGACGAAGCTGCGGCTGATCCAGGCATCGTCGATGGCTTCGGCCAGCACCCGTTCCACCCGTTCCGGCCGCCGGTACACGGCCGGTGGCAGCGTCGGCGGGCCGCTGTCGAGCAGGATCCGCCCGACGTCGTTCAGCCGTTCCGCCGGCACGCTGCGCGGCGCCTTCCAGAACGCCTCGAAGTTGGCCGCCATCACCCGCGCCTCGGGACCGGCCACCAGCACGTCGCGGTCGCGGAAGTTGTATTCCGAATCCCAGTCGTAGTAATCGTCCTGGTAATTGCGGCCGCCGACCACGCCGATCGCATCATCGACCACCAGCAGCTTGTTGTGCATGCGCTGGTTGAAGCGGCGGAAGCAGCACAGCACGCTGCCGGCGTAGTCGAAGTAGTTCAGCTGCGCCTTGCCGAAGGTCGGGTTGTACACGCGCAGCTCGAAATTCTGGTGCGCCGACGACAGCGCGCCGAGGATCTGCAGGTCCGAGATCGCCGACAGCTGGTCGATCAGCAGGCGCACCTTGACGCCACGGCGGCTGGCCGCCAGCAGTTCATCGATGACCAGCCGGGCGCTGTCATCCTTGTCGAAGATGTAGGTCTGCAGGTCGATGCTGCGGGTGGCGCTGCGCAGCAGGTTCAGCCGTGCCACCAGCGCTTCCTCGCCTTCATCCAGGATGGTCGCGTAGTGCCGGGGCTGGTCGGCGGTCGATTCGGTGAACGCCCGGCCGGCCAACGCGCGCAGCGGTGAATCCTGCGCGCAGCGGTCGGCGCGGTCGCAGTCCACCACGGTGGAACGGGCCTGCGCCGCGATGCCCGCGGCGCGCTCGCGCTCACTGTTGGACAACGACGCACAGCCGCCGAGCAGCAGCAGGCCTGCCAGCATCAGCCAGCGCGACATCAGGTTCACGGTTTCGGCGCCTCGCTCAGGCGCGCTCGCAGTACGAAGGTCACTCGATCACTCAAGGCAAGCTGCCAGTTGTCCATGCCGTAGCGGCCCCGCAGGACGGTCCCACGGCTGACGACATCGCAATCATAGCCGGGTCTGGCGCATTCCGCCTTTTCCACCCGCAGCGTTTCGGGATGGCTGACCCCGCGCAGCATCAGGCGGCCCTGGATGTCACCGCCCTGGTCGACCCGCGCCGGATCGTACGGCAGCGAGTCGAATTCCACGACCGGATGGCGGGCCGCATCGAAGAACTCTTCCCCGCGCATCCAGCCGGTATAGCGTGGCTTGCCGGGGATCTCCACCGAGCGGGTGTACATCTTCAGATGGACCTGGTGGCGCCCGTCGGACAGCACCTCGATGCGACCTTCGAAATGCGGAAAACTGCCTTCGATGCGCTGTCCGAGCCGGCTGCGCACTTCGAAACCCAGCTGCGAGCGCTGGGTGTCCAGCACCAGCGGCGCGCGGTGCACGACCTGCACCGCCGGCAGCGCCGCAGGCGGGGCCAGCAGCGGTGCCAGCGCCGGCTGTGCTGCCAGTCCAGCCGGTACGATCGCCAATCCGAGCAGCAGCCCCCTCTGCCACGCGTTCATCGGATCACGGCCACCAGAATGCGTTGAGGCTGGCGACGCCGGGTTCGATGCTGGCTTCCTTCGGGAACTGCAGCACGGCAATACCGGCCGGTGGCATGCCGCGGTAGTCACTGGTCTCGCCGGTGTTCAACAAGGCGACCAGGCGCTCCAGGCCAGGATTATGGCCGACGATCATCAGGCGTTCGACGTCGTTTCGATCGTCGACCAGGCCGATCAGGGTGCCGGGCGTGGCGTCGTACACCTTGTCTTCCAGCTTGTGTTCGAAGAAGCCGGTGATGCCGACCACCGCTTCCAGGGTTTCGCGGGTACGCCGGGCCGGTGAACAGAGCACGCAATCAGGCTGCAGGTTGTTGTCCTTGAGCCACTTGCCGGCCGCTTCGGCCTCGGCAAGTCCGACCGCCGAAAGGGGCCGGTCAAGGTCAGCCTGTCCGGTGCTGGCCGGTTCGGCGTGGGCATGGCGAAGCAGGATCAGTTCACGCATCGGAGTCTTCCATTGGATGAGGGGTACAAGCGGCTCATGCCTTGTCCAGCCATGTCAGCAGGGGTTCCCAGTCGGCCTGGTGTTCGCGGACCTGGGCGGAACGGTAATCGAACAGGCTGCGTCCCAGCCCGGTCATCACTACGTAGCTCTGGCTGTCGCGCAGCTGCGCCACCACCGGGTAGGGCCAGTCGGACAGCATCTGGATGGCCTGCTGCGACGTCTGGGTCCACGGCTTGGTGCGGTTCAGCACCAGCCCCACCGGCAGCTTGCGGTTGTGCACCCGGGCCACCTTGGACAGGCTGTTGAGGAAGCCGACGATGGCTTCGATGTCCAGCGCGGAAGGCAGCACCGGCACCACCACGGCATCGGCGGCGTCGAGGAAATGCAGGATATCGTCGGCCAACGCACCGGCCGGGGCATCGATGATCACCGTGTCGGTGCCATCGGGGAGCTTCTGCGCCCATTGCTTCTTCTTGTGCACGTCGATCGGCAGCACCGCGCTTTCCAGCTCGGAACGACGCTGCGCCCAGCGGGTGCTGGAGCCCTGCGGGTCGGCGTCGGCAATCACCGTACGCCGGCCCTGCAGTGCCGCATGTGCGGCCAGGTGGGTGGCGATGGTGGTCTTGCCCACCCCACCCTTGGAACCGGCCACCAGGATGGTCTTCATGCAGGCCTCGCTTCCGGGAGAACGTTGCCCGAGCGTACACCGGAGCAGGTGAGGGTGATAGTCGCGCGGCTGAACCACCGCGGCCGTGGCTTTGTTATCGTGGCGCCCCCGAAGGATCGAACCGGCATGAGCGAACTGCAGGACCTCAGCGCGCTGATACGCGCCAATACGCCCCTGATCGTGATCGAGACCCAGGACGAAGGCCGGATCATCGAACTGTTCCGGCAGACCCTGCTGCAGGTATGGCGGGCGCTGCACCGCTGGTCGATCACCGAAGGCCTGCGCCGCATCGACCTGGAACGCGAGGACGACGCAGTCGGCCCACCCGATGCCAGCGCGGCCCTCCAGATGATCCAGCAGGCCGACCAGCGCGGGATCTACCTGCTGCTCGATTTCCATCCCTATCTGGGCTACGCCAGCCACCAGCGCGCGCTGCGCGATCTGATCCAGCGCCGCCACAGCCAGCCGCACGTGCTGGTGCTGATCGGCGCGAAGGTGACCCTGCCGCCCGAGCTTGAAGCCCTGGCGACGCGCTTCAATCCGCGCCTGCCCGACGCCAATGCATTGCTGAAGATGCTGCGCGAGGAAGCGGCCGGTTACGCGCGCGAGCACGGCGGCCGCCGGGTCGAGGTGGACAGCGAGGCGGTGAAGAAGATCCTGCGCAACCTGCAGGGCCTGAGCCTGGTCGATGCGCGGCGGATCGCCCGCCAGCTGATCTATGCCGACGGCGCGCTGGGCGACGATGACCTGCCGCAGCTGGCGCGGCTGAAGTTCGAGCTGCTCAACCGCAGCGGCCACTTGATGTATGAGTACGACACGGCGCGTTTTGCCGACGTGGCCGGTGCCAACCGGCTCAAGCGCTGGGTCAACCAGCGCCGGATCGCCTTCCTGGCCGGCGCGGCACCGGCCGGCCTGGATCCGCCGCGCGGCATGCTGCTGCTGGGCGTGCAGGGCTGTGGCAAATCGATGCTGGCCAAGGCGACCGCCGCCGGTTTCGGCGTTCCCCTGCTGCGCATGGACGTGGGCGCGCTGTACAACAAGTACCACGGCGAAACCGAGTCGAACCTGCGCCAGGCGCTGGCATCGGCCGAGCAGCTGGCGCCGTGCGTGCTGTGGATCGATGAGATCGAGAAGGGCCTTGCGACCGGCGGCGAGGACGGCGGCGTCTCACGCCGGGTGCTGGGGACGCTGTTGACCTGGATGGCCGAGCGCAAGGCTCCGGTATTCATCGTGGCCACCGCCAACCAGGTGCACGAACTGCCTGCCGAGCTGCTGCGCAAGGGCCGCTTCGATGAGATCTTCTTCGTCGACCTGCCCGGCCCGGATACACGCGTGGAACTGCTGCGCCTGCACCTGGCGCGTCGCCAGTTGAATGCCGACGCCTTCGCGCTGCCGGCGCTGGCAGCGGCGGCGGAGGGTTTTTCCGGCGCGGAAATCGAACAGGCCATCGTCGCCGGCCTGTACGCCGCGCATGCCGACCAGCGTGCACTGGATACCGACGTGCTGATGGCGGAAATCCGCGGCAGCCGCCCGCTGTCGGTGCTGATGGCCGAACAGGTCCAGGCGCTGCGCGAGTGGGCCGCACCGCGCACGGTCAACGCCGACGATTGAACCCTGCGCCGGCGTTCCCGGTCAGGCCATGTGGCGCAGCAGCCACACCCAGGCCGGCAGCGTGGCCAGCGACAGCAGGATGCCGTAGCCCACCAGGGCCGCGGCCAGGCGCGGTGCCAGCCGATGGGCGATGGCCAGCGCGGCAGCGGTGATCATCGTCGGCATCGCCGACTCCAGCACATTCACCTGCAGCATCACGCCCTGCAGGCCCAGCAACCAGGACAGCGGCAGCGCCAGGGCGGGCATCACCAGCAGCTTCAGGCCCAGCCCGAGCCCCAGCGGCAGCAGTTCGGCGCGTGACAGCCGCAGCTGTATGGAAAGACCCACCGCCAGCATCACCAGCGGCAGCATCGCATCGGCCAGCTGGCGCAGCCCATCGCCGATCCACGCCGGCGGGCTGGCCGGCATCAGCAGCAGCGCGAACAGCAACGCCCACAGCGGCGGAAACCGGACGATGCGGGCCAGTACCTGCAGCACGCCGGGCGGCGTGTCGCCGCTGTAACGGGCCAGCACCACCAGCCCGAAGGTGGACAGCAGCAGGAAGGTGCCGAACTGGTCGTACACCACCGCGTAGGGCAGTGCGGCATCCCCCAGCAGCGCGCGCACCATTGGATAGCCGATGAAGCTGGAGTTGGCCAGGGCCACGCAGATCAGCAGCACGGCGTGCACGTCGCGGGCGAAGCCGAACACCCGCGTGGCCAGCGACACCAGCGCCCAGGTCGCCAGCATCAACAGCCACGGCGTCACCATCAACCCGGCAAGGCTGGGCTTCAGCTGCAGCTGCGGGACGTAGGTCAGCACCGCAGCCGGCAGGCACACATACAGCACGACGCCGTTGAGGACCTGCGCGCTGTTGTCCGGCAGCACCCGCAGCCGCGCGAACAGCATGCCCACGCCGAGCATGGCCAGGATCAGCGCGAAGGCATCGAAGGCCATCGTCTAGGCCATCAACAGCCGTCGCAGGGCCGTTGCCGGCCGGCCGCACCCTGCGCTGCGGCCCGCCCGGTCAGGGCCACTTCGGCGGCTGCGCGGCCCACGCCTGCTGGACCTGCGCCAGGGTGGCGCGCTCGCTGTCCCGCCATGCCGGCAACAGGCTCGGGTAGTTCGTCGACGTGCTCCACTGGCCGGGTTCGGTGCGCACGGCGGCGGCATACCACTTCACCGCATCCTCCTTCTGCCCGAGCTCCCACAGGGCCAGTGCGTAGGTCGGCGGGATCCACGACGGATTGCCGCGCAATGCGCTGGCCGCGGCATGCCACTGCTCCAGCGCCGCCTCAGGCTGGCCCTGGCGGAACAGGTCCCAGCCGTGGCTCCAACGCACCATCCGGCCCGACGGCGAATTGGCCGCGGTGGCCTGCAGGGCTTCGGTGTAAAGCTGCTGGCCAAGTTCGGTGCGGCCCTGCGCGATGGCCACCCCGGCCAACTGCACGGTCGCCTCGAGCGACTTGCGCCCGCGCTCGCGCTGGCGAAGCAGCTGGCTGACCAGGTCATCGCCTTCGGCCTGCACCACCACCACCGGAACGGCAGCAGGATCAGGATCGAAATAGAACTCCTGCGGCGCAGGCAGGAGGGGGGCAGCCCATGCAGCGGCTGTCCCCGATACCAGCACCAGGCTGGCAAGGAACTGTCTTACAAGTGACATCTCGTTTTCCCCAGGTTGAAACAACAACCTCCCACTTCCTGATCCTAACCGCAGTGCGGCATCAGAAGCGAGTACCGGCCGACGACGGGGCCACTGTTACAATCCGCGCCCTCCGGTCCTGCGCACGCGCAGCCGGCGCCAGCCGATCCGAACCAGGCCAGCCATGACCAGTACCGCCCAGCTTACGTCTCCCGATTCCGCCGCCCAGCTCGACCGCGATTACACGCTCGACCACAAGTACGCGCGCGAAACCGGTCGGATCTACCTGAGCGGCGTGCAGGCGCTGGTCCGCCTGCCGCTGATGCAGCGGTTGCGCGATGCCGCCGTCGGCATCGACAGTGCCGGCTTCATCAGTGGCTACCGCGGCAGCCCGCTGGGCGGTTTCGACCTGGAGCTGTGGCGCGCGCGCCAGCACCTGGAGGCCGCCAGGGTGAAGTTCACCCCCGGCCTGAACGAAGATCTCGGCGCGACCATGGTGTGGGGAACGCAGCAGACCACCCTGTTCCCGGGTGCCAACGTGCAGGGCGTGTTCGGCATGTGGTACGGCAAGGGCCCGGGCGTGGACCGCTGCGGCGATGTCTTCAAGCACGCCAATGCGGCCGGCACGTCGCGGCTCGGCGGCGTGCTGGCGCTGGCGGCCGATGACCATGCCTGCCGCAGTTCCACCCTGCCGCATGGCAGCGAGGACGAGTTCGTCAGCGCGATGATGCCGGTGCTGAATCCGGCCGGTGTGCAGGACATCCTGGACATGGGCGTGCTGGGCTGGGCGATGAGCCGGTACACCGGGCGCTGGATCGGCTTCAAGACCATTGCCGAGACGGTGGAATCGTCCGCCTCGGTGGACGTGGACCCGCTGGCACGGCGCATCGTGCTGCCCGACAACTTCGAGATGCCGGCCGGTGGCCTCAACATCCGCTGGCCGGACCCGCCGCTGGACCAGGAAATGCGCCTGCACCGCTACGCGGTCAAGGCCGCCCAGGCATTCGCGCGTGCCAATGGCATCGACCGCACCGTGCTGGATTCACCGCGCGCGCGGCTGGGCATCGTCACCACCGGCAAGAGCTACCTGGACGTGCTGCAGGCGCTGGAATACCTGGGCCTGGACGAGACGGCCTGCGCCGACATCGGCATCCGCGTGTACAAGGTCGGCATGACCTGGCCGCTGGAACCGCAGGGCATCGCGCGCTTCGCGCAGGGGCTGGAAGACATCATCGTGGTGGAGGAGAAGCGGGCCTTCATCGAGCGCCAGATGAAGGAGCAGTTCTTCAACTGGCCGGCCAGCTGGGGCCCGCGGCCGTCCATCGTCGGCAAGTACGACGAGCAAGGCGAGTGGATCCTGCCGTCCACCGGCGAGCTGACCCCGGCCACCATCGCCGCGGTGATCGGCCGGCGCATCCAGAAGTTCTTCAACAACGAGTCCATCGAACAGCGCCTGCAGTGGATGCAGGAGAAGGAAGCCGAGCTGGCCCTGCCGCGCGCCAACTTCCCGCGCGTACCGCATTACTGCTCCGGCTGCCCGCACAACACCTCCACCACCGTGCCGGAAGGCTCGCGCGCGCTGGGCGGCATCGGTTGCCATTACATGGTGACCTGGATGAACCGCAGCACCGATACCTTCACCCACATGGGCGGCGAAGGGGTGACCTGGGCCGGCCAGGCCGCCTTCACCGATACTCCGCATGTGTTCCAGAACCTGGGCGATGGCACCTATTTCCACAGTGGCTCGCTGGCGATCCGCCAGTCGGTCGCCGCCGGGGTCAACATCACCTACAAGATCCTCTACAACGACGCGGTGGCGATGACCGGTGGCCAGCCGGTGGACGGCCCGCTGAGCGTGCCGGACATCGCCCGGCAGATGCGCGCCGAAGGCATCCACACCATCGTGGTGCTGTCGGACAACATCGAAAAGTGGACGCGCCAGCGCGACCAGTTCCCGGACGGCGTGGCCTTCCATGACCGCAGCGCCGCTGGATGCAGTACAGAAGCAGCTGCGCGAGGTGAAGGGTGTTTCGATCCTCATCTACGAACAGACCTGCGCGACTGAAAAACGCCGCCGGCGCAAGCGCGGCAAGCTGGAAGACCCGGCCAAGCGGGTGGTCATCAACTCGCTGGTGTGCGAAGGCTGCGGCGACTGTGGCAAGAAGAGTTTCTGCGTGTCGGTGCTGCCGAAGGAGACCGAGTTCGGGCGCAAGCGCGATATCGACCAGTCCAACTGCAACAAGGATTATTCCTGCACGACCGGCTTCTGCCCCAGCTTTGTCACCGTGCACGGCGGCAAGCCGCGCAAGGGCAGCAAGCGCGATGCCTCCACCCTGCTGGACAACCTGCCGGCGCCGCCGGTGCGGACCGCGCTGGAGCAGCCCTGGAACATCCTGATCACCGGTGTCGGTGGCACCGGCGTGGTGACCATCGGCGCGCTGCTGGGCATGGCCGGGCACCTGGAGGGCAAGGGCTCCTCGGTGCTGGACCAGACCGGCCTGGCGCAGAAGGGCGGCGCGGTCACCACCCACATCCGCATCGCCCGCACCCCGGCCGACATCCATGCCGTGCGCATCGCCGCCGGTGAAGCCGACCTGGTGCTGGGCTGCGACATGGTGGTGGTCAACGATTACTGGGCGCTGTCCAAGGTGCGCGCCGGTCGCACCCAGGTGGTGCTCAACACCTATGAAGCAATGCCGGGCAGCTTCACCACCCGACCGGACATGCAGTTCCCCGCCGCCGACATCGTGGCCGGCATCCGCGTGGCGCTGGGCGGCGAATCGCCGCTGCTGCTGGACGCCACCCAGCTGGCGACCGCACTGCTGGGCGATGCGATCGCCTCCAATCTGTTCATCCTGGGCTACGCGTGGCAGCAGGGCCTGGTGCCGCTGTCCTTCGATGCGCTGATGCGCGCCATTGAACTCAACGGCGCGGCCGTGGCGATGAACCAGCAGGCCTTCGCCTGGGGCCGCCTGGCCGCGGTCGATCCGCAGGCCGTGCAGCAGGCCGCCGGCCTGGTCCGCAACGGCCATACCTCGGCTGAAACCACGCCGGGGCCGCTGCACGCGTTGCCGCCGGGCGAATGGGAAAGCACCGAATGGGGCGCCACCGCCGCACCGCGCAACAGCAGCGACGAACGCGAACTGCGTGGCCTGCCCGGGCACGCCAGCGATGACGTGGCGTTCCTGCCGCTGGACGATGCCCGGCTGTCGCGCTCGCTGGACGAGATGATCACGCGCCGCGCCGCGTTCCTGGTCGACTACCAGGACCAGGCCTATGCAGACCGCTACCGCAGCCTGGTCGATCGCGTGCGCAGGGGCGAACAGGACACGCTCGGCGGCTCCACCGCGCTGACCGAGACCGTGGCCCGTTACCTGTTCAAGCTGATGGCCTACAAGGACGAGTACGAAGTGGCGCGGCTGTATACCAGCGGCGACTTCCAGCGCCGCCTGCGGCAGCAGTTCGAAGGCGAGTTCCAGCTGCGCTTCCATCTGGCCCCGCCGTTGTTCGCGAAGAAGGATGCGCAGGGCCGCCTGATCAAGAAGGAATACGGCCCGTGGATGCTGAAGGCCTTCGGCGTGCTGGCGAAGCTGAAGTTCCTGCGCGGCGGCCGCCTGGACCCGTTCGGCCGCACCGCCGAGCGCGTCGGCGAACGCCAGCTGATCACCGATTACGAAGCCACCGTGCAGCTGCTGCTGGACGGCCTGGATGACCACCGGCTCGCGCTGGCGGTGGAGATTGCCAGCATTCCCGAGCACATCCGCGGCTACGGCCACGTCAAGGAAGCGCACCTGGAAAAAGCCAAGGCGCGCGAGGCAGCGCTGCTGGCACAGTGGCGCAACCCGCGCGCGCTGCACATCGTCCAGGTCGCCTGACGGCCGCGAAGGGCAATGACGGCCGCTGATGGTAGTGACGGCCGCTGGCCGTCAACAAAGCAATCGAACAGTCACCTCATCCCAATGTAACCATTTGATTACTATTGGACTTATGTGGGCCATCGGTTACATCCGATGGCCCAGCTCAAGACGCCCAGCCCGCCGACGCCTGATCACCCCAATCGCCACACCAGCAGGCGGTTGTTGGCCGGCATCGGCAGATCGGCCATCGCGATGAAACCCTGCGTCACCGCCAGCGCCTGCACCGCTTCAGCATCGCGGATGCCGCTGCGTGGGTCGCGGGCCTTCAGCCAGCCATCGAACTGGGCGTTGCTGTCACTGGTGTACTCGCCCCGGTAATTGAAGGGACCGTACACCGCCAGCAAAGCGCCGCCTTCCAGCAGCGCAGGCAGGCCGGCGAACAGCGCCTGTACGTGCTCCCAGCCCATGATGTGCAGGGTATTGGCACTGAACACCGCATCGAAGCGCGGGGTAGCGGCCGGCACGACCAGCCCCGGCGCCGGCGGCAGCTCGGCCTGCAGCGCGAACGGTGGCTGCAGGTTGGCCAGCCCGGCATCGTCGCGCCACGCGCGGATCCCGGCCAGGTGGTCCGGGTGGTCGCTGGGCTGCCACTGCAGCCACGGCCAGCGCTGGGCGAAGTACACCGCATGCTGGCCGGTGCCGCTGCCGATCTCCAGCACGCGGCGGCGATCGGCCATGAACGGGTCCAGCGCGGCGGCGATGGGATCGCGGTTGCGCTCGCAGGCAAGGGAGTACGGCTTTTCGGTCATGGTTCGTGACGAAAGTGGCAGAACGCCATTGTGCCTGTGACACGACCATGACTGCAGTCACTTGTGCCATTGCATGGCGCTGGCGAAAGTCGGGTGTCAACTGAGTGCACGTGGGGTGGTGGCAGTGCGACGTCGTGATTTCCTGGCCTTCACCGGCGCGGGCCTGGCCGGCCTGATGCTGCCGCATGGGCGATTGATCGCCGCCGAGCAGCTGCTCGAACCCGGTGACCCGGCGCTCGGCAAGCGCCTGGCCGATGCCGCGCTGCAGGCCGCCCGCGGCGCCGGTGCCAGCTACTGCGACGTGCGCATCGGCCGCTACCTGAGCCAGGGCATCATCACCCGCGAACGCAACGTGGAGAACGTCACCAACAGCGAATCGACCGGCGTCGGCGTGCGGGTGATCGTCGACGGCGCGTGGGGTTTCGCCGCCACCCACCAGCGCACGCCCGAACAGGTCGTGCAGGCGGTGGCGCAGGCAGTGGCCATCGCCCGTGCCAACGCGAAGGTGCAGACCCGCCGCGTGCAGCTTGCCGCCACGCCCGGGGTCGGCGAGGTCAGCTGGCGCACGCCGCTGAAGAAGAACGCGATGGCGGTGCCGGTGCAGGACAAAGTGGGCCTGCTGCTGGACATCAACGCCGCCGCGCTCGGTGCCGGCGCGGACTACTTCAATTCCACCCTGTTCCTGGTCAACGAACAGAAATACTTCGCCTCCAGCGACGGTTCGTGGATCGACCAGGACGTGCACCGCATCTGGCTGCCCTTCACTGCCACTGCGGTGGACAAGGCCAGCGGCAGGTTCCGCACCCGCAACGGCCTGTCCGCGCCGATGGGCATGGGCTACGAGTTCCTCGACGGTGAGCGCAGCGGGCGCTTCGAACTGCCGGGCGGGGTGGTCGGCTACGGCCACTCCTATGACCCGCGCGAAGACGCGCTGGCCGCCGCGCGCCAGGCCCGTGAAAAGCTCACGGCGCCTTCGGTCAAGCCCGGCAGATACGATGTGGTGCTGGACCCCTCCAACCTGTTCCTGACCATCCACGAGAACGTCGGCCACCCGCTGGAACTGGACCGCGTGCTGGGCTACGAGGCGAACTACGCCGGCACCAGCTTCGCCACGCTGGACAAACGCGCTGCCGGCTTCCGCTGGGGCAGCGACATCGTCAACTTCGTTGCCGACAAGACCGCGCCGGGCAGCCTCGGCGCGGTGGGCTACGACGATGAAGGGGTCAAGACCCAGCGCTGGGACCTGGTCCGCGACGGCATCCTGGTCGACTACCAGGCCACCCGCGATGAAGCGCATATCCTCGGCCGTGACGCATCACATGGCTGCAGCTATGCCGATTCGTGGTCCAGCGTGCAGTTCCAGCGCATGGCCAATGTTTCGCTGGCGCCGGGCAAGGCGCCCCTGAGCGTGGCGGAGATGGTCAAGGACGTGGAGAACGGCCTGTACTTCCACGGCCGCGGCTCCTATTCCATCGACCAGCAGCGCTACAACGCGCAGTTCGGCGCCCAGCTCTGCTACCAGATCAAGGACGGACGCATCACCGGCCTGGTCGAGGACGCGGCCTACCAGATCCGCACGCCGGAGTTCTGGAACGCCTGTTCGGCGATCTGCGATGAACGCGATTTCCGCCTCGGCGGCTCGTTCTTCGACGGCAAGGGCCAGCCCTCGCAGGTTTCAGCGGTATCCCATGGTTCGTCCACCACCCGCTTCAACGGCATCAACATCATCAACACCGCGCGCAGTCTGGGCGCATGAGTCCTGTCCAACATCCACACGTGGAGAGCAGCCTTGCAACGACGTGACTTCCTCGCCCTCACCGGGCTTACCGCGGGCGGGCTGCTGGTGCCCTCCTTCTTCGGCAAGGCGATCGCCGCCGAACAGCTGCAGAGCGTGCTCGATCCGGCCCTGAAAAAGCGCCTGGCCGATGTCGCCCTGCAGGCTGCGCGCAGTGCCGGCGCCACCTACTGCGACGTGCGCATCGGCCGCTACCTGCGGCAGTTCGTGATCACCCGCGAAGACAAAGTGCAGAACGTGGTGAACACCGAGTCCACCGGTGTGGGCATCCGCGTACTGGTCAACGGGGCCTGGGGATTCGCGGCCACCAACCAGCTGGCCAGCGCGGACATCGCCAAGGCCGCGCAGCAGGCGGCCGGCATCGCGCGGGCCAACGCCGGCATCCAGACCGCACCGGTGCAGCTGGCGGCTGCCCCCGGCGTGGGCGAGGTCAGCTGGCGCACGCCGGTACGCCGCAATTCGATGGAAGTGCCGATCAAGGACAAGGTCGACCTGCTGCTGGACGTCAACGCAGCGGCGATCAATGCCGGCGCCAGCTTCGTCAATTCGATGATGTTCCTGGTCAACGAACAGAAGTATTTCGCCTCCACCGACGGCTCCTACATCGACCAGGACGTGCACCGCATCTGGGTGCCGATGACGATCACCGCCATCGACAAGGAAAGCGGCAAGTTCCGCACCCGCGAAGGCCTGTCCGCGCCGATGGGCATGGGCTACGAATACCTGGACGGGTCGGCCGCCGGCAAGGTGGTGACCCCCAACGGGGTGGTCAACTACTCCACGTCCTACGACATGAAGGAAGACGCCATCGCCTCGGCCAAACAGGCACGCGAGAAGCTCAAGGCGCCTTCGGTGAAGCCGGGCAAGTACGACCTGGTGCTGGATCCTTCGCACACCTGGCTGACCATCCACGAGTCGGTCGGCCATCCGCTGGAACTGGACCGCGTGCTCGGCTACGAAGCCAACTACGCCGGCACCAGCTTCGCCACGCTGGACAAGCGCGAACAGCGCTTCCAGTACGGCAGCGAGCTGGTCAACATCTTCGCCGACAAGACCCAGGAAGGCAGCCTGGGCGCGGTGGCGTACGACGATGAAGGCGTGAAGTGCAAGCGCTGGGACCTGATCAGCGACGGCAAGCTGGTGGACTACCAGACCATCCGCGACCAGGCCCACATCCTCGGCAAGACCGAATCCGATGGCTGCTGCTACGCCGATTCGTGGTCCAGCGTGCAGTTCCAGCGCATGGCCAACGTATCCATGGCGCCGGGCAAGCAGAAGCTCAGCGTGGATGAACTGATCAAGGACGTGGAGAACGGCATCTACATCATCGGTGACGGCTCGTTCTCGATCGACCAGCAACGCTACAACGCGCAGTTCGGCGGCCAGCTGTTCTACGAAATCAAGAACGGCAAGATCACCGGCATGCTGGAGGACGTGGCCTACCAGATCCGCACGCCGGAATTCTGGAATGCCTGCAGCGCCGTCGCCGACGAGCGCGACTACCGCCTGGGTGGCTCGTTCTTCGATGGCAAGGGCCAGCCGGGCCAGGTCTCGGCGGTCTCGCACGGTTCGTCCACCGCCCGTTTCAATGGCATCAACGTCATCAACACCGCACGCAGCCTCGGCTGACCGGTCTGGAGCCCGAAACCCATGAGCATCTTCACCGAACAGCAGGCCAAGGCCATCCTCGACAAGGTCATCGCCCTGTCCAAGGCCGACGAGTGCACCGCGACCCTGGCCGGGTCCATCAACGGCAACATCCGTTTCGCGCTGAACAACATCTCCACCAGCGGCATCGTCAGTGACGCCTCGCTGGCCGTGGAAGTGGCCTTCGGCAAGCGCGTCGGCACCGCATCGATCAACGAGTTCGACGATGCCGCGCTGGAGCGCGTGGTGCGCCGTGCCGAAGACCTGGCGCGGCTTGCGCCGGAGAACCCGGAGTTCATCCCGGCCATCGGCAAGCAGGCCTATCGCCCGACCCCGACCTTCAGCGAATCCACCGGTGCCATCGATCCGGCATTCCGCGCCAAGGTCGCCGCTGATTCGATCCTGCCGTGCCGCCAGGCCGGGGTGATCGCGGCCGGCTTCCTGGAAGACGGCCACGGCTTCGTCGCCACCGCCAACAGCAACGGCAACTTCGGCTACCAGCGCACCAGCAGCTTCGATTACACCTGCACGGTGCGCACCGAAGACGGCCGTGGTTCGGGCTGGGTCGGTCGCAACCTGAAGGATGCGGCGGACTTCAAGGCCGACCAGGACGTTCGCATCGCCATGCGCAAGGCCACTGAATCGGCCGAAGCCAAGGCGCTGGAGCCGGGCAAGTACACGGTCATCCTGGAACCGGCCGCAGCCGCCGGACTGATCAGCTTCATGATGCGCTTCTTCGACGCGCGCTCGGCCGATGAAGGCCGCAGCTTCCTGTCGAAGAAGGGCGGTGGCAACAAGCTGGGCGAGCAGGTGTACGACCCGCGGGTCAACCTGCACGCCGATCCGTGGCATCCCGAAGCGCCGGTGCTGCCGTGGGATGACAACGGCATGCCGCGCGACAAGGTCGCCATCATCGAGAACGGCAGGATCGCCAACCTCGACTACTCGCGGTTCTGGGCACAGAAGCAGGGCAAGACCGCCAACGCGCGACCGGGCAACCTGCTGATGAGCGGCGGCGACAAGAGCACCGCCGAGCTGGTGCGCGGGACCCAGAAGGGCATCCTGGTCACGCGTACCTGGTACATCCGCATGGTCGATCCGCAGACCGTGCTGCTGACCGGCCTGACCCGTGACGGCACGTTCTACATCGAGAACGGGCAGATCAAGCACCCGGTGAAGAACTTCCGCTTCAACGAATCGCCGGTGATCATGCTCAACAACATCGATGAACTGGGCAAGCCGGTGCGCGTGGCCGGCGACGAGTCCAGCTTCGTGATGATGATCCCGCCGATGCGCCTGCGCGATTTCACCTTCACCTCGTTGTCCGACGCGGTCTGATGCCGCACCGGACCGGCAGCGACGGCCGCTGGCCGTCTGCAGGGACGGCGTGAACCGCGCGCAGTTCCTGCGTGCGATGCTCGGTGGCGCCGCCCTGGCGGCGCTGCCGGGCTTCGCCCGCGCCCAGGCCAGCCGCTACGATTTCTGGTTTACCCGGCTGAAATACGATTCCGGCGACTGGGACGTGGATGCGCGCATGCCGTCCAACCTGATCACCTCGCTGATCGACTACACCAGCCTGCGCGTGGACCCGAAGGAACACGTGCTGGACCTGTCCGACCCGCGCATGCTGCAGGCACCGTTCTGCTACCTCGCCGGGCACAAGCTGGTGGAATTCAATGCCGCCGAGCGCGAAAACTTCGTGCGCTACGTCCGCAACGGCGGCTTCGTGTTCGTCGACGACTGCAACCACGACATCGACGGCCTGTTCGCCAAGTCGTTCGAAGCGCAGATAGCGCGGCTGTTCGGCGCCTCGGCATTGAAGAAGCTGCCCAACAACCACGCGTTGTACCGCAGTTTCTTCAGCTTCCCGGAGGGCCCGCCGGCCACCGGTTTCGAGTTGAATGGCTGGGGCGACGACCTGGTGCACGATTACCTCAAGGGCATCGAGGTGGACGGCCGCCTCGGCGTGCTCTACAGCAACAAGGATTACGGTTGCGAATGGGATTACGACTGGCGCAACAAGCGTTTCCTGGCCGAAGACAACACCCGCTTCGGCGTCAACATCGTGATGTACGCATTGAACAACTGAGCATGACCGGGCGCTGCCCGGCGTTCCCCCCCACCTGACAGGCTTGACCATGACCGCCCCTGACCTTGATTCCCTGCTGCCGCGCCTGCAACAGCTGCGCGATGCGCTCGCCCAGGCCGTGGTCGGCCAGCACGAGGTGGTGGAGCAGCTGCTGATCGGCCTGCTGGCCGGTGGCCACTGCCTGCTGGAAGGCGCGCCCGGACTGGGCAAGACCCTGCTGGTGCGTTCGCTGGGGCAGGCGCTGGAACTGCAGTTCCGCCGCGTCCAGTTCACCCCGGACCTGATGCCCAGCGACATCCTGGGCACCGAACTGCTGGAAGAAGACCATGGCACCGGTCACCGCCATTTCCGCTTCCAGAAAGGCCCCATCTTCACCAACCTGCTGCTGGCCGACGAACTGAACCGCACGCCGCCGAAGACCCAGGCAGCGTTGCTGGAGGCCATGCAGGAACGCACCGTCAGCTACGCCGGAACGACCTACACACTGCCGCAGCCGTTCTTCGTGCTGGCCACCCAGAACCCGATCGAGCAGGCCGGTACCTACCCGTTGCCGGAGGCACAGCTGGATCGCTTCCTGCTGCACGTGCGGGTGGATTATCCCAGCGAACAGGAAGAACAGGACATCCTGCGCCAGACCACCGGAAGCGCTGGCGGCAGCGTGCCGCAAGTGATGGATGCCGAGGCGGTGATCGCGCTGCAGTACGCGGTGCGCCAGGTGCACGTCAGCGACGATGTGCTGGCCTGGATCACCCGGCTGGTGCGCGCCAGCCGCCCGGGTGCTGCCGCACCGGCGGCGGTCAACCAGTGGATCAAATGGGGTGCCGGCCCGCGTGCCGGCCAGTCGCTGGTGCTGGCCGCCAAGGCACGTGCGCTGCTTCAGGGGCGCTTTGCCGCGACCCGTGATGACGTGCAGGCGCTGGCCGCGCCGGTGATGCGCCACCGCCTGCTGCTGTCCTTCGCCGCCGAGGCCGAAGGCAAGGGCGCCGACGACGTGGTCGCTGCGCTGCTGCAGGCCGTGCCGTTCCCCGGCTGACCGCGACGACGCTCGCGTGGACCACAACGCCCCCATTGCCCTGCCCGCCGACGTCCGCGGCCGCCTGAAGGCCCTGCGCCTGCAGCCACGCCGCGCGCACGGCGCGCACGGGATCGGCCAGCACGCCAGCCGCAGCCGTGGCGCCGGGCTTGAGTTCGCGCAGTACCGCGCCTACGAGCCCGGTGACGAGCTGCGCCAGGTGGACTGGAAGCTTTACGCGCGCTCGGACCGCTTCTTCGTTCGGGAATCCGAGCGCGAGAGTCCGGTAACCCTCTGGATCCTGATCGACACCAGTGCCTCCGCGAGCCAGCGTGATCGAGCGCGGCCGGACGTTTCGCGGCTGGACCACGCCTGTGCGGTGGCGGCGTGCCTGGTTGAACTCGCGCTGCAGCAGGGCGATCGGTTCGGCCTGCTGGCCGTCGGCGGCAGCGGCCTGCAGCGGGTGCCGGCCGGGATCGGTCCGCGCCACCGTGACCGCGTGCACCTGCAGCTCCGCCAGCTCAGCGCCACGGGCACGTGGCCGCCGGCCGATACCCTGCGCCCGGTCTGGGAGCGCGTGCACGCGGGCGACATGCTGGTCGCGCTTGGCGATGGCTTCGATGAAACCGGCATCCAACTGCTGGAGCGCCTGGCCGCCGCCCGCCGCGATGTCTTCAACGTGCAGCTGCTGACCGCCGAAGAACGCGATTTTCCGTTCACCGAAGGGCACCGGTTCCGCGATCCGGAAACCGGCACCGAGCTGCTGGGGGATGGCCGCGCACTGCGCGCGGGGTATCTGCAACGGTTCGCGCAGGCCCGGCACGCCTTGCAGGCGCGCCTGCAGTCTGCCGGCATCACCCACGCCACCGGCTGGCTGGACGAGCCGCTGGATGCGCCACTGCAGCAGCTGTTCGGCACGCGGGGCGGCGCATGAGCCTGTCCTTGTTGTTCCCGCTGGGGCTGTTGGCGTTGGTTTCGCTGCTGGTTCCGTTGCTGATCCATCTGGCCCGGCGGCAGCTCGAGGTGCCGCTGGACTTCGCCGCGCTGCGCTGGCTGCAGGCGCGCGTCCGCCCGCGCAGCCGTGTGCGCATCGACGAGTGGCTGCTGCTGGCACTGCGCCTGTTGCTGCTGGCCGCGCTGGCCCTGCTGCTGGCGCAACCGGTGCTGCAGGGCGGAACCGCCGATGTGCGGCCGGTACACGTGGTTGCGCCGGGGCTGGACGGCGCAGCACTGCGCGGCGCGGACACCGACGGCGACTGGCGCTGGCTGGCCCCCGGCTTCCCGCCGTTGCAGCAGGCCCCGGCCGCGTCGACGGCGGCCTTCGCCAGCCTGCTGCGCGAACTCGACCAGACCCTGCCAGCCGCTGCACCGCTGGTGGTTCATCTGCCTGATCCGCTGCCCGGCCTGGATGGCGAGCGGATCCGGCTGTCGCGAGCCGTGCAGTGGCGGCCGCATCGCCTGCTGGTGGCCGCCATGGGCGCCGAACCAGAAGCGCCGCGCCTGCATCCCGGCGGCGAAGGAGATCCTGCCACGCTGCGCGTGCTTGAAGCGCTGCAGCGCGCGTGGACCGATGCGCCGCTGGCCGTTGCCAGTGAAGCCGTGCCGGCCGACGATCGGATCGGTGTCTGGCTGTCCGCCATGCCGCTGCCGCCGGCCTGGCAGGCCTGGGTCGCCGAGGGTGGCACCGTGCTGCAGGTCGGCGCCGACGCTGCCGCAACAGGGCCCTGGCTTGCTGTACTGCGCGATGCAGACGGCGCGCTGCTGCTCGAACAACGCAGCGTGGGCCGCGGGCGCCTGCTCCGCTTTCCTGCCGCGCTCTCCATTGCCACGCTCCCCGCCATCGCCGACGAAGACATTCCCCGACGCCTGCGCGACGTGCTGGCCCCGCATCCGGTTCCCGCCCTCGGCGTTGCGGCGGACCAGGTGCCGCTGACCGGCGCGACCGCTCCGCTGCCACAGCCGCGCGATCTTGCCCCGTGGCTGCTGCTGGCGATCGTGCTGCTGTTCGCGCTGGAGCGTTGGCTGGCGACGTCGGCCCGGCGCAGGAGCACGCCATGAACGCTGCGGTGAACCGCGCCTGGCAGGCAGCGCGCCGACGCCAGGCCACGCAGACGATGGCCCTGGCGGTGCCGCTGGTGGTCGCGCTGGCCGCGCTCGCATGGCGGCTTGGCACCTATGACGTGGCAACGTGGGTGCTGGCCATCGGCCTGCTCGGCGCCGCCGCACTGGCGACCTGGCGCGCGCGTCGGCTGGATCGCCGCTGGCTGGTACGCCAGCTGGACCAGCGGCCCGCGGCGCGCGACAGTGCCGACCTGCTGTTTGCCGACGCCGCAGTGCTCAATCCCCTGCAGCGGCGCCAACGCGACCACATCGATGCGGCCCTGCAGCGTGACCCACCGGTGCTGCACGCAGCCTGGACATGGCCGGCGCTGCTGGCCGCGTGGTGCGCCAGCGTGCTGGTGCTCGCCCTCGCCTTCGGCTGGCCCCGCGCCGGCCGCGTGCCGGCTGCCGCTGCACCCGGCACCGTGGCAGCCGGCAGCGCTGCGGCCACGCCGCCGGCGCTGCAGTCCGCGCGCCTGCGCATCACCGCGCCGTCGTATACCGGCCAGCCGGTGCGCACGCAGAGCGCGCTCGACGGCAAGGTGCAACAGGACAGCCAACTGCAGTGGTCGCTGCGTTTTTCCGGCACACCCACCCGTGCCGCGCTGCAGTTCCACGATGGCCAGCGCATCGACCTGACGCCGCAGGATGGGCAGTGGACCGGCAACTGGAAGGCCACGCGCCCGGCCCTGTACCGCGTGGTGACCGAGCCGGCGCTGCGCGATACGCGCCTGTATCGCCTGGACGTGGTGCCCGACCAGCCGCCCAGCGTGCGGGTGATCGAACCGGACGCCACGCTGGTGCTCGGCACGCCCGGCCAGCGCCGCTGGCAGCTGCGCTTCGAAGCCAGCGATGACCACGGCGTGGCCGCCACGGCGCAGCTGAAGGTGACCCTGGCCCAGGGCAGCGGTGAAAACATCACCTTCCGTGAGCAGGTCATTCCGCTCAGCGGCAGCGGGCCGGCGACGCAACGGCGCTTCGCCCACACGCTGGAGCTGGCCGCGCTGGGCGCCAGCGCCGGCAACGATGTGATCGCGCAGCTGCAGGTGCGTGACAACCACGCGCCCACGCCACAGTCAGCGCAGAGCAGCAGCGTGATCCTGCGCCTGCCCAGCGAAGCCGAGGTGCAGGAAGCCGAACTGGAAGGCATGGTCAAGCGCACCCTGCCGGCGTATTTCCGCAGCCAGCGGCAGATCATCATCGATGCCGAAGCCCTGCTTGCCCAGCGCAGCAGGCTGTCGGCGGACGCGTTCACCGGTCGCTCCGATGCGATCGGCGTGGACCAGCGCATCCTGCGCCTGCGCTACGGCCAGTTCCTCGGCGAAGAGAGCGAAGGCGCACCCAAAGCGCCACCCACCAGCGACCTGCCGACCAGCGACGTGCCCAGCAACGATGCCCCGGCGGCGGCCGATGATCACGGACACGACAGCCATGCCGGCGACCACGACGATGACCATGGCCACGATCACGCGGCCGGTGTGGAGCCGCAGGTGTTCGGCAGCGCCACCGATGTGCTTTCCGAGTACGGCCATACCCACGACCATGCCGAGGCCGCCACCCTGCTTGATCCGCAGACGCGCGCCACGTTGAAGGCCGCGCTGGACCAGATGTGGTCCTCCGAAGGCGAGCTGCGCCAGGGCCGGCCGAAGGAAGCCTTGCCGCACGCCTACAAGGCGCTGGCCTTCATCAAGGAAGTGCAGCAGGCCGAGCGGATCTACCTGGCGCGGGTGGGTCCGGAACTGCCGCCGATCGACGAGAGCCGGCGGCTGGGCGGCAAGCGTGAAGGCATCGACAGTCGACGCCTGCCGCTGACGGCGCTGACCGCACCGGACCAGTCCATCGTCGCGGTCTGGCAGCAGTTGGGCGGTGCTGGCCAGGTACCGGACCTGGATGCGTTGAACGGCTGGCTGCGTGCCAATGAAAGCCGCCTTGCCGATCCACTCAGTCTTGCCGCATCGATTGAAGAACTACGCATCGCACCGGACTGCGTGCGCTGCCGCGACGCGCTGCGCGCGCAGTTGTGGCGTGCCCTGCTGCGGCCGATACCGGCACCGGCACGGCGCAGCACACCCGACGCGATGGGACAGCGTTACCGCGATGCACTGGGAGCCGGGCCATGACGGACAGTCGCTGGATCAGCATGGCGATCATCGCCATCGTGCTGCTGGCCACGTTGCGGTTGCTGCTGCAGCAACGGCGCGGCGTACGCCTGCCGCCACTGCGGCTGGGCGCACTGCTGGTGCTGCAGGCGCTGGCGGGTGGACTGTTGCTGCTGGCACTGGTTCCGCCGCAGCACAGCGCACCCCGCCATGCACTCACGTTGCTGACGGCCGGCGCGAGGCAGGCGCCTGCCCCGGCAGACGACGCAGCGACAGTGTTCGCCCTGCCGGAGTACGACGCGCGCCCCGGCATCGCGCGCGTAGCGGACCTGGCCACCGCCCTGCGCCAGCACCCGGGAACCGAACGGCTCACCCTGGTCGGTGACGGGTTGGCAGCGCGCGATCGCGATACGCCATTGCCCGCCCAGGTGCAGTTGCGGCTGTCGCCCGCGCCACGCGGCTGGGTAGGCCTGCAAGCGCCGGCGATCACCACACCGGGCGCGGTTTTCAGCGTGCGCGCACGTGCCCAGGGCGTGCCCGACGGCCGTGCCGAGCTGCTCGATCCCGCGGGCCAGGTCGTCGCCCGCGCCGCGCTGGACGCGCGCGGCGGCGCCCGTCTGGACGGTGTTGCGCGGGTCGTCGGTCGCACCCTGTTCCAGCTGCGGCTGCTGGACGCCAGCGATCATCGGGTGGACGGCATCCCGGTCCCGCTGCAGGTCGCAGCGCCGGCACCGGTGCGGATGCTGATGCTGGCTGGTGCCCCCGGGCCGGAAGCCAAGTACCTGCGGCGCTGGGCGGCCGACGCCGGGGTGGAGCTGCAGTTCCAGTCCAGCGTGGGGGCCGGCGTGATGCTGGGCGATGCGCCGGTGGCGCTTGCTCCGGCGCGGCTGGCCGCCACGGACGTGCTGCTGCTGGACGAACGCAGCCTGGCCGCGCTGGGTGCGGCGCAGCGCAGCGCGGTGCAGCAGGCGCTGCGCGATGGATTGGGCGTTTTGGTGCGCAGCGCGGGGCCATTGCCGGACACCGCGCGCCAGACCCTGCGTGGCTGGGGCCTGGCAGTCACCGGCAACGGCCAGGCCGCCGCATTGAAACTTGCGGGGGAAGCGCAGGCGGAGCTGTTGCCGGCGCGGCGCGGTCCGCGTGCTCCGGCGGCGGAGGCAACGCAGTGGATGGCCGAGGCCGATGCACGTTCCCACCTTGCCGAAGTGCCGGTGCTGGAACAGCTGGCCCTGCGCGTCGCTGGCGCCCAGCCGCTGCTGCAGGATGTGGACGGCGCGGCCATCGGCGGCTGGCGCGCGAGCGGTCGCGGACGGATCGGCCTGCTGCCGGTGACCGACAGTTACCGCGCGGTGCTTGCCGGGCGCGACGACCGCCACGCCGAGCTGTGGAGCAGTGTGGTCGGCCTCGTGGCGCGCCCGGTCGCGGCCGCGCCCGCAGTGTTGGTGACCACCGATACGCCGTGGGCCGGTGAACGCGTGGTGCTGTGCGGTGTTGCGGCGGGCACGCAGGTACATGGCAGTGCCGAAGCCGCACCGGAAACCCTGGTCGTCGACCCCGGCAGCGGCGCGCAGCGCTGCGCGGCGTGGTGGCCGCGCCACGCGGGCTGGCATGAACTGGTGCAGAGCGAGGTGCGCCAGGCGATATATGTGTTCGACCGCGCCGACGCCGCCGCGCTGCATCGCCAGCAACTGCGCGACAGCACGGCGCTGCGCGTGGCCGGCGGACACGGACAGATGTCGGCCGCCACGCAGCAGGTGCCCGGCGCGCGCTGGCCATGGCTGCTCGCCTTCGTGCTGGTGGCCGGCGTGCTGTGGTGGCTGGAGCGGCGCACCCCAGCAGCGGACCGGTAGCGCCGAAGGCAGCAGCGTGACGACCAACGGTCGTCACCCACCGAGGGCAGAAGCTGACGGCCAGCGGCCGTCACTACCGTAGAGCAGGTAGCGCCGAGCCGTGCTCGGCGAGCGCAGCGGCAAAGGCAGCAGCGTGACGGCCAGCGGCCGTCACCCACCGAGGGCAGAAGCTGACGGCCAGCGGCCGTCACTACCGTAGAGCAGGTAGCGCCGAGCCGTGCTCGGCGAGCGCAGCGGCAAAGGCAGCAGCGTGACGGCCAGCGGCCGTCACTACCCAGGCAACGACATGACGGCCAGCGGCCGTCACTACTGGAGCGCGGCGGTGCTCGGTCGGCGTGAATGATTCACCTGTCAGGACGTGCGCGTCTCAGGCATTGAGACAAAGCTGTGTTCCCATATGGTTCTTTGCGGCATGTTTTCCTGATGGCTTACGAACTCGCCAAGCGCACCGCCGATGCCGAACACCAGCTCGCCACCCGCGGTGGCCTGCCGGCACGTGACGGCGCCCTGCTCGGCGCCCGCCTGCAGCGCCGTTACCACGACCGCATCACCGGCAGCTTCGCCATCCCCGGCCGCGAAGGCCGCTACGCGCCGATCCCGGACAGCGTGCCGCCGGCGCTTGCCGCCGCCCTGAAAGCGCGCGGCATCGACCAGCTCTACAGCCACCAGGCACACGCGTGGGACGCGGCACAGCGCGGCGAACACGTGGCCATCGTCACCCCCACTGCCAGTGGCAAATCGCTGTGCTACACCCTGCCGGTGGTCAGCGCGGCCATGCAGCACAAGGCCAAGGCGCTGTACCTGTTCCCCACCAAGGCGCTGGCCCAGGACCAGGTGGCCGAACTGCTGGAGCTCAACCGCGCCGGCGACCTCGGGGTCAAGGCGTTCACCTTCGATGGCGATACCCCCGGTGATGCGCGCCAGGCGATCCGCCTGCATGGCGACATCGTGGTGTCCAATCCGGACATGCTGCACCAGGCCATCCTGCCCCACCACACCAAGTGGGCGCAGTTCTTCGAGAACCTGCGCTACGTGGTGATCGACGAGGTGCACACCTACCGCGGCGTGTTCGGCAGCCACGTGACCAATGTGCTGCGCCGGCTCAAGCGCATCTGCGCGTTCTACGGGGTGCAACCGCAGTTCATCCTGTGCTCGGCCACCATCGGCAACCCGCAGGCGCATGCCGAGGCCCTGATCGAAGCGCCGGTCACCGCGATCACCGAATCCGGTGCGCCCAGCGGGCCCAAGCAGGTGCTGCTGTGGAACCCACCGGTGGTCAATCCGGACCTGGGCCTGCGTGCCTCGGCGCGCTCGCAGAGCAACCGCATCGCGCGCATCGCGATCAAGTCCGGCCTGAAGACGCTGGTGTTCGCGCAGAGCCGGCTGATGGTGGAAGTGCTGACCAAGTACCTCAAGGACATCTTCGACCACGACCCGCGCAAGCCCGCCCGCATCCGCGCCTACCGCGGCGGCTACCTGCCGACCGAGCGCCGCGAGACCGAACGCGCCATGCGCGCCGGGCAGATCGACGGCATCGTCAGCACCTCCGCGCTGGAACTGGGCGTGGACATCGGTAGCCTGGACGTGGTCGTCCTCAACGGCTATCCGGGCAGCGTCGCCGCGACCTGGCAACGCTTCGGCCGCGCCGGTCGCCGCCAGCAGCCCGCGCTGGGGGTGATGGTCGCCAGTTCGCAGCCACTGGACCAGTACGTGGTGCGCCACCCGGACTTCTTCGGCGACGCCTCGCCGGAGCATGCGCGCATCGCCCCGGACCAGCCGCTGATCCTGTTCGACCACATCCGCTGCGCCGCCTTTGAACTGCCGTTCCTGGTCGGCGATGGCTTCGGCCCGATCGACCCGGAAGTGTTCCTGGAAGCATTGGCGGAAACCGAGGTGGTGCACCGCGAGGGCGAGCGCTGGGAATGGATCGCCGACAGCTACCCGGCCAACGCGGTGAGCCTGCGTTCGGTGGCCGATGGCAACTTCGTGGTGGTCGACCGCAGCGGCGGCAAGCAGCAGATCATCGCCGAGGTGGATTACTCGGCCGCGGCGCTGACCCTGTACGAGGGCGCCATCCACATGGTGCAGTCCACCCCTTACCAGGTGGAGACGCTGGACTGGGAAGGCCGCAAGGCCTACGTCACGCGCACGCACGTGGACTACTACACCGACAGCATCGACTTCACCAAGCTCAAGGTGCTTGACCGCTTCGACGGCAATGTCGCCGGCCGCGGCGATGCGCACCATGGCGAAGTGCACGTGGTACGGCGCGTGGCCGGCTACAAGAAGATCCGTTATTACACCCATGAAAACATCGGCTACGGCCCGGTCAACCTGCCCGACCAGGAACTGCATACCACCTCGGTGTGGTGGCAGCTGCCGCAGGCGCTGCTGCTGCGCGCGTTCGCCAGCAAGCAGGACGCGCTGGACGGTTTCCTGGGCGCGGCCTACGCGCTGCACATCGTCGCCACCGTGGCGGTGATGGCCGACGCACGCGACCTGCAGAAGGCGGTCGGCAACGGCGACGGCGCGTGGTTCGCCATCGCCGACCAGAGCGGCCGCGGCCAGCTGCGCGGCGAAGAAGGCGGCCCCGGCGCGGTGGAGCTGCTGCAGCAGTTCGTGCCCACCGTCTACCTGTACGACAACTTCCCCGGGGGAGTCGGCCTGAGCGAGCCGCTGTGGCTGCGCCAGCAGGAGCTGGTGCAGCGCGCGCGTGAACTGGTGCAGCGCTGCGACTGCAAGGCCGGCTGCCCGGCCTGCGTCGGCCCGGTGCTGGCCGCGCAGGAAGCCGACGACACCACCCCGCGTGCGCTGGCCCTGCGCGTGCTCGACCTGTTCGATGCGCAGGCCTGCGAGCACGTACCGGACGTATCGGTGGTGATCGCCGATCCGATGGAGTTGTTGGCACCGTGAGCCTGAGCCTGGACAAGCTGCGGCTGCTGCGGCGGCAGGCCGGGGATGCCAAGGCGGTTGCCCCGGTGGCGCCCGCCGACGCGTTGCCGCAGCCGGCGCCCGCACTGCCCGCCGCGGCCAACGATGCCAGGCAGCCCGCCCCCACGCGTTCGGTGTTTGCCTGGGTGGAAAAGGAAATCCGCCACAAACCCACCGGGGTGGCCGCAGCGCCACGCCAGGTAGCCGATGCCAAAGGACTGCGACGACTGCTGGGCGTGCGCGAACGCGGCAGCGAAGCCACCCCGTCACCACGGGCGCGCACGCAGGACCGCAGCCTGCCCGGCACCGAGATCGCGCCGGGCCTGCACCTGATCGAATCGTTCCTGCCGGGGGATGTCCCGTCGGCACCGCTGTCACTGGCGTTCGCCAAGCGCGATCAGCAGCACGTGGCGCCGCAGGACCTGCTGTTCTTCGACACCGAAACCACCGGCCTGGCCGGCGGCACCGGCACCCGCGCCTTCATGATCGGCGCGGCCGACTGGCATCTGCATCCGGAGCGGGGGCCGGGCCTGCGCATCCGCCAGCTGATGATCTCCACGATGGCCGCCGAGACCGCCATGCTGCGCACCTTCACCGGCTGGCTGGCACCGACCACGGTGTTTTCCAGCTACAACGGACGCAGTTACGACGCGCCGCTGCTGAAGACCCGCTACCGGCTCGCACGGCAGGGCGATCCGATCACCGCGCTGGACCACATCGACCTGTTGTACCCGACCCGTCGGCGTTATCGCGGGGTCTGGGAAAACTGCCGGCTGGCCACCATCGAACGGCAGCTGCTGAAGGTGGTGCGCGAGGATGACCTGCCCGGTTCGGAAGCCCCTTCCGCCTGGCTGCGCTACCTGCGCGGCGGCGATGCGGTGAACCTGCGGCGGGTGGTCGAACACAACCACCAGGACGTGGTGACGCTGGCACAGCTGTTCCTGGCGCTGGTGGAACAGCAGGCGCAGGCCGATGTGCCACCGCCGGTGAACTGCCTGCCGTTGCAGGCGGGGTGAGCAACCGTTTACCCGACGTTGACGGCACATGGCGCGTAGTGGCGGCTCGTAGCATTCGTCCATCGCCCCGGGAGGCCTGTCATGCGTTCGAATCGTTGGTTGTTGCTCGGCTGTCTGCTGCCATTGGCCGCCTGCAGCAGTACCCCGCCCACTGCGGACATAGCGCCCACCCAGCCGAAACCGGAACCGGCTGGACTCGGCAGCCATTGCCATGCCGATACGCTGACCGCGCTGAGCGGCCAGATGGCCAGCCAGGAGGTCATCGACCGTGCGGTGCGCGATGCCGGGGCGCGGACCATCCGGGTGGTCAAGCCGGGCATGGCCGTCACCATGGATTACCGCGAAGACCGCGTTACCGTCCGCGTGGACGAGCAGAACAAGATCATTTCAGCCAGCTGCGGCTGAGCTGCCGCGAGGGAGCGGGCAGTGACCCGCTCCCTCGTTGATGCTCAGAGCCGCATGGCGCGCCCATCCGCGAGCGCCTTGGCGATGACCTTCTCGGCCTCGCGCGAGGCACGTGCCTGCACTTCCGCCTGAAGCCGGCCCAGTTCGGCCTGTTCTTCGCCCAGCACCGCCTGCTGCCTGCCCAGTTCGCCCTGCCGGCCAGTCAGGCGGGACAGCGCATCGTGGGTTGCCTCCTGGGTCGCACCGCGTGACGCACGCGCAGCCTGCGCGGCGGCATCGCGGTTGATGTCCGCTGAGCCACCCAGCGCACTGCGCGCGGTGTCCCGTGCGTGCTGCGCGACCGCCCGCGCCTGCTCACCGGTACGCCGGCCCAGCTCGCCCTGCTGGCGGCCCAGCGCACCCTGTTTCAATCCCAGGGCGGCCTGTTGCTGGCCCAGTCGTGCGGCGTCGGCATAGGCGGCCTGCATCTGCTGCAGCAGTGCGGTGTCGCGCACCACGTAACGCTGGTCGCCCTGGCGGAACCAGAAGCCCGCTGCACCTGCACCCAGGTCACTTCGTGCCTGGGCCACGTCATCCAGCGCACCGTCGGCATAGCTCTCATTGCCGGTGACCAGCACGTGGGCACGCGCCGGCCGCTCCCCCAGGTCCAGCCGCCCGTGGGTGATCAGCGTGGCGACGCCGTGGCCGTCGTCGCGGCTGACGGTATGGGTGGTGGTGCTGGCATGTCCGCTGCGTGCGCTCGCTGGTGCCGGCGGCGGCGCAGGCGGTGCCGGTGGCACAGGAACGGTGGCAGCGGCAGGCGCCGGCGGTGCGTCCGGTGCTGCCAACGCAGGCGGTGCGGCCGGCGCTGCTGGCGGCGAAGGTGGCGCGGGCGGTGGCGGCGCGGCCGCGACCAGCCGCATTGGCAGGATCGCCACGGCCAGCACGGCCGCCGTAAGCAGCGCCGTCAACGCCTTCGGGCATGCCTGGTGCCGCTGCAGCGAAATCAAGCGGCGCTTGAGGCTGTGCGGGCTCGGCGCGGCGCTGGCTACCCCCAGGTGCGGACGCGGCATCACGCCCAGCTGCAAAAGCAGGCGACCGTAATCCTGGCGACGCTCGCCACGGCCATCCACCACCGCCGCATCCACTGCTTCTTCGCGGGCCTGCGCGTATTCGCCGACCGCCAGCCGCAGCAGCGGATGGAAGAAGAACAGGTGCTGCGCCAGCGCCGGCAGCAGGCCCCACTGCAGGTCGTTGCGCTGCAGGTGCTGCAGTTCATGGGTCAGCGCCAGGTCCAGCGCATCACCCTGCAGTGCATGCACACCCACCGGCAGCAGCAGCACCGGCCGCAACGGCCCGACCACCTGCGGCGCATCGATGTCGGCACTCATCCACAGGCGTGGCGCACGGCGCAGGCCGTGCGCTTCTGCCGCCAGCTGCAGGGCGTGTACCAGCGCCTGGTCATCGCACGGGGTGGCATGGGCAAGCAGCGCGCGGCTCCGCCGCCATTCGCCATGGGTCCGCCACGCCATGGCCAGCACGCCAGCCAACCACAACGCGGCCAGCGCCAGTGCCCACCACGGCGTGGTCGACAACGCGGACGACGCGATGCCTTGCTCGGCATTCGCCAGCCCCTGTGCCGACAGCACAGCCGCCTGCACGTACACCGTTTCGCCCATCGACGGCGTCATCGCCGGTGCCGGCAGCACCGCCAACTGCAGCGGCTGCGCCCAGAACAGGCCCAGCACCGCCTGCAGCGATACCAGCCACCACATCCGGCAGCGCGCGGCGGCGCCCAGTGACGGCACGGCGCGGCAGACGCCCCACACCAGCGCGACCAGCAGCGCGGTCTGCAGGCTGGTCCAGGCCAGTCGTTCCAGCATCACGATCAGGTTCGCGTCCATGGCTCAGCCCTCCTGCCGGCGTGACTGCAGCTGTTCGACCAGTGCTTCCAGCTCGGCCAGTTCGTCGTCGCTGACCGTATCGCGCTGGGACAGATAGGCCACGAACGGCGACACCGAGCCCTGCAGGGTGCGGTCGACGAACTGCGCGATGGCGCCCTGCACCACGCTGTCCTGCCCGGCCGTGGACTGGTAGCGGTACATACCGTCGGCCTGCTCGCGACACAGGTAGTTCTTGCCGCGCAGGCGTTCCATCATGGTCAGCACGGTGGACCGGGCCAGGCCGCGCGGCTCGCCGAATCCGACCGCCACTTCGCCCACGCTGGGCGTTCCTGCCTCGTCGATGTACTGCAGCAGGGCCAGTTCCTGGTCCCCGATCGTCTTGCGGTGCATGGCACGGTTCCTTGGGTGACTACACGTGTCGCCACAGTGCCCGTGGCGACAGGTGTAGTCAACCCCCCGAAGGTCATGTGCCGACGAACGGCATGGGCTCAGCCGCGCGGGCCGCCCATCACCGGCAGGATCGCGCCACTGATGTAGCTGGAACAGCTGGGCGCGGCCAGGAACACGTAGGCCGGCGACAGCTCTTCGGGCTGCGCGGCGCGCCCCATGTCACTGTCCTGGCCGAACTCGCCGACGTCCGGCGCGGCCTTGTCGGCTGGATTCAACGGCGTCCACACCGGGCCCGGCGCAACGCAGTTGACCCGGATGCCGCGCGGCAGCAGCTGGCTGGCCAGGGCCTTGGTGAAGGCATGGATGGCACCCTTGGTGGCCGAGTAGTCGATCAGTGACTTGCTGCCGAACAGGCCGGTTTCCGAACCCGAATTGACGATGCTGGCGCCCTCGCCAAGGTAGGGCAGCACGGCGCGGGCCATCTGGATGTAACCGCCGATGTTGGTCTGCAGGGTCTCCTGCAGGTGGGCGTCATCGAGGTCTTCCAGGCGATGGCAATGCAGCTGGAAGGCCGCATTGTTGACCAGGATGTCGATGCCACCGAAGGCCTTGGCCACCTGCTTCACCGCGCGATTGCAGAACCTCGGATCACGCACGTCACCGGCGATCACGATGCAGCGTCCCCCTTCGCGTTCCACGTGCTGGCGGGTGATATCGGCATCTTCGTGTTCGTCCAGGTGCAGTACCGCCACGTCCGCGCCTTCGCGGGCATACAGCACGGCGACGGCGCGACCGATGCCGGAATCGCCGCCGGTGACAATCGCACGCAGGCCTTTCAGCTTGCCGCTGCCTGCGTAGTCCGGGGCCAGGAAACGGGGCGCCAGGTCCAGCGCGTGCTCGTGGCCGGGCTTGGCGATGGACTGCGCGGGCATCTTTTCAGGCTGCTTGCGGGTGCCTGCCTGGGTCACCTTTTTCTTCGCCGCCTTCTTGCTGGCGCGCGCGTCCTTGGCCTTTTCCTGGTCCTGCAGGCGACGCTGTCGCGCGGCCACCCGTGCACCCCGTTCGTCGGTGGCGGCGGTCTTGCGGGTGGCGGTCTTGACCACACGCTTGCGCGCGGTGCCTTCTGCATCGGCCGGCGCCGCAGCGGCGGCGCGGGTGCCCTTGCGGACCTTCGGGGTGGCTTTCTGGCGGGCGGGGACTTTCTTTGCCGGGGCGGTCTTGGCGGTAGCCATGAGATCTCCTCTTGAAGCGGATTGTCCAGGACAGCGCGGTGTCCAGGGCGTGCAACCAGTCTCCACATCGCGCGTTGCAGTGGCAGTGAATGCAACGTGCCCGGCATGTGCACGCGTTCATCCCGACACCACGCCGCACCCGTCAGGCTGGAGGCCTCGAACCCAGTGGAGCTGCATCGATGATCCGTTACCTCAGCGTGGCCGCGATGGCCGTTTCCCTGGCCGCCTGCAGCAGCACGCCGGTGGCCCAGGTGCAGCCGATCGACGGCGTGATTTCCGGTCAATGCCACCTGGACAAGGTGCAGGGCGCGGTCGGCCTGGCGGCGTCGGCGGCGACCGTGGAGCGTGCCCGCGTGGACAGTGACAGCCTGCAGGTGCAGGTACTGCGCGGCACCCGCGAGCGCAGTGGCCCCACCGCCAGCGGCAGCGCCGATCCGGCCGCCGGTGCCGCGCATGAAGGCGGCGAGCGACTGACGATCGAAACCGGCCGCACCAACAACATCACCGCTATTTACTGCGGCTGACCTTGGTGCTGCGGCTGACCTTGGCCGTCACCCGGCGTGCCCTGCGCAGGTAGCGCAGGGTCGCCTGTTCCCACTGCCGCTGGCCACGCAGGCCGGCCAGCGCGACCAGCTCCCCCCGCTCCCAGCCGCCGAACACGCTGGGATCGATATAGGCCTTGCGGCAGACCGCCGGCGTGTTGCCCAGCAGGTCGGCCACCTTGCACACCACCTCGCGCTGCGCGGCGGCCAGTGCGGTCTTGCTGGCCGGCTCGGGCAGCTCGGTGGCGGCGAACGCCCGCAGTGCTTCCACGGTGCCGCCCCACGTGCGGAAATCCTTGGCGGTGAACTCCTCGCCCATCACCTCGCGCAGGTAGTCGTTGACCTCGCCGGAATCGACCGGCTGCAGCGTGCCGTCGTCGTCGCGGTACTGGAACAGCGCCTGCCCGGGGAGCTGCTGGATGCGACGCACCTGCTTGGCCAGCTGCTTGTCGCCGATCTCCACCTCATGCTGCTGCCCGGACTTGCCGCGGAAGCGCATCTGCACCCGCCCGCCGGCCACCAGCGCCAGGTGCCGGTTGCGCAGCGTGGTCAGGCCGAAGGATTTGTTTTCGCGCGCATAGGTTTCATTGCCGACCCGCACCAGGGTGTCGGCAAGCAGCGCGACCACGATCGCCAGGACTTTTTCGCGCGGGAATCCGGTGCGCTTCAGGTCGTTGCGCAGATGCCGGCGCAGCGTGGGCAGCGCCTCGCCGAAGGCGATGATGCGGTCGAACTTGCCCTCCCCGCGCACCCGCGCCCAGTCGGGGTGGTAGCGGTACTGCTTGCGGCCCCGCGCATCACGGCCGGTCGCCTGCAGGTGGCCGTTGGGCCAGTGGCAGATCCAGACATCGGTGTACGCCGGCGGCACGGCCAGGGAGCGGATGCGGGCCAGCACCTCGGCATCGCGAACGGCCTGTCCGGCCGGATCGCGGTAGGCGAATCCCTTGCCCGCACGGCGTCGCTGGTAGCCCGGTTGGCTGTCGTCCACGTAACGCAGTCCGGCGGCGCGGGCGGCGGCTTTTTCAGGGGTTGCGGCGGTTTGGCTCATGCCTGCAGTGTGGCCGTCGCGCCGAGCAGGCCGCGTCAATAACGCAACACGAACACGTGGACGGCCTACAGCCGTTATGCTCACGCTTTCGTCATCCAGAACGTTTCCGGAGTCCGCATGTCGTTCCCGCAGTTGCCGCGCCTGGCGCGCCCCTTCCTGCTCCTGCTCCCCGCCACCCTGTTCCTGGCCGCCTGCTCGGCGCCGCCGATGGACGAACAGGATGCCGTCACCGCGCAGGCCCAGCAGGCCGCTGAAAATGCCACCGCCCCCGCCGACGAAGCGCGGCAAGGCGACCGAAGCCCCGCCGATCGGCAACTGCGATGCCACCCAGGTGCAGAGCCTGGTCAGCCAGCCCTTCACCGATGCCCTCGGCAGCCAGGCCCAGCAGGACGCCAGTGCGAAATCGCTGCGCGTGCTGCGCCCCGGCGACATGACCACGATGGAATTCGTGGGCGAGCGCCTGAATGTGGAAGTGGACGAGAAGGATGTGGTCAGCGGCCTTCGCTGCGGCTGATTTCCCCAGCGCTGGCAAGCACTTGCCAGCACCTTGGTTGCGCGTGCAACCGTGTGTTGCGGCATTGCACCATCTATGGTCTAGTCGAAGCATCCGGTGGCATCCCGCGCGCTCCAGGCAGCGCGCCCTGTCTCCTGGAATGAGCGCGAAAGCGCTTGGCGAGCGCCAGGGGAGGCACGCCACCGCACGGGGCATCCGCCCTGCCGGGGGAACGGTCGCATCGACCAACGCCAGGACGCTGCTTCGCTGTCCCTGCCATCCCGGCACGGCACCCTCATTCCGGTGGTCACGGCGCGTCCTGTGGGCAGGCGCAGGAGTCCCCGCTCACCTGACCAAGAGGCAAAGATGGCCCCCCGCAACCGCCAAGGGCTTTACGACCCACGACACGAGCGCGATGCCTGTGGTTTCGGCATGGTCGCCCAGCTGGATGACCAGCCGTCCCGGCTGCTCGTGGATACCGCCATCGCCGCGCTTTCGCGGATGACCCACCGCGGTGGCGTCGCCGCCGACGGCGTGACCGGCGACGGCTGCGGCCTGCTGCTGCGTCGCCCGCAGGTGTTCCTCAAAGCCATCGCCGCCGAAGCGGGCATCAGCGTCGGCGCGCGCTTCGCTGCCGGCGTGGTGTTCCTGCCGCACGACGAAACCGCCGCCGCGCAGTGCCGCGCCGCGCTGGAAGCCGAGCTGGCCAAGGCCGGCACGCAGCCGCGCGGCTGGCGCGTGGTGCCGACCGATCCCAGCGTCTGCGGCCAGCTGGCACGCGACACGCTACCCGCGCATCGAACAGGTTTTCGTCGATGCCGGCCAGGCCCAGGACAATGCCGCCTTCACCCTGGCCCTGTTCCTGGCCCGTCGCCGCAGCGAACAGTCGCTGCGCGACCACGCCGACTACTACGTCACCACGCTCAGCCCGAACGCGATCAGCTACAAGGGCATGGTGCTGCCGGACAAGCTGTCGCGCTTCTTCCTGGACCTGCAGCGCAGCGACCTGGCCTCCAGCGCGATCGTGTTCCACCAGCGTTTCTCCACCAATACGCTGCCGCGCTGGCCGCTGGCGCATCCGTTCCGCATGCTCGCCCACAACGGTGAAATCAACACCATTGAAGGCAACCGTCGCTGGGCGCAGGCGCGCAGCAAGGTGTGGAAGACCCCGCACTTCGACATCGGTGAATTCGATCCGGTGATCTCCATGCACGGTTCGGATTCGCAGAGCCTGGACAACATGCTGGAACTGATGGTCAGCGCCGGCATGGAGCTGATCCAGGCACTGCGCATCCTGGTCCCGCCGGCCACCCAGTCGCTGGAATTCAAGGATCCCGACCTCGCCGCGTTCTACGAATTCCACGGGCTCAACAGTGAGCCGTGGGACGGCCCGGCCGGCATCGTCGCCTGCGACGACCGCTATGCGGTATGCACGCTGGACCGCAACGGCCTGCGCCCGGCACGCTGGATGCTCACCTCCGACCGCCACTTCCTGGTCGCCTCCGAAGCCGGCGTCTGGGAAGTGCCGACCGAACGCGTGGTGCGCAAGGGCAAGCTGGGGCCGGGCGAGATGATCGCCATCGACCTCAAGCGCGGCGACCTGCTCGATTCGGAGGCGGTGGACCGCATCAACCGCGGCCGCGCGCCGTACAAGCAGTGGCTGCAGCAGGGCGTGACCTACCTGCAGACCGAACTGATCGATCCTTCGCTGGTGGAAGAACCGTTCGACGCCCGCACCCTGCGCAGCTACCACAAGCTGTACCAGCTCAGCACCGAAGAAGTGGAGCAGGTACTGCGCCCGTTGGCGGAAACCGAACAGGAAGCCACCGGTTCAATGGGCGATGACACGCCGATGGCGGTGCTGAGCCAGCGCAGCCGGCCGCTGTATGACTACTTCCGCCAAGCGTTCGCGCAGGTCACCAACCCGCCGATCGATCCGCTGCGCGAAGACTGCGCGATGTCGCTGTCCACCCAGCTCGGCAAGGAGACCAACATCTTCCATGCCGGCGCGGAGACGGTTAACCACGTCATCCTCAACTCGCCGGTGCTGAGCCAGCGCAAGCTGCGCCAGCTGCTGAAGATGGAGCAGTACGCCGACGCCAACCGGCTGATCGACCTGTCCTACAGCGAAGAAGAAGGCCTGCGCGCCGGCATCGAGCGCATCTGTGCCGAGGCCGAACAGGCCGCGCGCGATGGCATCGTCATGCTGCTGCTGTCCGACCGCTATCCGGTCACCGACCGGCCGATGGTGCATGCCCTGCTGGCTACCAGCGCGGTGCACCACCACCTGTGCAACACCGGACTGCGCTGCGAGGTGAACCTGATCCTGGAAACCGGCACCGCGCGCGATCCGCACCACATGGCCTGCCTGCTCGGCTTCGGTGCCACCGCGGTGTATCCGTACCTGGCCTACCAGACCCTGTTCGACCTCGGCCGCCGCGGCATCCTCAAGCTCAGCAAGGGCGGCGAGCAGTCGCAGATCGGCCGCCGTTACCGCAAGGGCGTGTACAAGGGCCTGTCCAAGATCATCTCCAAGATGGGCATCTGCACGGTGGCCAGCTACCGCGGTGCGCAGCTGTTCGAGATCGTCGGGCTGGAGCCGGACGTGGTCGAACTGTGCTTTCCGGAGACGCCGTCGCGGGTCGGCGGCGTCAGCTTCGCGCGGCTGGATGCCGAAGCCCGCGAACTGACCGTGCAGGCCTGGGACGACCAGGTGCAGCCGGACGTCGGCGGCCTGCTGAAGTACGTCCACGGCGGCGAATACCACATGTACAACCCGGACGTGGTCATGACCCTGCAGCGCGCCTCGCGCTCGGGCGATCCGACCCACTGGCAGGCGTACTGCGATGCCGTGCATGCACGTCCGCCGTCGGCGCTGCGCGACCTGCTGCAGCTGGTACCCGCCGCCACGCCCACCCCGCTGGACGAGGTGGCACCGGCCAGCGAGCTGTTCCCGCGCTTCGATACCGCGGCGATCAGCCTGGGCGCGTTGTCGCCGGAAGCGCATGAAGCGCTGGCCATCGCCATGAACCGGCTGGGTGGCCGCAGCAACTCCGGCGAAGGCGGCGAAGACCCCGCCCGCTATGGCACCGAAAAGCGTTCCAAGATCAAGCAGGTCGCGTCCGGTCGCTTCGGTGTCACCGCCGAATACCTGGTCAACGCCGAAGTGCTGCAGATCAAGGTCGCCCAGGGCGCCAAGCCCGGCGAAGGCGGCCAGCTGCCCGGCCACAAGGTCAACGAACTGATTGCCCGCCTGCGTTATGCCAAGCCGGGCATCGGCCTGATCTCGCCACCGCCGCACCATGACATCTATTCCATCGAAGACCTGGCCCAGCTGATCTACGACCTCAAGCAGGTCAACCCGACCGCGCTGGTGTCGGTGAAGCTGGTCAGCCATGCCGGCGTGGGCACGATCGCCGCTGGCGTGGTGAAAGCCGGCGCCGACCTGATCACCATCTCCGGCCACGACGGCGGCACCGGCGCTTCGCCGGTCAGCTCGATCCGCTACGCCGGCGTGCCGTGGGAACTGGGCGTGGCCGAAGCGCACCAGGCACTGGTCGGCAACGACCTGCGCGCGCGCACCATCCTGCAGACCGATGGCGGCCTGAAGACCGGCCTGGACGTGGTCAAGGCGGCCATCCTCGGCGCGGACAGCTTCGGTTTCGGCACCGGTCCGATGATCGTGCTGGGCTGCAAGTACCTGCGCATCTGCCACCTCAACAACTGCGCCACCGGCGTGGCCACCCAGGACGAGCGCCTGCGCGAGAACTATTTCACCGGCCAGCCCGAACGCGTGGAGAACTTCTTCAAGCTGTTGGCCGAAGAAGTGCGCGGTTGGCTGTCCTACCTGGGCGTGCGTTCGCTGCAGGACATCGTCGGCCGCACCGAGCTGCTGCGGCAGATCGATACCGCGCCGCGCGAAGGCGTGCGCGTGGACCTGTCGCGGCTGCTCGCCGATGCCAGCTACGAAGGCAGCCACTGCGCCGCCCAGCGCCTGTACGAATCGCCGGACAGCCTGGCCACCCAGATGGACGGCCTGCTGGCCGATGCCATCGCCAACAAGCGGGGCGGCGACCATCGCTTCCTGATCCACAACACCGACCGCAGCATCGGCACCCGCCTGTCGGGCACCATCGCCCGCGCGCACGGCAACCAGGGCATGGCCGAATCGCCGCTGGAGCTGCGCTTCCGCGGCACCGCCGGGCAGAGCTTCGGTGCCTTCAACGTCGGTGGCCTGCACCTGGAAGTGGAAGGCGAAGCCAACGACTACGTGGGCAAGGGCATGGCCGGCGGCCGGCTGGTGGTGCGCCCGCCACGCGGCGCGCGCTTCGAGGCCCGCAGCACCGCGATCATCGGCAACACCTGCCTGTACGGCGCCACCGGTGGCGAGTTGTTCGCCGCCGGCCGGGCCGGCGAGCGCTTCGCGGTGCGCAACTCCGGCGCGCTGGCGGTGATCGAAGGCGCCGGTGACCACTGCTGCGAATACATGACCGACGGCGTGGTGCTGGTGCTCGGCAAGGTCGGCCTGAACTTCGGCGCCGGCTTCACCGGCGGGCTGGCCTACGTGCTGGACGTGGACCGTGATTTCGTCGACCGCTACAACCATGAGCTGATCGACATCCATCGCGTGTCCGCCGAAGGCTTCGAGAACTACCGCCAGCACCTGCATCGGCTGATCGGCCGCCATCGCGAGCTGACCGGCAGCATCTGGGCCCAGCAGATCATGGACGAGTTCCGCGATTACATCGGCAAGTTCTGGCTGGTGAAGCCCAAGGCCGCCAGCATCGAATCGCTGACCGAAACCCTGCGCCGCGCCGCATGACCCCGCCCCTTTCATCGGTAGTGCCGGCCACTGGCCGGCAGCACCTCCAAGCCGAGAGGCAGAGCCCGCCATGAGTCGCAAGCACGCTTTCCAGTTCCTCGACCTGCCCCGGACGATGCCGCAGCGCATCCCGGTGGAGCTGCGCACCTCCGGCGACTGGGGCGAGCTGTACGGCAAGTTCGGCAAGGAGGACGCGCAGTACCAGGCCGGCCGCTGCCTGGACTGCGGCAACCCGTACTGCAGCTGGAAGTGCCCGGTGCACAATGCGATCCCGCAGTGGCTGCAGCTGGTGCAGGAAAACCGCATCGAAGAAGCCGCCACGCTGTGCCACAGCACCAACCCGCTGCCGGAAGTATGTGGCCGGGTATGCCCGCAGGACCGCCTGTGCGAAGGCAGCTGCACGCTGGAGGAATTCGGCGCGGTGACCATCGGCGCGGTGGAGAAGTACATCGTCGATACCGCGCTCGCCCGCGGCTGGCGACCGGACCTGAGCACGGTGGAGCCCACCGGCCGCACGGTGGCGGTGGTGGGTGCGGGCCCGGCCGGACTGGCCTGCGCCGACCGCCTGGCACGTGCCGGCATCACCGCGGTGGTATACGACCGCTACGAACAGATCGGCGGGCTGCTGCAGTTCGGCATCCCCAGCTTCAAGCTGGACAAGGACGTGATCCGCAAGCGCCGCGAGGTGCTGGAAGGCATGGGCGTGCAGTTCCGCCTGGGCGTGGAGATCGGCCGCGATGTCACCGTGGACGACCTGCTGCAGCGCCACGATGCGGTGTTCCTCGGCACCGGTGCCTACCGCTACACCGACGGCGGGCTGGATGGGCAGGACCTGAAGGGCGTGCTGCCTGCGCTGCCGTTCCTGGTGCAGAACGCCCGCATCGTCAGCGGCGACAACCCGCAGGGCCGGCCAATCGCCGGCTGGGAAGACCAGATCAGCCTGCCCGACCTCACCGGCAAGCGCGTGGTGTGGTGCTGGGCGGCGGCGATACCGGCATGGACTGCGTGCGCAGCGCCATCCGCCTGGGTGCGGCGCGCGTCACCTGTGCCTACCGCCGCGACGAAGCCAACATGCCCGGCTCCGCGCGCGAAGTCGCCAACGCCCGCGAAGAGGGCGTGCGCTTCCTGTTCAACCGCCAGCCGCTGTCCATCGAAGCCGGCGCCGATGACGAGGCGATCGGCGTGACCGTGGTGGAAACCCGGCTGGGCGAACCCGATGCCAATGGCCGCCAGGCCGCGGTGCCGATCGAAGGCAGCGAATCGCTGCTGGAAGCGGACGTGGTGATCATCGCCTTCGGCTTCTCGCCGAGTGCGCCGGAATGGCTGTCCGCGCACGGCGTGGAATTCACCGGCAACGGTCGCCTGCAGGTCGGTGGCAAGGACCGCCTGCCGTTCCAGACCGCACACCCGCGGCTGTTCGCCGGCGGCGATGCGGTGCGCGGTGCGGACCTGGTGGTGACCGCCGTGGCCGAAGGCCGCGATGCCGCGGCGAGCATCGTGCGCCTGCTGCTGGCATGACCCTGCGCATGCACCTGCGCTAGCCTTCCAGCTGGCGCAGGTGCGCGATGCAGCGCTGCAGTCGGCTGCGCAACTGGTCGCGCTCGGCGCGGGAGGGCGGCGCCTGCAGCTCGTTCAGCTCGCGCAGGTGTGCGGCCAGCGCGACCAGCCCCAGGCTGCCCACGCCGCCGGCCATGCGATGCAACCGCTGCGAGGCCACGCGCGGGTCCGCTTGCCGCCATGCCTCCTCCAGTACCACCGCGTCCTCTTCCAGGCTCGCGCGCAGCGTATGCACCAGCTGGCGGGCGGCGTCTTCGTTGCCGAACCGCGCCGCCAGCGACGCCAGGGTCGGTGCATCGGTGGGGTCCACCGCCGGGCAGGAGCCTGCAGCTGCGGCTGCCCCGGCGAGCAGCCCAGGGGCGACCCTGGCGATGGCCTCGTGCAGCGTGCGCCGGCTGATCGGCTTGGCAAGCACGTGGTCCAGCGCCATCCCGCGCATGCCGTCGGTGTCGGCCGTCATGCCGATGATGGGACCGGGCGGGCGGCCGCGTTCCTGTTCTTCGCGGCGGATCCGCTGCACCAGTTCGGCACCGGTGAGGCCGGGCATCTGCTCATCGGTGAACAGCAGTCGTGGCGGGTCGCGACGCCATGATGCCAGCGCCTGCAGGCCATCGCTGGCCACTTCCACGTCCAGCCCCATGCCACGCAGCCACCACTGCATCAGCAGCTGCTGGGTCGGATGGTCTTCGGCGACCAGCACGCGGGGCGATGACCCGCTGCAGGACGGCGCCTGCTGACCAGCGGCCGCTACGCTGCCAGGGTTCACCCGCGCATCGGCGCTTCCCCCCGGCGCGTGCGGCAGGTCCAGTTCGATTTCAACCACCGTGCCCTGCCCGGGCGCGCTGCGCAGGACCAGGCTGCCGCCCATCGCAGTGACCAGCTGGCGGCAGATGCCCAGTCCCAACCCGGACCCCGCCATGCTGGCGCGTGGTCGAACGCTCAGCCTGGGCAAACGGCTCGAATACCGCCTCCTGCCGCTCCAACGCGATGCCGACTCCGGTATCGGACACGACCAGCCGCACCCGCTGCGCGTGGCCGGTATCTTCGACCTGCTGCAGGGACAGCGAGACCCCGCCGTGGCGGGTGAACTTGATCGCGTTGCCGACCAGGTTGAACAGCACCTGCCGCAGGCGGGTGGCATCGGCCAGCAGCTGCGCGGCCACGCGGGGTTCCACGCGCTGGTGCAGGTACAGGCCCTTGGACTGCGCGACCGGCCGCAGCAGGGTCTCCACGCTGTGCACCAGCATCCGCAGGTCGACCGGCCCGGCCTGCAGGTCCATGCCATCGGCACGTCCGGCGGACAGGGCGGCGACGTCGTCCAGGATGCGCGCCAGCATCGACGCGGCATCCTCCAGGGTGTCCATCACCACACGCTGCTGCGCGTCCAGCGGCGCCGCGCGCAGCAGCGCCAGCCGCCCCAGCAGGGCCTGCATGGGCGCGCCGATCCCGGTCCCCAGGCGGGTGACCATCTGCTCGCGCTCGGCCGCGTCCGCTGCCGCCTGGGCGTGTGCGCGGAGGATCGCCTGGGCACGTGTGTCGGCGTCGGAAACATCCATCCAGTAACCGGTCCAGCGCTGCTCCCTGGATGCGTCCACGCTGGGCCATGCCTGCATGGCGATGTGCCGTGGGCCGCGTACGCCATCGGCGCTGAAGCGCAGTGCCACCGGACAGATGCGACGCACCGCGCGCAGCAGCACCGACAGCACCCGCTTGTGGTCGCCGGCATGGATCGCGGACAGGATGCGCGACGGGTCATCCTGCAGTTCGCGCGGTGATGCGCTGAACAGTTGTGGGGTGTCCCCGGCCAGCAGTTCGATCTGGATGCGCCCATCGCGCGCGCGCCGCGCCTGGAACACGACCACCGGCAGGTTGCTGGACACCTCGTCGAACAGCCGCTGCACGTCGCGGCGGTGGCGGACTTCGTTGCGCAGCCGCCAGTAGCCGTTCGCCTGCACGAGGGCGATGCCGGCCAGTGCCAGCAGCAGGCCGGCAACCACGAGAGGGCCCCGCATCGGCCCGGGCAGCGTGAGCGACCCCAGTACAAGGCAGGCGGTGACAAAACACGGCGCCACGAAGATGTCCTTTCCGCAATCCATCGGCCACCGACGCTAGCAGGCTCACCGCCGGGCACCATCAGGATTGCTGCATAAGCGACGACGCCTGGCGTGATCCAGCGCATACACTTCGGCAGTGCCCCCCTGGAGAACCCCTGTATGCGACTCGGACTGGCTGCCAACCGGCTACACCACCATGATGGCGAAGCCGCGCTGTTCCGCTTCCTGCGCGCCAGCGAAGCGGGGCTGCGTGACCTGCAGTGTTCGCTGCATGCGGTCGGCCGCACCTTCGATGCCATCCAGCAGTATGGTCCGCTGCGGGGGGATCCGCTGGTCCAGCAGTATCCGTATGGCCGCGACGGCGGGCTGATGAAGCTGGTGGCCGAGGTGGTCGGCATGGGGGCCGAGCGCAGCCTGGACGGAGCCATCTACCTGATCGACCCGGTTGATCCGTCGTCGATTTTCCCGGAAGCCATCGCGCTCAAGCGCCAGTGCGTGATCCATGCCAAACCCTTCATTTCCACCGTGGCCAGTGCGCGCGACTGGGTGGAGGTGGAACGGCTGCACGCCGGTTTCGCCGCCGATGCCGCGGCAGATGACCTGCACCGGTTCGAAGGGCAGACCCTGGCGCTGATCGCGCACGATGCGATGAAGCCGGCGATGCTGGCGTTTGCCGACGAGCACTTCGCCGTGCTGTCGCGGTTTGCTTTGCGGATCGGCACCGGGACCACCGGACAGCGCTTGAACGAGCTCGCCTGGAGCCGTGGCTGGCCGACCGATACGCCGTGGGTGACGCGCTACCAGAGTGGGCCGATGGGCGGTGATGCGCAGATTGCCGACCAGGTGCTGGAGGGCCGCTGCCAGCGTGCGGTGTTCTTCGAAGATCCCCATGTGGCGCGGCAGCATGAGGCCGACATCCAGCTGCTGGAGCGCGCGGTTACCACGGTGACCGATCTGGCGGTGTGCATCACCTCGCCAAGGGTGGCGGCGCGGTGGGCGTCTGCGGCGGCACTGCGTGGTAAAGCCGGCTAGCCGGATTGTTACGGGAGGCGCGCCGGGAGGGCAGGCTGTCCGGGACACGCCGCAGGTACATCCCTGTAGGCTACGGTTCGGCTCCTGCCTCACAGTGTCCCGGACAGCCTGCCCTCCCGGCGCTGCTGACCGTTTCCGTGGGCGGCCGGTGCCCGGGGCGAACGACTAAGGCGGGGGATGAGGAAGAGTGCGCGGGCAACTGCTGCAACCCGGCGGCGCCGGGTTACAGCAGTTGCCGTAGCATGGCTTTGAGGCGGCGGCCTTCGTGCTGGAAGTAGTCGCGTTGTTGCCGCCAGGCGGGGAAGCGCTGTTCCACTTCGTGCCAGAACGCGGGGGAGTGGTTGGCCTGCAGCAGGTGGCAGAGTTCGTGGACGAGCACGTACTCGAAGGCTTCGGGCTTGCCGAGTACCAGTGCCAGGTCCAGCGCCATGCTGCCGTCGGGGGCCAGTGAACCCCATTGCGAGGACATCACCTTCAGCCGGATCCGCGTCGGCGCGCGCGGCAGGCCGGGCAGGTAGCGCGGCAGCCAGCGTCCTACGTCGGCGCGTGTCTGCGCTTCGTAGAACTCGCGCAGCAGGCGCTTGAGCGTGGTCGGCGTGGCGCGCGCCGGCCAGTGCACGCAGGCGCCCTGTTCGTCTATTTCCAGCTTGGCGTAGCGTGCTTCCTGCCAGCGCAGCGGAACCAGTTCACCGCGCAGCGGCAGCAGTCCCGGTTCGCCCGGTACAAGCGGCGGCGGCATGCGATCGGAGCGGTAGTGCTGCAGCTGCTCGGACAGCCAGCCACGATGCTGTTCAAGGAACCGCTCGCCGGTCTGCAGGCTGGCACGCAGCGGCAGCGTCAGCCGCGCACCGCGCTCGTCCACGCTCAGCTTGATGCGACGCGCACGCGGATCGCGCACGCGCAGTACATCGATCTCCGCATCGTCCAGCCGCAGCCGCACGGTGTCGCGCTGCACGCTGGCACTGGGCGCGGGGGACAGCAGGCGGCGGAGCAGGCGACTCATGCCACCAGCATACGCCGCCACGGGCGGCGCGATGTCAGCAACGTCCGCCGCACCCTGTTCAGTCGGCCTTGCTCAGCTTGAAGGCCTCTTCCAGCAGCAGGAACAGGCGGCGGATTTCCGCGCTCTGCAGCGCGAAGCGCGCATCCAGCTCGGCGCGACGTCCGTCATCATCGGAATGCTCCAGCTGGTCCAATGCGCCATCGAGGAACTTCAGCTTGCGCACGATCAGGTCATCGCCGATCACGAAGGACAGGTTGTCTTCGAACACCAGCGCCAGCTTGGTGACCTGCTTGCCCGCGTCCAGGTGTTTGTCGATCTCGTCGCAACGCAGTTCCTGGTGCTGGCACTTGACCACGGCACCGCCCTCCACCGGATCCTTCATTTCGCACTCTTCGCCCAGCGACAGGCCGGTCGGCAGCGCTTCGCCGGCGATCCAGCCGGTGAGGATGGAACGCGGCGCAACTTCGGCGTTCAGCGGCATCGCCGGGAAACTGCCCAGCAGTCCACGGATGTCGGACATGAAGTACTCGGCGGTCTTGCGGCTGGAGCAGTCCACCGCAACGTAGCCATGCTTGAGGTCGATGAAGGCATCGTTGCGCGAGTTCTTGACGAAGGCGCGCGGCAGCAGTTCATGCAGCAGGTCGTCCTTCATGCGCTTGCGCTCGCGGCCGCCGGGACGCCGCCCTTCGTTGGACTCGATCTCTTCCAGCTTGCGCTCCAGCAGGTCGTTGACCACCGCGCCCGGCAGGATCTTGTCTTCACCACCCACGGTCAGCCACAGGTGCTCTTCGATGCGGTGCGAGAACTGTTCCTTCTCTTCGCGGCCGAACGGCGAGATGAAGCCACGCGAATTCATCTCAAGCGGGCCGACCGGCTTGAGCAGGGCATTCGGCAACTGGGTGTCCACGCTGGAGAAATCGGTGGCGGTGGGGAAACGGAAGAAAGTCAGGTTGCGAAAGAACATGGAATTCCGGATTCAGGAGTGAAAGGCGCCGTGGCCATCGTCGGCCAACGGCGTCTCAGGAGGTGCGTCGCGGTGGCGACGCTCCAGGGAATGAAAATCAAACAGGGTCGGGTCGGCCAGCTGCGACGGTTCCACGCTGGCCAGCGCACGGGCGATCTGGTCCACGCGCCCCGGATGGTCACTATCCCATTGCGCCAGCAGCTGGCCTATCTGGCGACGCTGCAGGTTGGGTTGGCTGCCACACAGCGTGCACGGGATGATCGGGAAGCGGCGTGCCTGCGCGTACTGCGCGATGTCCCGCTCGCGCACATAGGCCAGCGGCCGGATCACCACGTGCTGGCCGTCGTCGCTGCGCAGCTTGGGCGGCATGCCGGACAGCTTGGCGTGGTGGAACAGGTTCATCAGGAACGTCGCCGCCATGTCATCGCGGTGGTGCCCCAGCGCGATCCGGGTGAAGCCATGGGTGGCGGCATGCTGGTACAGCGCGCCACGCCGCAGCCGGGAGCACAGCGAACACTGCGTGCGCCCTTCCGGGATCACCCGGCTGACCACCGAGTAGGTGTCCTGTTCGATGATCTGGTACGGCACCCCCAGGCGCTGCAGGTACGCGGGGAGCACGTCGGCGGGAAACCCTGGCTGCTTCTGGTCCAGGTTGACCGCAACCAGTTCGAACGGAACCGGCGCCCTGCGCTGCAGCTGCAGCAGCATGTCCAGCAGGGTGTAGCTGTCCTTGCCGCCGGACAGGCAGACCATCACTTTGTCGCCCGCCCCGATCATGCCGTAATCAGCAATGGCCTGGCCGACCTGCCGACGCAGCACGCGGCCCAGCACGTCCCCCTGTGCATCGGCCTCGCGGCGGCCGCGTGGCAGGGGATCAGGCAGGGACAGGACGGCGGTCATCCGTCCATTCTACCGGCTGGCATGCGTGCTTCCGAGGCTTCCGGATCGGTGGTTCTCCCAGCGGTCACCCGCGCTGTGTATGCTCGACGGGTGGATACCTACACTCCCGCAGAGATCACCGAGCGCCTGCTCGCGCTGCGCGCCGACCACCGCGCGCTGGACGAACGCATCACGCGCATGGCGGCCAATGGCGAAGACGACCTGGAGTCCAAGCGGCTCAAGCGTCACCGGCTGCAGCTGAAGGACTGCATCACCCGGCTGGAAAGCCTGCAGATCCCCGACGAGCCGGCCTGAACCCTGCGGGTGGGTGGCGACCGGGGGTCGCCACGCCCTGCCCGATCAATCCTGCGGCGCGGTCTCTTCCGGCCGCGCCGCTTCCGGGCTCACCCGCTCGATGGTGTGGCGCAGTTCGCGGCCAAGGATGAACTTGGCATCCTTGGCCCAGCCATCCAGGCGTTGGTCGAACAGCAGGCGGCTGTTCTCGTCCGGCCAGACCAGGCGCAGTTCGCGCAGCTTCTGGATGAATCCACGGAACAGGGTCTTGTCGAAGAACTCCGGTGCCGCCGGTGCATACAGCAGGCTCAGGCGCTGCGCCGCCTGCTGGCACAGGCTTTCCAGTTCCGCCGCGCCCAGCGTGCCGGGACCGTTCTTCACCAGCACCGAAATGGCGATGTAGTAACGCTCGAAAGCCTGCTGCAGGGAGTGGCCGATCGCGCGCAGGCGGAACACCTCGTCGGTCTGCCCGGTATTGCGCGACAGCACGCCGCCTTCGTCCTCGCCGACCTGCTGCAGCAGGCCCTCGCGGATGAACAGGTCGATGGTCTGCTCGATGCGCTTGCCGAACTCGTCTTCGGTCCACGGCAGGAACAGCTCGGCCTGCAGGAACGGGTACACCGTGCGTCCCAAGCGCACCAGGCCGGCACGGCCCATGCGCCGGTTGTTCTGGAAGCAGCACGCCACCCACGACGAGGCCGTGAACAGGTGCAGCACGTTGTTGCGGAAGTAGCTGAGCAGCACGGCCGTGTCGCCACTCACGCTGAGCACATCGCCCAGCGGGTGCTTGACCCGGGTCAGCACGTTGATTTCTTCGGCGTGGGCGATGATCCGCTCCGGCGAATGCGGGGTGACCGTCACCCGGTCCGAGTACGGCATTTCTTCCAGCAGCGTCTTGCACAGCTGGATCTGCGCGATCAGGTCGGCCTCGCCCATGGCGTGCTTGGGCGTGGACAGCAGCGCCAGCGCCAGCAGGTTGATCGGGTTGACGTCGGCGGCGCCGTTGATGCGTACCTGGATGCGCTCGGCCAGGGTATCGACGGTGTTGGACAACCAGGCCGGCTTTTCATCCTCGGCCACGGCACGGCCATCCCATTCGGGGGCCTTTTCCGCCAGCACGTCGTTCAGTGCGATCGGTTCGCCGAAGTTCACCACCACCTGGCCGTAGTTCTGCTTGAGCACCTTCGGGATGCCCCACAGCAGCGACCAGATCGATTCCTTTTCCTTCGGCCGGCCCGTCAGCTCATCGAGGTAGCTGCTGCCTTCCATCAGCTTTTCGTAGCCGATGTAGATCGGCTGGAACAGCACCGGCTTGCGCGGCTGGCGCAGGAACGCCTTGAGCGTCATCGAGATCATGCCGCCCTTGGGCTGCAGCAGGCGCCCGGTACGCGAGCGGCCGCCTTCGACGAAATACTCGATGGAATAGCCACCGGCGACCAGCTGGGCCACGTATTCGCTCAGTACCGCCGAATACAACGCGTTGCCGCGGATCGAGCGGCGGATGAAGAACGCCCCGCCCTTGCGCAGCAGCGTGCCGACCACCGGCAGGTTGAGGTTGATGCCGGCCACGATGTGCGGCGGCACGATGCCGCGGTCGTACAGCAGGTAGGACAGCAGCAGGTAGTCCATGTGGCTGCGGTGGCTGGGCACGTAGACCACTTCATGGCCCGGCGCCGCCGCCTTGAACTTTTCCAGGTGGTGGACCAGCACGCCGGCGTAGATGCGGTTCCAGACGTGGCTGAGCATGAAGCTGGCCGAACGCACGACCGGACTGGAGTAGTCGGCGGCGATTTCCCACGCGTAGGCATGCGCTTTCTTCCACGCATCAGCCGGCTTGCTGTTGTCGCGCCGGGCCTGCGCGGCGATCGCTTCGCGCACCGGCTCGGCCTGCAGCACCTGGTCCACCAGCAGGCGGCGGGTGGACAGGTCAGGACCGATCACCGATTCACGGATGCGGCGGAAATGCGTCCGCAGCACGCGCTGCAGCTTGCGCACCGTGCGCTCGGGATCCAGCCCCTCATCGACCGTGGCCCGCAGCGAGATCGGCGGAGCGAAACGGACGATCGTGCTGCGGCCGTTCAACAGCACCGCCAGCAGGCGCCGGAAGCGGCCGACCAGCGCCCAGTTTTCAGAGAACAGTACGGCGAACCAGCCGCTCTGCTTGTCCGGCGCACGGCCGACGAAGATCGACACCGGCACCAGGTGCACGTCCAGTTCACCGCGCGCGCGGTGCGCCTGCAGCACCTTGGCCAGCGAGTCGGAGTGGGTCTTGGCGCCGCGCTGCTCGGGAATGATCGAATTGCTCGAACTGCGCCGCGACAGGGCCACGTAGGCGCGCTTGCGGCCGGTGGGATCGCCGGGCAGCGGCACCAGCGGCGAAGGCAGCCCGGCCTGGCGGCAGGCCTTGTCCAGGATCAGCGCATTGGACAGGCCGTAGTCCTCCAGCACATACACCACCGGACGGCCGTCGTTGTACTGGCCAGGATCTTCCGGCTCGATGTCCAGCGACAGCCAGGGTTCGAACAGGCGACCCAGCAACCGCGCCCACCAGGGACGTCGGCCGGCTGCCGCGCGCGCGGCAACGTGCGGCGGCACCGGGCCGTCGGTCGTCATCGGGGACACCAGCGCCGGATCGGCGGGCGTCTGCTCAGGTTGTTCGCCGGGGAACGGCAGCGGATTCTGTTTCGACATCGGCGTCATTATGGCGTAGCCGGCGGCTTTGCATCGTCCCCGGTCTCAGCCGCAGGTGCGATGAGCGCTGCGGATTCAGCTTCCGCCTTCGCGCGGGCCGCGCTGGCGTTGCGCAGCAACGCATCGGTATCGGCCAGGGTGCGAGTCAGATACCAATGGCCCTCGCGCCGGGTCAACGGAATCTGCAGGCTGATGGTCTGGCCAGCGAGCGGGTACTGCAGGCGTACCAGTGCATTGTCGCCCTGCTGGGACAGGATGTCGCCGACGATTCCGCGCATCGACGCGTCCAGGTCGAGTCCATAGCTGGCCAGCACGGCTTTCAGCGTTGCGATGAAGGGACCCAGCCGTTGCAGGCTGGCCGCCATGCCGGCCTGCTGCAGTTGGTCATCGGTGGAAAAACCGGTCGCGCTGGCCGCCCGGGTCAGCGCGGCGATGCTGGCGCGCGCGCGCGCGCGGTCGCTGATCGGCGCATCCGCCGCCCATGCCGCCAGGGTCTCGACCACCTGTACATAGTGCGCCTGCTGGCTGCTGGTGAAACTGGTCTCATGACGCAGGTACTGCACGCCGAACAGGCCCATCGACTGCGCGGCCTGGCGCACGGCGGTGGTCTGGCCGGCCAGTTGCCGGTCGAAGCTGCGCTGCAGGCGCTGGCTGCCGTCGTCGGCTGACAGGGCCTGCAGCATCGGCAGCAGCTGGTCGTGCAACGGCAGTTCGGTCAGCGGCCAGCGACTGTGGCCCTGGCTCCATGCCTGCTCCAGCGCTGCGTACTGCGCCGGTGGTACCGACAGGCGCGCATAGGCCACCAGGTCGTTGTCGGCGATCGCGCGTGCCATTGCCTGCACCGCCGCGACCGGCTCGGCCGGCGGCGCGGCCGGATCGACCACGTCACGCTGACAGGCCGCCATCGCCAGCAGCAGCATGGCCGCGCAAGCCCATCCACCCGCATGGCGCAGCGCGCGCCGTTTTGTCTTCGACATGATGGTTCGGACTCCCCAGACCGGCCTGCATCTTGACCGGTGTTGCCTGTCAGCAGCAAGACAGCGGCGGCGGTGTTGTTTCCCCCCAGCCATGGGGACAGGACATTGAACCACACTCGCTGCAGGTTGTCGGATGCTGCGCGCTCGCTGCCGGTGGAGCGCGGAAGGCGGCGTAGGTGCCTACCGTTGTCGCCGTTCACTGTGACCGACATCGCATGATGCCGGGCGGCAGCCAAGGCCCACTGGTGTCCGGCAATCCGCCGGATCCGAGGGGCTCACCATGCGTTGCTGTTCTCTTGTCGTCCTTGCCAGCCTGCTCTGCCTGCCTGCGCTGGCACTGGCGTCGCCGCCGCATGCCGATCGTGTCGCGCCGACCATCGTCGGCGGAACCGATGTTCCGGACGACGGCAATCCGTTTCTGGTCAGTATCCAGGCCCTGCCACGTGGCAGCACGCCGCTGCGCCGCCACTGGTGCGGCGGCACGTTGATTTCCCCGTCGTGGGTGTTGACCGCCGCGCACTGCGTGACCCGTTGGTCATCCGCGCAACTGCAGGCCCGCACCGGTGAAACCGACCTCATCGCCGGCACCGGGACAGATCACGCAGTCGCATCGATCCACATACATCCCGACTATGCCGGCACCCGTAAGAGCGATGTCGCCCTGCTGCGCCTGGCCACACCGGTGCCGGACGCCCGGGTCATCGGCCTGCTCGGCCAGGAAGGCATCGGCTATGAGATGGCGGGCCGGCTGCTGACGGTCGCCGGCTGGGGCGCGCTGTCCGAAGGCGGGGGCAATCCCAGCCGCATGCAGCAGGTCGAGGTGCCCTTCATCAGCACGCCCGCCTGCCAGGCGCTGTATGCCGAAGACGGTATCGCCGTCGATGCTGCCAGCGAAATCTGTGCCAGCGAGGCCGGCCGCGATGCCTGCCAGGGTGACTCCGGCGGTCCGCTGTTCACCCGCGCCCCCGCCGGTGGCTGGGTCCAGCTGGGCGTGGTGAGCTGGGGCCTGGGCTGTGCGCGCGGCGAATCCCCGGGGGTCTACGCGCGACTGGCCGGTCCGGGCATCGACGCCTTCATCGAAGCCGTCTGGACCCGCGACTGACCGCTGCGCGCAATCGGGTTCGGTGGTCGAAGGCCACCGGACCCTGGGCGATCAACCGCGCAGCGCCTCGGCGATCTCGCGCTGGATGGCGCGCGCCGCCGCTGCGGGATCGGCCGCCAGCCGGATCGGGCGCCCGACCACGATCGCATCGGCGCCATCGCTGAAGGCGTCTGCCACCCCGACCGTGCGCTTCTGGTCATCGCCGACCGGGCCGCCCGGACGGATGCCCGGGCAGACGATGGAGAATCCGCTACCGGTCGCTGCCCGGATCGGTGCAGCCTCCTGGCCCGATGCGATGACGCCATCGATGCCGGCCGCTTTCGCCGCCAGCGCGCGCTCGACCACCACGTCCACCGGTTCGCGGTCGATGCCCATCTGCGCCAGGTCCTCGCGCCCCATCGACGTCAGCACGGTCACGGCCAACAGGCGCATGTCACCCCCGGCAACCGCCGCGCAGGCTTCCATCATCCCCGGGTGCCAGCCATGGATGGTGCAGTAGCTGACCGGCCACTGCGACAGCCGCTTGATGACCGCCGCAGCGGTCGCCGGGATATCGAAGAACTTCAGGTCAACGAATACCCGCTTGTCGCGACGCGCGAGTTCCTCGAGCACCTGGAAGTACTCACCGGAGGCCAGCAGTTCCATGCCGATCTTGTAGAAGCCCACGCTGTCGCCCAGGCGATCCACCCACGCCAGCGCCTGCACGCGATCGGGCACGTCCAGCGCGAAGATCAGGCGCTGGTCATCACGCAGGGGCAGCGGCGCGCGGCTCACGGCGCATAGTCCAGTGCGGCGCGCTTGGCGTCATGGCGGGCCTGGCGCGACTGGCTGTAATCGTTGTTGAACTGCGCCGGTTCGAAGCCGCCGTAGGTCGGGTTCGGCAGCATCCACCAGCGCTCGCCGAACCAGTCGTGGTATTGCTGCAGCAGGGCATCGCGCCCTTCGTTGGTATTGGCGGTGACTTCGGCGAAGTCGCCGAGCTGGTCACCGAACTGCATCAGCACGCGGTACTGCTCGCCGGCCAGGCGGCGGCGGCAGTTCTTCTCGCTGCCGGCCTGCTCGCAGCCTTCCACCACGGTACCCAGGCCGAGGAACACGCTGTCGTCGGCCACCGGCAGGCCTTCGGCGCGCAGGTTGGCCAGGGTGGCCTCCTTCAGGTGCACGGCGCGGTTGGAGATGTACAGCAGGGTGACGCCTTTTTCGTTGGCCGCCCGGGCGAAATCGACGACGCCGGGAATCGCCTTGGCCTTTTTCTCGGCCACCCACTGGTCCCAGCTCAGCTCGTCGTATTCCTTGCCATCGCGCACCAGGCGCGCCTGGTAGGGCGAGTTGTCCAGCACGGTCTCATCCAGGTCCAGCACCACCGCCGGCTTCAGGCCCTTGGCGTCGTTGCCGCGCTCTTCCGGCACCAGGGCGTCCCAGTTGGGCTCCTTCAGCGCGGCATCCAGGCGATCGGCCGCGGCCCGGTAGGTCTGCTCGGTGATCGCCCGGTACTCCTGCGCCCGCTGCATCCACAGCACCGCGTTCAGGTTGTCGTTGGCGCTGCTGTCCGTTGCCGCGGCTGCAGCGGCCGGGGCTGCAGCTGCGTCCGCGGCGGCGGCCGGCGGGGCGTCGACGCGCTTGCAGGCGGACAGCCCGATCACCGCAAGGGCGAGCAGGGACAGGGAGACGGGGGCGGTACGACGACGCATTGGCTTCACCATGTTCAGAACCCGGCCATTTTAACGGCAAAGATGACAGGGGCAGCGGCTATGCTTGACGGCTGTTCCACCGACCCACCGGAGCCCGCCATGACCGACACCCCCGACACCCCTGCCCGCCCGTTGCTGGATGCCACCCAGGCACGCCTGCTTGGCTGCCTGGTGGAAAAAGAAGCCACCACGCCGGATACCTATCCGCTGACGGTGAACGCGGCGCAGTCGGCGGCCAACCAGAAGACCGCGCGCGACCCGTTGATGAACCTGGATGCGGGCAACGTCCAGCATGCGCTGCGCCAGCTGGAAACGATGGGCCTGGCGCGCCAGCATTTTTCCTCGCGCGCGGACCGCTACGAGCATCGCCTGCAGGCCGCGCTGGACCTGACCCGCCAGCAGACCGTGGTGCTGGCGTTGCTGCTGCTGCGTGGCCCACAGACGTTGGCCGAGCTGGTCACGCGCGCCGAGCGGCTGCACCGCTTCGGCGATGCCGACGAGGCGCGCCATGCGATCGAACGCCTGCAGCAGCGCGAGCTGCTGGTGGTGCTGCCGCGTGCCAGCGGCCAGCGCGAAGACCGCTACATGCACCTGCTGTGCGGCGACGTCGATGGCCCGGCGCTGGCGGCGGCTTTTGCTTCGTCGGGGGCGGCGTCGGCGGCTGCCGCCAGCCACGATCCGGCACTGGCCGAGCGCGTGGCGCAGCTGGAAACCGCGGTCGCCGAGCTGCGCGCCGAGCTGGACGCGCTACGCGGCTGAGCCACGGCTGCCGGCCCGCGGCCGGCACGACCGGGTGGGGCGCAATCCGCTATCGGGTGGGGCTGATCAGCCGGTGACGGCGGCCGCGCCCGGCGTGGCGAACAGGGTCACCCATTCTTCGCTGCCGGGCAGCTGGATCGGGCCGCGCTGCTGCATGCCCAGCCGGCGCAGGATCGCAGCGGACGCCAGGTTGTCCGGGCTGATGATGCCGTACAGGTCCTTCAGGCCCACGACGTCACGCGCGTGGGTGAATACCGCCTGCGCCGCTTCGCTGGCATACCCATTACCGGCGTATTGCCCCAGAACCGCGTAGCCGACGTCCGGCCCCGGCAGGCCGTCGCGGCGCACCAGGCCCGCGTTGCCCAGCCACGCACCATCGGAAAGGCGCTCGATCGCATACATGCCGAAGCCGTTCAGGGCGTAGCTGTGCAGCACGCGCAGCGCGATGTACTCGCGGGCCTGCGCTTCGCTGCGTACGTCGCGGTCACCGATGAATCGCACGAAGCCCGGATCATTGAGCAGGGCCAGCATCGGTGCCGCATCACGGTCCGGTTCAATGGCCCGCAGGCGCAGGCGTTCGCTTTCAATCGGGTGCACGGACAGGTCTCCAGCCAGAGATCCCGATTGTGCCTCAGCCCCCGCGGTTGCCGTTGCCTTTGATTTTCTTTTTTCTTTCCGTGGCTGAAGCGCCAGGAAACCGTCCAAGGCCGGGTAGAGGGGCTGCGCAGGGGCGTGAGCGGCATGGATGCGGCAACCGAGCTTACAGGGACGTACTTGCAGCGTCCCCTGCGCAGTCCCTCTACCCGGCCAACCACGAACCCACTGCGTTGAGCGCCAGCCACGAGGGGCTGCGCCGTTCGCCGCTCAGTCGAACAAGGCCTGGATGGCCGCCAGTCCGGCAGTGGCGCGTTCCTGTTTGCGCGCCGCATCGGCCACCGGATCGGCACCGTCACGCTGCAGTTCTTCGGCCGGCAGTTCGGCGAAGAAGCGGCTGGGCTTGAGTCGCACGTGCTCGCCGAACTTGCGCGTAAGCTTGCTGTGGCTCATCCACAACTGGACCTTGGCGCGGGTGATGCCCACGTACAGCAGTCGTCGCTCTTCCTGCAGCGTGCCCTCGTCCAGGCTGACCTGGTGCGGCAGCACGCCGTCTTCGCAGCCGACGATGAACACGTAGGGAAACTCCAGGCCCTTGGAGGCATGCAGGGTCATCATGCGCACCTGGTTGCCGCCATCGTCCTTGTCGTTGCGCGACAACAGCGCCAGCTGGCCGGCCAGGTCGGCGGCGGTGGCGCCGCGCGGACCGCCTTCGAACCATTGCGCCAGTTCTTCGATGTTGTTCGCACGGCGCTGGTAACTGGCTTCTTCCTTGGCCTGCTGCCGCAGCTCGCTGAGCAGGCCCGATTCCTTGGCCACCTTGCGGATCATGTCGCCGGAAGAGATTTCGCGGGTCTGCGCGCGCAGGTCGCGCAGGATGTCGGTGAAGCGCGACAGGCTGTTGGCCGCACGCGGGGCGAGCTGCTGCAGCGCACCCAGCGCCTCGGCCGCCTGCGCCATCGGCATGTCCTTTTCCGATGCCAGTTCCGCCAGCTTGGCCAGGGTGCCTGCACCGACATCGCGCTTGGGCGCCTGCACCGCGCGCATGAACGCCGTATCGTCGTCCGGATTCACCAGTAATCGCAGCCAGGCCAGCGTGTCTTTGACTTCCTGGCGCTCCAGGAACACCGTGCCGCCGGACAGGTGGTACGGCACGCGCGCCAGTTGCATCGCTTTTTCCAGCGGGCGGGACTGGAAATTGCCCCGGAACAGGATGCAGAAATCGCTCCACGGCACCTGCCGCGCCTGCGCGATGAAGGCGATTTCGGCCGCCACTTTTTCGGCTTCGTGCTCGCTGTTGCGGCACTCCCACACCCGGATGCGTTCGCCGTCGGCCTGGTCGCTCCACAGCTTCTTCAGGTGCTCATGCGGGTTGTTGGCGATCAGCGCGTTGGCCGCGCGCAACACCCGGTTGGAACAACGGTAGTTCTGTTCCAGTTTGATGATCTGCAGCGCGGGGTAGTCGCGCGCCATCTGCTGCAGGTTTTCCGGATTGGCACCGCGCCAGGCGTAGATCGACTGGTCATCGTCACCCACGCAGGTGAAGTTGCCCTTGTCCCCGGCCAGCTGCTTGAGCAGGCGGTACTGGGCATCGTTGGTATCCTGGCACTCGTCCACCAGCAGGTAACCGATGCGTTCGCGCCAGGCGATGGCGATCTCCGGATTCTCCTCCAGCACCTGCACCGGCAGCCGGATCAGGTCGTCGAAGTCCACCGCATTGAAGGCGGTCAGCCGCAGCTGGTAGCGCTCGTAGACACTGGCCGCTTCCTTTTCGCGGTTGCTGCGCGCCTCACGCATCGCCTGCTCCGGTGACAAGCCGGCATTCTTGGCGCGCGAGATCAGGCTCTTCACGTCCTCGATGTCATCCGGCTTGGCGCCGTACATCAGGTCCTTGACCTGTGCGTTGCTGTCGTCGGCATCGAAGATCGAGAAACCGCGCTTCAGGCCCACCGCCGCGTGTTCGATCTGCAGGAACTTCAGGCCCAGCGCATGGAAGGTGCAGATGGTGACGTCTTCGGCATCCTGATCACGCAGGCGCCGCGCGACGCGCTCGCGCATTTCCTTGGCTGATTTGTTGGTGAAGGTGATCGCGGCGATGCGCCGGGCCGGATAGCGGCCGCAGCCAATCAGGTGGGCGATTTTCTCCACGATCACGCGCGTTTTGCCACTGCCGGCACCCGCCAGCACCAGCAAGGGGCCTTCGATATGCAGCACTGCTGCGCTTTGGGGGGGGTTGAGTCCGTGCATGTGCCGCTGATTGTAGCGGGGGCGCCCTGACCTCCGGCAGATTGCGCTGGCGCGCGCAGCTGCGATAGTGGTGGCAGACCACGATTCACAGGAAGTGACCGATGAAGCTGAACAGATTCACCACCCTCGCCCTGCTCGCCGCCGCCGCGCTGTCACCGGCCCACGAAGCGCACGCCCAGCTGGCGGCCGAAGACGCGCCGCTGTCGCTGCAGGAACACGCCGTGGTCAGTTCGCCTGCCTACCTCAAGGCGCACCCGGACATGCGTTTCCGGCAACTGGGGCTGGCCGCGGTCGAGCGCGACAAGCCCGAGGATGCACGCCGCTACTTCCGCCTGGGCGCCCAGCATGCCGACAAGCTGTCGCAGGCGCTGATGGCCGAGCTGTTGTGGAACGGCAAGGGCGGCCCGGTCGACCGCGCGCTGGGCTATGCATGGATGGACCTGGCCGCCGAGCGCGGTACCGAATGGCTGGTGGTACGCCGTGAACAATACTGGGCGGCATTGGACGAAGCCGAGCGCAAGCGCGCGGTCAGCGAAGGCCAGACGCTGTATGCCGAGTACGGCGATCCGGTGGCCAAACCGCGCCAAGAACGCGAAATGCGCCGCAACATGGGCGAGATGACCGGCAGCCGCACCGGTGCGCTGGGTTCGACGGTCATGCAGGTCCGCTTCAATGGGCAGATGGTGCGCGTGGTGCCGGAGATCTACTACGCTCCGCGGCTGTGGCAGCCCGACGCCTACTGGAAGTGGCAGGGCCAGCAGCTGGAGGCGGGCAACAGGAGCACTGTGGACGTGGGTGCTCCACATCCGCTGCGCGGCGACTGAGCCGCCCGCTGCGGCTAGAATCTGCCGATGGCCAAGCTCTATTTCTATTATTCGGCGATGAACGCCGGCAAGACCACCACCCTGCTGCAGAGCGCGCACAACTACCGCGAGCGCGGCATGCGGGTGGCAATCCTTACCCCGCGGTTGGACAACCGCGCCGGCAGCGGCGTGGTGGCTTCGCGGATCGGCTTGAAGGCCGATGGCATGGCCTTCGAGCGCGACAGCGACCTCCAACACCTGGTCGAAGCCGATATTGCCGCGCACGGACCGCTCGGCTGTGTGCTGGTGGACGAAGCGCAGTTCCTCAGCCGGGCACAGGTCTGGCAGTTGAGTGAGGTGGTCGACCAGCTGCGCATTCCGGTGCTCTGCTACGGCCTGCGCACCGACTTCCGCGGCGAGCTGTTCGAAGGCAGCCAGTACCTGCTGGCGTGGGCCGATGAGATGCAGGAGATCAAGACGATCTGCCACAGCGGCAAGAAGGCGACCATGACCGTGCGCGTGGACGCGCACGGCCATGCGGTGCAGGACGGACCCCAGGTGGAGATCGGCGGCAACGAACGCTATGTCTCGGTCAGCCGCGCCGAATTCAAGAAGATCACCCGCGGTGAAGGCCGCATCGACCCGCTGCTCGCCGGTGGATGAAGCGCCAGCGCGGGTAGCGCGTTGGCGCCGGCCCGCGTTTGCCCGGCTCAGTACAGGGTGCGTTCGGGCGCCCCGGCCGGCGGCGGGCTGTACTGGTACAGCCAGGTTTCGGTCAGGGTCTTGCCGCCACTGCGCAGGAACAGCCGGATGTCGATCTGCGCGGTACTGTCATCGCCGGGCACCAGGTCGAACATGGCCCGATAGCCGTTGATCTCACGCAGCGGGCGCGCCGAGACGATTTCCAGCGTGCCTCGGCTGGCCTGCACCACCGCCTCCACCTCACCCTTGTCGATCAGGCTGGCCAGCTCACCCCCGGCGAAGTCCACCGCGAAACGCCACGAGAAATGCTCGCGCTTCTTGCCGATGATGCCGCCCAGCCCGGTGCGGGTGGCCACGGTGTGCGCCAGCGGCGAACGCGCGGGCGGCTCGGCGCCCCAGTACAGGCGATAGCCGACCAGCAGTTCCTGCCCGGCCTGCGGCTTGTCCTTCGGATTCCAGAACGCGACGATGTTGTCGAAGGTCTCGTCCACGGTCGGGATCTCCACCAGCTGCACCGAGCCCTCGCCCCAGTCGCCCTTCGGTTCGACCCACAGGCACGGGCGCTTCTCGTAGAACACGCCGTCGTCCTGGTAATGGTCGAATTCGCGATCGCGCTGCAGCAGGCCGAAGCCACGCGGATTGCGGTCGACGAACATGTTGAAGCGCAGCTCGCGCGGGTTCACCAGCGGGCGCCAGATCCACTCGCCGCCACCGCTCCACATCGCCAGCCCGTCGGTGTCATGGATCTCCGGGCGCCAGTCCCACGCCATGCGGCGATCGTTTTCGCCGACCTGGAACATGCTGGTGCACGGTGCGATGCCGAGCCGCTCGATCGCCTTGCGCGGATACAGCGCGCTGTCGATGTCCATCAACAACACATCGCCGTTGGTGATGGCGAAACGGTAGGCGCCGGCCACGCTCGGCGAATCCAGCAACGCGTAGACCACGATGGTGTCCGAATCGTTGTCCGGGCGTTCGAGGTAGTAGGCGATGAAGTCCGGGAATTCTTCCGGCCCGCCGGTCCCGGTATCGATCGCCAGTCCCCGCGCCGACTGCCCGTACTGGCCTTCTTTGCCGACCGCGCGGAAGTAACTGGCGCCCAGGAAGGCGGCGAAATCGCGATCGGTATCCTTGCGCGTGTTGAGCCGGAAGCCGGCAAAGCCCAGGTCGGCCGGCAGCTGGCCGCCCTTGATGCCGCTCTTGCCGTAATCGAAGGCGGCGCCGTCGTAGGCCAGTTCCTGTGCCTTGCCATCGACCACGTCGAACATCCGCACCGGCGAATGGAAGTACAGCCCGAGGTGGAAGAATTTGGCCTGGAAGCGTCCCGGCTCATTGCCCCACAACGCGTGGTCCTGGCGATAGCGGATGGACTGGTACTCATCCCAGTCCAGCGCTTCCACCGGTCCCGGCAGGGTCCGCTTGCGGGTCTTGTAGGGCGCTGCGGCCAGCGCACGCGCCTCGCCTTTCAGGCGGGCGAAGTCGAACGGCAGCGGTTGACCCAGGCGGCGCAGGCCGACCTGTCGGCTTGGCGCGGCGCCCACGTTCAATGCAGGCAGGCCGAAGGCGGCCAAGGCCAGGGAAGCGTTGCGGATAAAATCGCGTCGTTGCATTCGAAGGCAGCCCGGGCATGGAGGGTCGGCCATTATTCCAACAGATTCGTTAATTGTTGGCAGTGGCCGGAGACATTTGTTCAGCTGGCTGCGGCAGGCGGGCCAGGCGCAGGTCCAGCTGGCGGACCGCTGCAGACGGAATGCCGCGCTGGGCGATCAGCAGCTGCCGCGCCTCGCGCCATGCGGCGGCGGCGCGCGCCGGGCTGCCCGCCGCGCGTTCGGCCTCGCCCAGGTCGAGCAGGCCCTGCGGCAGCAATGCCACCTGGCCAGGCTGGCGCCAGATCCGTACCGCATTGCGGTAATGGCTGAGCCTGCCATTGGCATCACCATCGGCCAGGGCGAGCTCGCCCAGCGCATGTTCGGCCAGGCCGACTTCACGGTGCTCCGGCCCGAGCGCCAAGGCCAGCTTGTCGCGTACATCCCCCAGCACCGGCGCGGCCCAGGCCCGGCGCCCCTGCTGCAGCGCGAGCAGCGCGCGGGCACGCTGCACCACCAGGGTTTCCGGATGGTCCGGGCCGAAGGCCTGGACCGCCGACTGCCAGGCCTGGTCCAGTGCAGCGGCGGCATCGCTGGCCTGCCCGCTGCGGGCGAGCATCTGCCCCAGCTGGCGGCGCATCCCGATGGCTTCCGGCGTGCCCGGTGCAGCGCGCTGCAGCAGCGCCAGCGCCTGCTGGTAGCCCTCCAGTGCACGCGCATCCAGGCCGGCATCGGCATCCAGCCCGGCCAGCCCCGCCAGCGCACCGGCGATGCCGCGCGGGTTGCCCTCCCCACGCTGGTACAGCGCCAGGGCGCGGATGAACGCAGCGCGCGCAGCACGGACCTGGCCAAGCTGGGCCTGGCAGTGGGCCAGTTCACTGGCGAAGCCCGCCACGGCGGTCGGCAGCAGGTCCTGCTGCTGGTCGGCGATGTGCGCTGCGGACTGCAGGTGGGCGACGCACTCGCGGTCACGGCCCAGCATGCGCAGCGCGCGCGCGCGCTGGGTCACCGCTTCCAGCTGCAGCGCGCCTGGCACGTCCGCTTGTGCCTGCAGCAGCGTGCGCTGTTGATCCAGGACGCGCAGGGCCACCTCGTAGTCGCCCAGTCCGATGTACAGGCGTCCGATCACCCCTTCCATTTCGGCCAGCGCCAGCGGCTGCCCGGCCAGTTCCGCCTGCGCACGCTGCTGTCCGGTTTCCAGCAGCTGGCGCACGTCGAAGTGGCCGTGGCGGACGCTTGCCGCGCGATCGAACAAGCCGATATTGAAGTCCTGCATCGCCTGTGCGCGTGCCGTTTCCTGGCGGGCCTGGCGCGCCTGCCAGACGGCCATCGTCGATACCGCCAGCAAGGCCGACAGGGCCAGGCTGGCGCCCGCCACGCCCCACCGATGGCGCCGCAGATACTTGCGCAGGCGATACCCGGTGCCCGGCGGATGGGCGCGCAGCGGCCGTCCGTCCAGAAAGCGGCGCAGGTCCTCGGCCAGCGCATCGACCGAGCCGTAGCGCTGCTGGGGATCCTTGGCCATTGCCTTGCCCAGCAGCAGGTCCAGGTCACCCCGCACGCGTCGGGCCAGACGCCGCGCGGCCGGCTGCACCGGCATCCCGGTTTCGCCCTGGAGCAACCGGCGTGATGCGGGCAATGGCTGGACATCCAGGATCGACCGTTCCCACTCACTGTCCGATTGCCGGCGCAGCCGATACGGCTTGTGCCTGGTGACCACTTCGTAGATCACCACACCCAGCGAGTACACATCGGTGCGGGTGCTCAGCGGATCGCCCCGCACCTGCTCCGGCGCGGCGTAGTGCAGGGTGAACGCGCGCGGCTCGCCGGCCGCCGCCGCCGCGATGCCGTCCGGGTCCAACAGCTGGGCGATGCCGAAATCGAGCAGCTTGACCGCCCCATCGGCGACCAGGATGTTGGACGGCTTCAGGTCACGGTGCACCACCAGGTTGGCATGCGCATGGGCCACCACCGAACACACCTGCAGCATCAGCCGCAGCCGCTCGTCCAGCGGCAGCATGCCGTGCTGGCAGTACTCGGTTATCGGCTCGCCCTGCACGTAGTCCAGCGCGAAATACGGATGCCCCTGCGGGTCGATGCCCGCGTTGTGCAGCTGGGCAAGGTGGGGATGCTGCAGCCGGGCCAGGATCTGCCGCTCGCGCGCGAAGCGCGCATGCAGGCCGGGTTCGGCCAGGCCGCTGCGCAGCAGCTTCAACGCCACCTTGCGCTCGTACATGCCGTCGCAGCGCTCGGCCAGCCAGACTTCCCCCATCCCGCCTTCGCCGAGCAGGCGCAGCAGGCGGTACGGACCGATGCGGGTGCCTTCGCGCGATGACCCAAGCGCGGAAAACACCGGCTGGGCCATGAACTGCTCGCTGTCGCGCGCATGGGCCAGCATTTTTTCCAGTTCCGCGGCCAGCGCCGGATCGCGCCCTGCCACCTCCCGCAGCCGCACCAGGCGGCCGTCTTCATCCAGTTCCAGCAGCTGGTCCAGCCATGACGACAGTTCGCGCCAGCGCAGGGCATCCATGGCCGGTGCTCGCGCTCAGTCCCCGCTTACTTCGGTCAGCAGGAACAGGCGCGCCTTCTGCCAGTCCCGTCGGATGCTGCGCTCGGAACGCTGGCTGAGTTCGGCGATCTGCTGTTCGGTCAGGCCGGCGAAGTAGCGCAGTTCGACCACCCGCGCCAGGTGCGGGTCCAGCGCCTGCAGGCGTTCCAGGGCCACGTCCAGCGCCAGCAGGTCCTCGTCCATGCGGATGCCGCTGCTGCTGTTTTCCGGGATGTCCACCCGCTTGAGGTCACCGCCGCGCTTGCGGGCCAGGCGGTTGCGCGCGTAGTCCACCACCACGCTGCGCATCGCCGAAGCCGCGTAGGAGAAGAAGTGCGCACGGTCCTCGAAACGCGCGCCGCCGCGGCTGCCGAGCAGTTTCAGGTAGGACTCGTGCACCAGCGAGGTCGCATCCAGGGTGCGCCCCTGCTGGCCGGCCAGCTGCCGCCGCGCCATGCCGTGCAGCTCCTGGTAGAGCACGGTGAGCACGCGGTCCAGCGCGGCACGATCGCCGCCGCGCGCGGAGTCCAGCCACACGGTGATGTCAGATCCTTCGTCCATCGCAGCGCCTGCTCCCACGGGAGTCGTGGCGCGACTATAGCCCTGTCCGGCGTGCTTGGCGAAAAAGCCCTCAGCGCTGGCAGGAACCACACCAGACGCTTGCACGCTGGCCGATGGTGGCGTGCTTCAGCGGACGCCCGCAGGCCCGGCAGGGCTGGCCATCGCGCCCGTAAACCCACAGCTCCTGTTCGAAGTAGCCGGGCGCCCCGTCGGGACTGATGAAATCGCGCAGGGTAGTGCCACCGCGGGTGATCGCATGCTGCAGGATCTGCTTGACCGCCTCCGCCAGCCGCACGTAGCGCTCGCGCGATACCTTGCCGGCCTCGCGCAGCGGGCTGATGCCGGCCCGGAACAGGCTTTCGGCCGCATAGATGTTGCCCACGCCCACCACCACCGCCTGGTCCATCAGGAAGGTCTTGATCGGCGCCTTGCGGCCACGGCTGCGCTGGAACAGGTAGTCACCATCGAAGGCATCGTCCAGCGGCTCCGGGCCCAGCCCCTGCAGCAGCGGGTGGACCTGGCCCGGCGGCTGCCACAACAGGCTGCCGAAACGGCGCGGATCGTTGAAGCGAAGCAGGCGGCCGTTGTCCAGGCTGATATCCACGTGGTCATGCGCGCGCAGCGGCGTATCGCCCGGCAGCACGCGCAGGCTGCCGGACATTCCCAGGTGCAGCAGCGCACTACCGGCTTCGGTGTCCAGCAGCAGGTACTTGGCACGCCGACGCACATCCACGATGCGCTGCCCCGGCAACAGGGCAGCCACCTCGTCCGGGATCGGCCAGCGCAGCTCGCTGCGGCGCAGGATCACCCCATGGATGGCACGTTCCAGCAGGTGCGGCGCCAGTCCACGCCGGGTGGTTTCAACTTCAGGCAACTCAGGCATGCGTAGATTCTACGCCCGGCCACGGTGGCAGCGCGGTAGCGCGGTAGCGCCGACCCATGGTCGGCGAATGCCTGGAGAAGGGGGTCTGATGGTTTCCGCCGACCATGGGTCGGCGCTACCGCGTTCCGAAGGCCTCCGGCACCTGTCGGAGGGCCGCGAAACGAGGCCCGCAGGACGCAGTTTTTGCCGTCCCCCGCCCAGCGCTCCCGCCCGTCCCACTTCCAGCGCCAACGCCGTTCGCCAGGCTCACCGCGGCGGCGCCGCCAGTTCGCGTGCATCCAGGAACCCATCGCGGTTCGCATCCTGCTTGTGGAACCGCTGCACCAGCGTCTGCCGCTGCTGCTCGCGGGTGATCGGCCGCCCCTTGCCACCCGGCAGCTCGCTGGCACCCAGCACGCCGTCGCCATCGGCATCCATCCGCTCGAAGGCGTACATCATCCACTGCACGTACTCGGCCTCGCTGACCCGGCCATCGCCATCGGCATCCATGCGCTGCAGATACGTGCCGGTGTCGGCCACCTGCGCCTGCACGCCGCCCGCGGCGCCCAGCAGCAGGGCAACCTGCAGGGTGATCACGCGTCTGCGCGGCAGCGGAAGGGTGACGTCGGTCATGGCGGCCTCCAGGCCGTGGTCCGGCGCGGGGTCGCCGCGGTGCAGACATGATGGCCCCTGGCTTGGCAAACTGCATCCCTGCGCCGCCACGGCCGCGCTCCTTCCAGTCGGGAACCTGCGTTGTCCAGCCTGAATCCAGCCGCCGTTGCACCGCCCGCAGCCGATGCCGGCCCCCTCCCGCCGCTGATCGAACTGGACCGCGCCAGCGTGATGCGCGGCCAGGTAAAGGTCCTGCACGGCCTCAGCCTGCGCATCGCGCAGGGCCAGCACACCGCGCTGCTGGGACCCAACGGCTGCGGCAAGTCCACCTTCATCAAACTGATCACCCGCGAGCTGTATCCGCTGGCCCATGCCGACGGCCACGTGCCGGTCAAGGTGCTGGGCCAGAACCGCTGGCAGGTGGACCGGCTGCGCTCGCAGCTGGGCATCGTCACCGGCGACCTCAGCAACAACCTCGCCGACATGCCCGGCCTGACCGTGGAACAGGCCGTGCTGACCGGATTCTTCGCCAGCTACGTGCTGCCAGCGTTCCGCGAGATCAGCCAGGACATGCGCGATCGCGCGCGCGCGTCCCTGGCGATGAGCGGCGCGCTGGCGCTGCACGGTCGCACCTATGCAGAACTGTCGGCCGGAGAGACCCGTCGCGTGTTGATCGCCCGGGCGCTGGTCAACCGCCCCCACGCGCTGCTGCTGGACGAACCGTCCACCGGGCTGGACCTGGTGGCCCGTCAGCAGCTGGTCGATACCATGCAGTCCGTGGCGCGCCAGGGCATCACGCTGGTGCTGGTCACCCACCACGTGGAAGAAATCATTCCGGAGATCGAACGGGTGGTGCTGCTGCGCGATGGACGCGTGCTGGCCGACGGTACGCGGGCCGAGCTGCTGCGCGATGCGCCGCTGTCTGCGCTGTTCGGCGGCCCGATCACCGTGCGCGAGCAGGAAGGACGGCTGAGCGCGCACGCGCGATAGCGCCACGCGGCCTGATGCCCCGGCCCACCTTTCCCGGATCAGAACCGCAGCGCGGCAGCGCGCGACTCGATCGGTGCCATCCGGCTCTGGTCCTGCAGCTGCAGGTCACGCAGTTCATACGGCGCGCCAAACCCCGCCGGCAGCGCGGCCTGGTCGAACGGCAGCACCAGCGTGCCCTGCCCGGGACCGCCGAACCACGCGGCGGCATGCGCCTGCGCAACCGGCTTCAACTGGCCATCGGCCGTGCTGGCGTACAGGGTGCCGCGTGCTTCGTAACGGCCGGCGGCGGCCACCTGCAGCGGCAGGCTGACCTGCCTGCTGGCGGGATCCGGCGTGGCCTGGCCGCTGAAACGCGCCGTCGGTAGGGCCACGGCGAAGGCGACCTTTCCATCACGCCGCACCCCCTCTGCCTCGGCAAACACCTGCAGCTCCCACAGGCCCTGCGTGTTGCCCACGTCGGCGGGAATGCGCACCTGCGCGCGCAGGCTGCCATCGGGGCTGCGCAACAGGCGCTGCGGCCAGCTGCGGCCATCGGGCGCAACCAGCAGCGCTTCACCGCGCAGATCGCCGTGGCGAGCGTGCAACCGCGCCGCACTGGCCCCGTCTTCCAGCAGCCGGGCCTGCAGCTGCACGTTGCCACCGGCCAGTACCTGCGCCTGGCTGGCCTGCACTTCCAGCCGCAGCGGACTGTTGGGCTCCAGCACCTGCACCACGTAGCGGCCCCGTGCCTGCGCGCTCTGCAGCCGGTAGACCCCGGCCGTGCTGCTTGCGCCGGTGCGCAGCATGCGGGTGCCGTCGCTGACCGGCATGCCGGCATCGCGCAGCGCGCGTGCATCGACACCGCGGACCACGCTGCTGCGCCCGGCAGGATCACGCAGCTGCAATGCATCCGCCGACAGCGCCCGTGCACCCGGCACCGGACTGAGCTGGATCACCGCGTCCGATGCGGTCAACGGCAGCGCCAGGCCGTGCTGCAGCTCGGCTGCATCGACCTGCTGCCAGTAACTGCGGCTGATGGCAGCGTACGCTGCGGCCGACTGCAGCGGCTGCGCCGGGTCCAGCGCCCAGGCGAAGGCCAGCGGTAGCGGCTCGCTTTCGTCGTCGGTGGGCAACGGCGCGGCGATCAGTGCGGCCGGCACCTGGTCGCCCGCCGCGGCGGCGCGCAGCGGCTGTGCAGCCCCTGCGGACGCGGCGGACAGGATCGCCAGCGCGCCAAGGGCCAAACGTGTCGAATGCATTCTCATGATGGTCTCCGTCACTGGGTCAGGTCGTTGCGCAGCAGCGTGCCCAGGCCGAAGCACGCGCGGCGGCTCTGGTTGTGGCTCAGCGGTTCAGCGCCCTGGGTGCGTGCGGTGTCGATGAACCACACGCTGCCGGCCGCCTGCTGGCTGCTGCAGTCGAGGAAACCGTCCGAGCACGACGACAGCCAGTTCTGCGTGAACTCCAGGCCGAGGTTGGCGGCATAGCCCCCGCAGTAACTGTCGGTATCCGTCGGTGACGAATCGACATCGCTGCCGACCACCGCGCGGAACGGCGTGGGCAGTGCCGGACGACCGGCGCTGCCATACAGGTTCTGCGCGTTGTAGGTGGCCATGTGGGCTACCTGCTGCTGACGCACGGCGTCACTTCTCTTGCCCAGCAACCAACCCAGCAGGGTTTCGAAGGTGCTGCCGTTGATCACCGCATCGGCCAGCGGCGTGCCGGCCGAAGACGGCGCCAGCGCGGTGACCTTGCGCACTGTGCGGATGATCTTCGGATAGCGGCGGTCGTAGGTTGGATTGGACAGGATCCAGCGCATGACGTTACCGCCGTTGGAATGGGTGATGACGACCAGCTGGCTGATGCCGCGGCGGTCGATGAAGCCGGTCAGCTGGTCGGCGAGGCAGCCGGCGGCGTTCGGCTTCCACATGTACTGATCGAAATCGCAGCTGATGACCACATGGTTGCGCCGGTCCGGCAAGCCCTGGCGCACGCTGTCGATGATGCCCGGCTGCCAGTAGTCGCGGGTGGCGTTGGTGTGCACGCCGGTGCCGTGCACGAAGGCCACGCCGAGGACTTCGGCCGCCTGCGCGGGCTGCAAGCCCAGCAGCAGGGCCAGTGCGAAACTTCGTCGTGCGGTGCTGTGCATTGCGCTTCTCCGTCATCGGCCGATCCCGCGCCGTTGGTGGCCTGATGCTCGGCGCGATCACCGGTGAACGTCTGTGCGCTGCCCCGGGAAAAAGGACATCCCCGACATGTAAAAGCGGTTTCGGCTCATGCAGAGGACCATGCCGGTTCTGGCCGTATGCGCGACGGACGCTCCGCAGGGCGAGCGCGACTGCGATCATTGCCGGCGAGCCCCCTGTTCCGAGCCTGCCCATGTCCCTGATCCCCCGCCTTGGCCGCGCCCTGCCCTGGCTTGCCGTCGCACTGTCCGTGGCGGGATGCACGGCCACCGCCAGCAGGCCGACCGCCGTTGAAGCCAACGTCACCACCAAGGCGGTGGGCTACCTGGAGGCGGCCGCGGTGCCTGCCAGCCTGGCGTTGGTGCCGGCGCCGCCGGTGGCCGGCTCGGCCGGCTTCGCGCTGGACGAACAGGTCAGCCGCGAGGCGCGTGCGCTGCGCGGTACGCCACGCTTCGCCCAGGCCACGCGCGATGCCGAACTCGGCTTCCCGGAAGGCGCCAACCAGTTCTCCTGCGCCATCGGCCTGGACGTGGACGCGCAGCGCACGCCGGCGCTGTACCGCCTGCTGGAACGCAGCCGCATCGATGCCAGTGCCGCCACCCGCGTGGCCAAGAAGCACCACCAGCGCCCGCGGCCGTTCATGGTCAACGGCGAGCCGACCTGTACCCCGGAAGACGAAGCCGGCCTGCGCGGCAATGGCTCCTATCCGTCCGGCCATACGTCGATCGGCTGGGCGTGGGCGCTGCTGCTGTCGGAAATCGTCCCGGACCGGGCCGATGCCATCATCGCGCGCGGACGCAACTACGGGGAAAGCCGCCTGGTGTGCAACGTGCACTGGCAGAGCGACATCCTGGAAGGCCGTTTCATGGGCGCCGCTGCCGTCGCCCGGCTGCACGACAACCCGGTGTTCCAGCGCGATCTGCTGGCGGCACGCAGGGAAATCGACGCCGCACGCAGGTCCGGGCAGCAGTCCAGCCGCGACTGCGCGGCCGAGGAAGCGGTGCTGAAGGTGCGGCCACAGAGCGCGCTGTGATATGAAAACGGCGCGGAAGAATCCGCGCCGTGGATGACCCTCAAGGGGGGGCGACCGTGGGCCGCCACCCCGTTTTCCGGTCGATCAGAACTTCGCGGTGAACTCCACGCCGAAGGTACGCGGCTCGTTGAGGAACCCGGTCAGGTTGTTGAAGTCGATCGCACCGACCACACGCACCTGGTCGGTCAGGTTGCGACCGAACACGGCGACATCGTACTGGCCGTAATCCCAGTTGTAGCCCAGGCGCAGGCCGCCTTCCAGCGAGCTGCGGCTGCGGAACTCCGGCGATTCGTACAGGAAGAAGTTGACCTCGCTCTTGTACGCCCAGTCGGTGTAGACGTAGAACTCGCTGGCATCGGTGACCGGGAAGCCGGCACGCAGGGTCAGGTTGTGGATCCACTTCGGTGCCTGCGGCAGCGAATTACCGTTCACCAGCGCGTAGGTACCGCCGTTGATCACCGTGGTCGGATCGGTGATGGTGCAGCCGCCGCCGCAGATCGCCACCGCCAGGTCGGGATCCTTGATCTCGGTGTCGTTGTAGCTGCTGCCCAGGGTCAGCAGCACGTTGTCGGTCAGGTAGGCCTCGAAGTCGAGCTCGAAGCCCTGGCCGATGGTCTTGTCGGCGTTGAGCAGGGTGGCGGTGTTGTTGCTGCCGCCGACGGCGATCAGCTGCTGCCCATCCACGTCGTAGCGGAACACGCTGAAGCCCAGGCGCGCACGGCGGTCGAACAGGTCGGCCTTGATGCCGGCTTCGTAGGAAATCACCTTCTCCGAATCGGCCTGGGTCACGCCACCGAAGGCCAGTCGGCCCTGGATGGAGGGCGCGCGGAAGCCCTTGGCCACGCGGGCGTAGGCGTTGACGTTGTCGGTCAGCGCGTAGACACCGCTCAGGTCCCAGCTGACGTCGTCGACATCGCTGTTGGCCACGTACGGTCCGCTGACCGGCGTGCCACCGGCGACGGCCTGCAGCACGCTGGCGGTGAAGTCCTTCTTGTCCTGGGTGTAGCGCACGCCGGCACGCAGCTTGAAGCGGTCGGTGACGTCGAAATCGCCGGAAGCGAACGCCGCCCACGCCTTGTTGCGCTGCTGCTGCACGGCATGGCCGCTCTGCGGATTGCCCGGGGTCAGCGAGTCGTAGTTGAAGCTGTCGATGGTGACGTCTTCATCGAAGTAGAACACGCCGGCCTGCCAGTCGAAACGGCCCCACTCGTTGGATTCGACGCGGAATTCCTGCGTCCACTGGCGGTGGCTCGGCAGGCCGTCGGCCGATTCGGACGGGAACGGGATGAAGCCCGGGCCGTAGTTGCCGGCGCCCAGGAACGACGCGCCGTAGCCGCCGTCGATGTCGCCGTGGTTAAGCGACTCGGCGGTTTCGTAGCCGGTGATCGAGTGCAGGGTGACCCGGCCCAGGTCCCACTTCAGGCGCGCGCTGCCGCCCCAGGTTTCCAGGTCGGAGAAGTTCTGCCCGTCGGTGGATACTTCATCGCGGTCGAAGTTTTCCACCAGCTTGTTGCTGCCCGGCTGGATGATGTTGGCGCGGAACAGGCGCGCGGTGCCGTTGAGCTTGCGCTTGTGCAGGTTGAACAGGCCTTCGAAACCATCGCCTTCGTACAGGAACTGCACGCGTGCGGCGCCTTCGTCATAGCCTTCGAAACCCTGCGCCGGTGCGTTGCTGCGGGTGTTGGTCACCCAGTCGTCGCGGCGCTGGTAAAGGGCCGATACGCGGGCCGACCAGCGGCTGGTCAGCGGACCGCCGTAGGCGCCCTGCACGTTCCAGGTGTCATAGCTGCCGTAGGCCACCTTGACGTAGCCATCGGCGTCCTGCGACGGACGTGCCGAATCGAACTTCACCACGCCGGCCGGGGTGTTGCGGCCGAACAGCGTGCCCTGCGGGCCGCGCAGCACTTCCACGCCGGCCAGGTCGAACAGCGGGAAGCCCTTCAGCAGCGGGCTTTCCTGCACCACGTCGTCGTATACCAGCGACACCGGCTGGGACGCATTGAGGTCGAAATCGGTGTTGCCCAGGCCGCGTATGTAGAAGCGCGGGAAGGCACGACCGTAGGACGATTCGATGTTCAGGCTGGGCACGCGGCCAGCCAGGAAGCGGATGTCGTCACCGGCCGAACCGAGGACATCGAGCTTCTCCCCCTGGATCGCGGTGATCGCCACCGGCACGTCCTTGGCGTTCTCGACGCGGCGCTGGGCAGTCACGGTCAGCGCATCGAGCGCGACGGGATCCTTGCTGGCCGGAGCTTGCTGGGCAACTGCGGACAGCGGCAGCAGGGCGGAGAGAGCGAGAACGAGCGGACGCACGACCGGTCGGCGGTCGTGGACGGAACGGTTCGGGGACATGGCGGTAGGCTGTGTTGGGAGGGGTGGTGGAACGGCGCTACCAGATAATTGTTGCAATACAACACGCTTGCCGCAAATGCCGCGCGTTCATGGCCGTCGCGGCGGCCCTCGCCCGCCCGCTAGACTCGGCATTCCCGCACCCCTTGGAATCGCAGCGATGAACCAGTGGTACTTCCATGTCCCCGGCCAGGCCGACCGCGTCGGCCCCTTCGACGATCAGGCTGCACGCCACTTCGCCCAGGGCAATCCGCGCGCGCTGGCCTGGTGCCAGGGCATGAGCGGCTGGATGGCGATCGGCGAGGTACCCGAACTGCGCAGCGAGGCCCCCGGCATGTCCAGCGCACCGCCGCCGGTTCCCGGCCACGGCGCGCGCAGCCAGCGCGCGGACGACATCGATTTCCGCATCGTGGGCCATGAAATGCAGTTCGTGGAGATCGAGCTGGACCCGGGCGAGAGCGCCATCGCCGAAGCCGGCGCGCTGATGTTCAAGGATTCGGCGGTGCAGATGGATACGGTGTTCGGCGACGGCTCACACAGTGGCCAGGGCGGCGGTTTCATGGACAAGCTGATGTCGGCCGGCAAGCGCGTGCTGACCGGCGAGAGCCTGTTCGCCACCCTGTACACCCACACCGGCCACGGCAAGGCCAAGGTGGCCTTCGCCGCGCCCTACCCCGGCACGGTGCTGCCGATGAAGCTGGACGAACATGGCGGGCGGCTGATCTGCCAGAAGGACAGCTTCCTGGCCGGCGCGCGCGGGGTGCAGATCGGCGTGCAGTTCCAGCGCAAGATCATGACCGGCCTGTTCGGCGGCGAAGGCTTCATCATGCAGAAGCTGGAAGGCGACGGTTGGGTGTTCATCCATGCCGGTGGCTGCGTGGTCGAGCGCGAACTGGCCGCCGGCGAGCGGCTGGACGTGGATACCGGCTGCGTGGTCGCCTACCACGCCAGCGTGGACATGGACGTGCGCCGGGTAGCGGGCATCAAGAGCATGGTGTTCGGCGGCGAAGGCGTGTTCCTGGCGACCCTGACCGGCCCCGGCAAGGTCTGGCTGCAGTCGCTGCCGTTCTCACGCCTGGCCGGCCGGATGTGGATGGCCGCGCCGCAGGGCGGCGGCCAGAACCGCGGCGAAGGCTCGGTGCTGGGCGGCCTGGGCCGGATGCTGGACGGCGACAACCGCTTCTGAGGGCGGTGGCGCCCGCTGGCGCACGGTAGGGACGGCCAACGGCCGTCACTACCGGCTGAATGCGTGCAGGAGATCGACCGCCAGCGGCCACCACGACCGGCTATGCTGGCGCCCTTTCCTGCTGCGTCTGCCTGCCGATGAGCCTGTCCCGCACCCGTGTGATGCTGTCCGTTGCCCTGCTCGGCCTGCTGGCCGGTTGTGGCGGGGAGAACGCCCGCCCCACTCCGCCGCCTGCGCCCACCGTGGTGCAGCCCGCCAAGCCGGTGAAGATTGGCATCGCCCTCGGCGGCGGCGCGGCCAAGGGCTTCGCCCATATCGGCGTGATCAAGATGCTGGAAGCCAACGGCTTCGAGCCGGTGGTGGTGTCCGGTACCAGCGCCGGCAGCGTGGTCGGTGCGCTGTACGCCAGCGGCATGGATGCGTTCGAGATGCAGACCAAGGCGGTGGCGCTGGACGAAGCCAGCATCCGTGACGTGCGCCTGTTCTCCGGCGGACTGGTGCAGGGCCAGAAGCTGCAGGACTACGTCAACCAGCAGGTCGGCAACAAGCCGGGCGAGCGCCTGCGCAAGCCGTTCGCGGCGGTGGCCACCAACCTGGAAACCGGCGAGCGCGCGGTGTTCGTGCGGGGCAACGTCGGCCAGGCGGTGCGTGCCTCCAGCAGCATCCCGGGGGTGTTCGAACCGGTGAAGATCGGCCAGAACAATTACGTCGATGGCGGCGTGGTCAGCCCGGTACCGGTGGACGCGGCGCGCCAGCTGGGCGCCGAGTTCGTCATCGCCGTGGATATCTCCAGCAAGGCCAGCGGTCGTACGCCGACCGGCATGCTGGGCATCGTCAACCAGTCCATCGCGATCATGGGCCAGCGCCTGGGCGAACAGGAACTGGCACGCGCGGACATCATCATCCGGCCCCGCGTGCTGGATATCGGCGCATCCGATTTCAGCCAGCGCGGCAAGGCGATCCTGGAAGGCGAAAAGGCCGCGATGGCGGCCATGCCGCAGATCCGCGCGAAGATCGAGCAGATCCAGCGCGCGCGCGCCGCCGCCCTGCCGCCGCCGCCGCCGCCCAAGCCGAAGTGCGAGGAGCCGTCGCGCGTGGGCCGGCTGATGGGCCGCAAGGCCGACTGCTGACGGCCGTTGGTAGTGACGGCCGCTGGCCGTCGTGCCGCGCACCCCTGCGCTGGTGGGTGACGACCGTTGGTAGTGACGGCCGCTGGCCGTCGTGCCGCGCACCCGTGCTGTGGTGGGTGACGACCGTTGGTCGTCACGCGGTGGCCCCGCCGCTACCGTGTTACGTCCCTCACGACCTGATCGTTACCGCTTTACATGCCCGGCGGCGCGCCGCTTTTCCATGCGCCGCGTTTCCAGGCTTTCTGCATGGCGCTGCGCGCTCAGCTGCAGCTGTTCCATCGCATCGCCCGGCAGCCACAGCTGCTGGCTGCCACGGGTCAGCGCCAGGTAGGCCGCGCGCACCGGGCTGTGCGCCTGGCGGGTCTCGTAGCCGGTGATGAAACAGCACGCCGACATCGCCACCCGGTCGAACTGCAGGTTCTTGGCATGCTGGGCCAGGCACAGCGTGATGCCTGCGTCCTGCGCGGGCAGCAGCGCCGCCAGCAGCTGCTCCAGCGCGGTTGCATCGAATCCACCCGAAAACAGCGCCGGAATATCGCCCTGCCCGCGCTCCTCGCAGGCGTCCACGAAGGCCTCCCAGCGCCGGCTCGACTCGCCCCGGCCGACGCTGCGCCAGGCATCGATCGGCGCCTGCGCTTCTTTCTGCAGCAGGCGCAGTGAAGCCGGATGCACATGCACCCGCGCCCCCTGCGCGACCAGCAGGTGGGCTTCCTGCAGCAGCCGCCACAGGCTCCCGTACAGGCGTGCACCGGACTGCGGCACCTGCGACCACGCGGCATACCGGCGCACGCCGGTGGCGCGGTCGCTGGCGCCCATGAAGCGTTCGCTGGACGCACCGATGTCATCCAGCGCCAGTGACTGGTTGACCAGGCCATCCACCTGGCTGCCCTGGCGCACCGATTGGCTCATTTCCAGCACCTTGGCGCTCGACCAGCGCGATGCGCGCCCGACCAGCCGCTGGTGCGGATCGCCCAGGCTGACGACGCCGGGCGCATGCCGTGCCAGCACCTGCTTCCAGGCCGGACTCAGTTCGTGGGCCTCATCGACCAGCAGCATGCCCAGCCCGACCGGCGGCGCCACGCCCTGCAGCTCCAGCCATTTGCCGAGGTGCCCGGTATTGAGGCTGAGGCAACCGCCCTTCTGCACGCCGGCATCGAACATGCAGTGCCAGACGTGCTCGGCGGCTGCCACATAGGGCGCCGCGTCGAGCATGGCCCAGGGCAGCGAACGGTCGAAATGCGCGGCCTGCAGCGTCGGCGATGACGACGCACACCACCGGTTGATGCCCTCCAGGGCCGTCATCAACACCTGCTCGGGCACGCGCTGGCCGATGCCCTGCAGGCCGATCCGGCGGGTGATCTCCCAGGCCGGGACCGTGCTCAGCCGGTAGGTCGGCACGAAGCCGTTGCCGCGGCCGCTGCGGGCGGCCTGCTGCACCATCAGGTTGGCCAGTTCGATCTGGGTCAGCAGCCGCGTGCCGGACTCCGCGGGCAGCCGCGGGCGGAAGGCTTCGACCTGACCACGCGACGGCGCGATGTAGGTATAGCGGCCGGGCCGGGCCTCCATCAACGCCAGCACCAGGTGGCTTTTCCCGGTACCGGCGTAGGCGTCCAGGTCGATCAGTTCATCCGGGTTGGCGGCGATGGCACGCAGCACGCGCGCCTGTTCGCTGGTGAACAGCCCGTTGCGCTCGATCGCCCCGGTCGCACGCGGCGGCGCTTGGTCCGGGTCCGGTTCGGGATCGCCCGCTTCGTCCTCGTCGTCGGGCGCGGCGGTGCCCGGGTAACGGATCGTGTGCTCGGCCAGGGTGACCTGGCAGGCGGCCTGGAAGTCCGCACCCGGATACGCATCGGGCGAAGCGGCGAGGAAGCGCTCCACCGCTTCGTCCGATGCCAGCAGCACGCCGTGCATGGCCAGGTCGGCCAGCCACGCATCCAGGGCCGGCTGCCCTTCGCCACCTATGCCCGCCAACTGGGCGATGACCGCACTGCCGTCTCCCGCGGCGAACAGCGCGCACGCATCGTGAAGCAGGCGTTCCAGCTGCGCCCCGGGATAGGCGTGCAGGCGGCACAGCTGCGCGGCGAACAGGCCGGCCTGTTCCAGCGGCGTCGCCGACGGCGTGCCGCGGCCCAGGTGCTGCGCCAACGTCCGCCGCCGCAGTGGCAGGAAATGGGTGGTGTCGGTAATGGGCGCGGTGTCGGGCATGTCGATGATCGAAAAAAGTGCTGCAGCCAACGCCCCGGTTCGACGCTACTGCTGGCGACGATGCTCGGCTACCGCATGGCTGCCGTCAAACCGGTTCACCCGCCCAGCTGCGACAACGGCAGCGCGCGGAAGGGTTTCACGGTGCGCAGCACGAAGCTGGAGTTGACGTCGGCCACGCCGGAGGCATTGAGCAGTTTGTCCAGCAGGAAGCTGGAAAAATGCTCCAGGTCGCGCACGTAGATCTGCAGCAGGTAGTCCATGTCGCCGGTGAGCGCATGGCAGGCCACTACTTCGTCCCATTCCAGCACGCTGTCGGCGAACCGCGCGATGGCCGCCTGGTCATGCTTTTCCAGCTGCACGCGCACGAAGGCCTGCAGCCCCAGGCCGATGTGCTTCGGTTCCAGCCGCGCCCCATAGCCGGCGATCACGCCCTCGCCTTCCAGCCGCTGCAGGCGGCGCAGGCAGGCCGAAGGAGACAGGTTCACCCGCGTCGCCAGTTCGGCATTGGTGGCGCGGCCATCACGCTGGATCTCGGCCAGCAGGCGTAGATCCGTGCGGTCGAACTGGACTTCACCTGCCATTGCTGCCTCGCAACACGGGATGGACGCAACGATATTGCGCCAGAACGCCCTCAACACGCAACTTTGCAACCCTGTTGCGCGATCCCTGCCCTAGCATCGTCAGACACCCGAATGGAGCCCTCCCATGGACCAGACCCCCCCCCGCCGCGTCGAGCACCAGCAGACCGACAAGGGCTATGTGCCGGTCTATACCACCGCCGTGGTGGAACAGCCATGGGACAGCTACAGCGCCGACGACCACGCGACCTGGAGCACCCTGTTCAAGCGCCAGCGCGACCTGCTGAACGGACGTGCCTGCCAGGAGTTCCTGGATGCGCAGGACGCCATGGGCATGAGCGCGGACATGATCCCGCGCTTCGAGCAGCTCAACGAGGCACTGGCGGCGGCCACCGGCTGGACCCTGGTCGGCGTCGAAGGGCTGCTGCCGGAACTGGATTTCTTCGATCACCTGGCCAACCGGCGCTTCCCGGTGACGTGGTGGATCCGCCGGCCCGACCAGATCGATTACATCGCCGAACCGGACATGTTCCATGACCTGTTCGGTCACGTGCCGCTGCTGATGAACCCGGTGTTCGCCGACTACATGGAAGCCTACGGACGCGGCGGCGTGAAAGCCCATGCGCTGGGCCCGGACGCGTTGCAGAACCTGACCCGGCTGTACTGGTACACGGTCGAATTCGGCCTGATCAACACCGCCGATGGACTGCGCATCTACGGCGCCGGCATCGTGTCGTCGAAGGGCGAATCGCTGTACTCGCTGGAGTCGCCGGCACCGAACCGGATCGGCTTCGACCTGGAACGCATCATGCGCACGCGGTACCGCATCGATACCTTCCAGAAGACCTACTTCGTCATCGACAGCTTCGAACAGCTGATGCAGGCCACCGCACCGGACTTCACCCCGATCTACGCCAGCCTGGCGGACCAGCCGCAGCTGCCGGCCGGCGAGGTGCAGGCGGACGACCGCGTGTTCCAGCGCGGCACCGGCGCAGGCTGGGCGACCGGCGGCGACGTCTGAGTGGGGTGATCGTGCGCTGGGCTGGTGGCGACCGTGGGTCGCCGCCGTGCGTAGCGTGCGCGATTCTTGAAAGCCATATGTTGGCACCGTCTATCTAATCGTCCCGCACCCATATGCGTCGCTTATGGCGCCTTTCCGCGGAGCAGGATGACGACGCTGAGAATCAAATTTCAATTCGAGCATGGCTCGGCTGATAGCCATGTGCTGGATGCCTACGATGCGGCGCGGGCACTGACCGGCATCGCACGCTCGCTCAACATCACGCTGCATGCGTTGCTCAACGACGAAGTAAAGACACAGGGCGATACCGCCAGCGGGGTCGAGGTGTTTCTTGCGCCGCCCAAGCGTGGCAGCTTCGTGTACGAGTTGGTGATGAGCTTCACTGAGCTGGTCGCCACCGGCGTCGCCTACGATTTCATCAAGTACGCCTTCAATGAGGCGATCGGCAACGACGCCGACGAGGCACAGACAGTGGCGCTGCAGAAGCGCATCGAACCGACCATGGGTGCATTGCCGGCCGCGCTGGAAACCGCCTTGCTGGAAGCGCATCGCCCGATCGCGCAGGCGCCGGAAATGACCCTGACGGTGATGCGCCCCCGCGGCCAGGTGCTGGCGCGCTTCGACAACCAGACCATCCGCCAGCTTCAGCCTGTCGTCGAGGACCTGGATGCGCCGGTGCTCGGGCACGTGACCCGCTACAACACCCTCAGTGAGTGGGGCAAGCTTTACAGCCACGATGAGCGCCGCGTGGTCTCATTCCAGGTGGTTGACGAACTGGACATGGCGCAGCGCTCGCTGATCACCTGGTCGCTGCACCAGAACAATCTGGGCCAGGAAGGCGCCATCGCACTGCATGCCCGCGCGTTGATGTCGCCGGGCTCGCATCGGGTCAAGCGCTATCTGGTGACCCACGTCGCGCGGCCAGCCTGAGGCCCGTTACGCTGGAGAGCCTCTGCTGCGCTCGCCAACCCTGGATCGGCGCTACCGGTCATCGGTCGGGGACGTCAGCGTGGATACGCCAGCAGCAGCACCAGGTCTCCATCACCCACCTGCTGCAGCGCATGCATGCTGCCTGCGCGGGTCAGCAGCGCGTGGCCTGCGCGTACGTCATGCTGCTTCCCGTCCAGCACGTAACTGCCCTGCCCGCTGACGATGTAGTAGATCTCGTCCTTGTGCTGCGGGTGCAGGCCGATGCCGGCGCCCTTGTGCAGCACCCGCTTGCGCAGCACGAACGGCAGGCCTTCGGCATCGGCGAAGAACGGATACGCGGTGGTCGGGCCGGCGCCGCCATGGGGTCCTGGCTGCGCGCGTGCGATGGCATCTTCATGCACTACCTGCGAACCGAAGCGGTCAGGTTCCTTTGCCCGGCGGGAAATGGAATCCGACCCCTCCCGCTGCGTGTCGCCCACGTCACAGTCGATGTCACGCACCAGCGCCGGCTTCACTGTCGGCTGCAGTTCGGCCCAGTCGCGCAGCACCAGGCAGGCGACCGCATGCGCACCGGCCGTGCTGAAATGGGTGCCATCGGCCTTCTGCTGGTCCGGAACGAACAGGAAGTACGGCTTGGCGCCCTGCTCGCCCAGCGCGCGGATCCAGCGCGTGGAACGGTCGTTGAGGTCGATCAGCGCGATGTCCTCGCGTGCGGCCAGCTGCTTCATGGCCAGGGTGTAGACCCCATGCGTGTCCAGCAGCGAACCGAAGTCGTACAGCAGGCGTGCCACCGGAGTGACCAGTACCGGCGTGGCGCCGGTGTCGCGTGCCAGCTGCACGTAGCGCATCAGGAACGTGGCGTAGTCACCGGCAGGATCGGTGTAGCGCGCGGGGTCTTCGAACTTGGCATCGTTGTGGCCGAACTGGATCAGCAGCACATCGCCATTGCGCAGCTCGCCGGCGATGGCGTCCAGCCGTCCTTCGGCGATGAAACTGCGCGTGCTGCGCCCTCCCTTGGCGTGGTTGCGCACCTCGATGCGCGCCGGATCCAAGTAGCTCTGCAGCATCTGCCCCCAGCCCGCCTGCGGCGCCCGCTCCGGCCCGTATTCGGCCGCCGTGGAATCCCCGGCAATGAACACCCGCTGCGGCGCCGCGTGTGCGGTAGCAGCGAACGACAGCAACAACAACAGCGTCAGGCGCAGCATCGGCGGGGCCTCTGGTAGCGCCGAGCCATGCTCGGCGGATTGCCGGAGTGACGACCAACGGTCGTCACCCACACGGTTGGCGGATTACCGCGCCAGCCAGCCACCATCGACCGGCAGTACCGCGCCATTGACGTAGTCCGACGCCGACGAGGCCAGGAACACCGCCGCACCGGCCAGGTCTTCCGGGTTGCCCCAGCGTGCGGCCGGAATGCGCTCCAGGATCGACTTGTTGCGGTCTGCATCGGCGCGCAGGGCGGCGGTATTGTCCGTCGCCATGTAACCCGGGGCGATCGCATTGACGTTGATGCCCTTGCCGGCCCATTCGTTGGCCAGCAGGCGGGTGATGCCGGCGATGCCGCTCTTGCTGGCGGTATAGGACGGCACGCGTACGCCGCCCTGGAAGGACAGCATCGAAGCGATGTTGATGATCTTGCCGTGGCCTTGGGCGATGAAATGCCGGCCGGCCGCCTGCGAAATGAAGAACGCGGACTTGATGTTGACGTTCATCACGTCGTCCCAGTCCTGCTCGGTGAAGTCGACCGCGTCGGCGCGACGGATCAGCCCGGCGTTGTTGACCAGGATGTCCAGGCCACCGAGGCCGTCGATGGTTTCGCGCACTACGCGCTCGACCGGCTCGATGCTGACCAGGTTGGCTTCGATGGGCCAGGCAGCGGCGGCCCAGCGCGGTGATCTTCGCCACGGTGTCGGTGGGCGGTGCGATGCCGGCCACGGCCACGTCGGCGCCTGCGGCAGCCAGTGCCACGGCGATACCCTGCCCCAGGCCGGTGTTGCCACCGGTGACCAGCGCGACCTTGCCTTCCAGACTGAACGGATTAGCCATTGATGCATTCCTTGTGGATACGTGCGTTGGTCGCACGAGGGACGGACCGCCGCCGGCGCGGCGGCCGGCGGCGTTGCTGATGCCTTACTTGAGCTGGCAGATGTCCAGCACGTGCATGTCGGTGTAATCCAGGTTCTCGCCACCCATCGCCCAGATGAAGGCATAGTTGCTGGTGCCGGCGCCCATGTGGATCGACCACGGCGGCGACACCACCGCTTCGTTGTTCTGGATCACGATGTGGCGCTGCGCTTCGGGCTCGCCCATGAAGTGGTACACGCGATCGTTCTGGCCCAGGTCGAAGTAGAAATACACTTCGCTGCGGCGGTCGTGCAGGTGCGGCGGCATGGTGTTCCAGACGCTGCCCGGCTTCAGCACGGTCAGGCCCAGCAGCAGCTGCGAGGACTGGCAGGTGGCCGGCACGATGTACTGGTAGATGGTGCGTTCGTTGCTGGTTTCCAGCGCGCCACGGTCCAGTGCCACGGCGTCCTTGATCGACAGCGCCTTGGTCTCGAAACGCGCGTGCGCCGGGGTCGAGGCCAGGTAGAACTGCGCTGGGTTGGCGGCATCGTCCGAAGCGAACACCACGTCTTCGCTGCCCATGGCCACGTACAGGCCATCCTTCGGGCCCAGGGTGAAGACGGTGCCGTCGACGGTGATGGTGCCGCTGCCGCTGCCGACGTTGATCACGCCCAGCTCGCGACGTTCCAGGAAGGCGTGGCCGGCGGCCGAGGCCGGTTCGGTCTGCTTGGGCAGCGAAACCGGGCCGTTGACCGGTGCCGCGCCGCCGAGCACGAAGCGCTCGTAGTGGGTGTACTTCAGGGTCACCGCATCGGCGTTGAACAGGCCATCGAGCAGGTACAGGTCGCGCAGGTCGTCATTGCTGGCGCCCTTGATGGCATCGGGATGGGTGGCGTAATGGGTCTTGCAGTACATGGCTTCTCCAGAGCAGGGGACGGGCCGATGACTCGGCGCCGGCGCGGTGTGGCGGCCATTCTAGCGGCCTTGGACACCGGTGTCATTTTGCACCGCAAGGTGCTGTGTCGGCATTGCGGGGCGGGGGTTTTCGGCTTATTCGTCCTGCGGCGGCTGGCAGGAATCGCGCACGATCAGGTGCGGGCGCACGCTGGCGATCTGCATCGTCGGCTGGCCATCGGGCTGGATCAGCATCGCCGCAGCGGTACGTCCGGTATCGCGCGTGTGCCGCCGTACCGACGTCAGCGACGGCCACAGGCGCGAAGCCAGCGGGCTGTCGTCGTAGCCGATGATCGACAGTTCGCGCGGGATGTTGATGCCTGCGCGCAGCGCAACCTTGTAGATACCGGCGGCCATTTCATCGTTGCCGGTGAAGATGGCGGTCGGGCGCTTCTTGCCCAGCAGCAGCTTTTCCGCAGCGGCCACGCCGGATTCGAAGGTGTAACCGGCTTCGACGATGCGGTCCTTGGGCAGCTCGATGCCGCGCTTGGCCAGCGCTTCGATGAAGCCGGAGGTGCGTTCATGGGCCGAACGGTAGGCACTTGGGCCGGTCACCAGTGCGATATCGCGATGGCCGAGAGACAGCAGGTAATCGGCCGCCTCGGCGGCGCCATCGCGATCATGGGTGACCACCATCTGCGAGGTTTCATCCAGCGGCAGCGAGGCGATGCGGGTGAAGCGGCAGCCGATCTCCTCCAGCGCATCGGCCAGCGCCTGGTCTTCGGACGCACGCGGTACCAGGATCACCCCATGCAGCTTCTGCTGCTGCACGAAGCGGCAGACGCCCTCGATATAGCCGGGGCTGCGGCTGTCGCAGGGATGCACCACCAGTTCGAAGCTGGACCCGCGCAGCGCGTCCAGTGCGCCGTACTGCATGTCCACGATGTACTGCGCGGTCGGGTTGTCGTACACCATCCCGATCAGGAACGAGCGCCGGAAGGCCAGCCCGCGCGCCAGCGGGTCGGGGGTGTAGCCGACCTCGCGCATCAGCGTTTCCACCTTCTCGCGCGTGTCCTTGCGCACCAGCGGGGAGTTGTTGATGATCCTTGAAACCGTTTTCTTCGACACCCCAGACAGCCGCGCGATGTCGTTGATCGTTGCCGCCTTGCCTTTCATTCCTGCCGGCTTGGCGGCATCGTTCGTGTTGCGCACTGACATGTCTTCGACTCGAGGGGTCCGGGGATTCTAGCCGCGCGCTCAGTCGAGCGCGCGGTAGCGGAAGTTGCGGAAGGTGACCGCACCGTCGCCGGCCGCGTACAGCGCCGGCTTCAGGGCCAGGAACTTGCCCGCCACATTGTGATGGTAACCGGACACTTCCATCTGAACCGGGTACTTCTCCCAGGTGCGGCCGTCGGTGCTGGAGTGGATGGTGACGATGTGGCGGTTGTTGGTCACCCGCAGCCACAGCTTGCCGCCGGTGCTGCTGGGGGTCAGGCGGGTAGGGCGCTCTTCACCGTAGCGGTGCATGATGAACTTCTCGCCATTGCTGCCAACGCCCACGTACAGGCGGTCGCTGTAGTACAGCAGGGCGCCGCCGACCGCGCCGGGGGCGACGTCCATTTCCACCTCGAACTGGTAGGCCTTGTCACCGGCGATGGCGGTCAGCGGCGAGCTGTCGCGCGGGGTTTCGCCCTTGCCCTGCAGCACCAGTCCGTTGCCGCTGAAGCCCAGCCGCTTGTATTCGTCCTGCGCGGGGTTGAAGAACGACCACTGCGGACCGAGCCTGCTGCCGGTGAAGGCATCGGACAGGGCCATGCCGTGCTGGCCCACCGATTCGCCGGAGGGCTTGCGCAGCGGCTGGCCGAGATCGCCGCCCTTGGCCACGAACCAGCCATCGGCGGTCCATTCGATCGGCTCCAGCAACGCCTGGCGACCCAGCGTCCAATAGCCGTTCTCGTAGCCGTGGTACATCATCCACCAGCGGCCGTCGGTGCCTTCGATGACCGTGGCATGCCCGCGCGACCACCACGGCTCTGCAGCGGAGCGGGTGCGCATGATGGGGTTGTTCGGGGCGTTCACCCACGGCCCGTGGATCGAACGCGAGCGCGCGGTGATCACCATGTGCCCGGTCGGCGGGCCGGCGGTGCCGCCCACCGCAGTGGTCATGTAGTACCAGCCATCGCGGAAGTTGATCTTCGGGCCTTCCTGCGCGTACGCCTCCACGTCCCAGCTTTCCGGGTACTTCCAGCCGCCGTAGACGTGCTTGGGAGTGCCGACCACGCTCAGGCCGTCGTCGGCCAGCTGCACGTAGTCGCCGCCACTCAGGAACAGGTAGCGCTTGCCGTCCTCGCCAACGGCGTGGCCCGGATCGATGTACTTCTCCAGGCCGATGTCGATCGGCTCACTCCACGGGCCCTTGATGTCATCGGCCCAGACCACGAAGTTGCTGCGCGTCTCGCCGGTGCGTGCCGGGAAGTAGATGTAGTAGCGACCTTCATGCTTGATGATGTCCGGTGCCCAGATCGCGCCGACATTCTTGGTGATGGCATGGCCCAGCGGCTGCCAGTTGACCAGGTCGCGCGAGTGCCACAGCGGCAGGCCGGGATAGGCATCGAACGAGGACAGGGTCAGGTAGTAGTCCTGGCCGTCCTTCAGCACCGACGGATCCGGACGGTCACCGGCAAACACCGGGTTGAGGAACGTACCGTTGCCGAGATCAGCCTGGCGCTGGTTCTCGATACCGCGTTTCCAGTTCGTCGCGGCCGCCGGTTCGGCGGCAGCCACGGTCGATGTTGCCAGCAGCAGGCCACCGGCCAGCAGGATCTTCAACGTGTGCTTGAACTGCATCGTTTTCCCTCCCAGGAAACTCATGTAGGTGACGACCGTTGGTCGTCACGCTTGCTCGGACAGGTGACGACCCGGGTCGTCACGCCTTCTCCCCACATCAGGCACGCAGCAGATGCGGCAGCCACAGCGACAGGCTGGGGAAGAAGGTCACGATCAGCAGCACGCCCAGTGCTGCGAACCAGAACGGCCAGATGCTGCGCATGCTTTCGCCGACGCTGATCTTGCCGATGGCGGTACCGATGAACAGCACCGAGCCCACCGGCGGCGTGACCAGGCCGAGGCCACCGGTCAGCACCAGCACCAGGCCGAAGTGGATCGGATCGATGCCATAGGCCTTGGCCACCGGCAGGAAGATCGGCGTGCAGATCAGGATCATCGGCGCCAGGTCCATGAAGGTACCCAGCAGCAGCAGCATCACCACGATCATCAACAGCACCATGAACTGGCTGTGCGCGAAGGACTGCAGGAAGTCCACCGCGGCCACCGGCACCTGCAGGAACGCCAGCAGCCAGCCGAACACGGCCGCGGTGGCGATCACGAACAGGATCACGCCGGTGCTGCGGGCGGCATGGATGACCGTGCCGAAGAACTCGCGCCACGGCAGCTGCCGGTACAGCACGGTGGTGACCAGCAGCGCGTACACCACGGCGATGGCCGCGCTTTCCACGGCGGTGAAGATGCCGGCGCGGATGCCGACGAAGATCAGGGCCACCAGGCCCAGGCCGGGCAGGGCGGAGAAGATGCGCAGGGCCACCGCACGCCAGCCGGGGAACACTTCCACGCCATAACCACGACGACGCGCCACCACGTAGCCGGTGACCATCAGCGCCAGCGTCATCAGCAGCGCCGGCACGATGCCTGCAGCGAACAGATCGGCGATGGACAGGCCACCACCGGCCGCAGCCGAGAACAGGATCAGGTTGTGCGACGGCGGCACCAGCAGCGCCACCAGCGCGGCGGTGATGCTGACATTGACGGCGAAGTCGCGGTCGTAACCGCGCTTGACCATCTGCGGGATCATCGTGCCGCCCACCGCAGACACATCGGCGATGGCCGAACCGGACACGCCACCGAAGAACAGCGAGGACAGGATCGAGACCTGGCCGAGGCCGCCGCGCATGCGTCCCACCAGCGAGGAGGCCAGCGCGATCAGGCGTTCGGAGATGCCGCCGCGCATCATGATCTCACCGGCGAAGATGAACAGTGGAATCGCGATCAGCGATGCCGAGCCGGTGCCGGCGGAAATCTGCTGCACCAGCACGATGCTGGGAATGTCCAGGTAGAGCAGGGTAGCCAGCGCGGCCGCCGCCAGCGCGTAGGCAACCGGCACGCCGAGCAGCAGCAGGCCGGCGAATACCAGGAAAAGCAGGGTAATGCCCATGTTCAACGATCTCCTTCAGCGTCTTCGACGGCGACCACCGCGAGCGGGAAATGGACCCGCCAGGCACGGTTGAGCGCGAACAGCACCATCAACGCCCCGCCCACCGACAGCGGCAGGTAGTTGATGCTCTGCGGCAGGTTGGCACCGGCGGCCTTGGTGTCCAGGCCATCCATCAGCAGCACCATCGCGAACACGGCGAGGTATGCGCCAAGCACGCCGATCACCAGCTGCACGAAGGTATCCACCGCGCGACGCAGCCGCGGCCCCATGTACGCGGCCAGCAGGAAGAAGCCGAAGTGGCGGTTGGTGTGCACGCCGCAGGCGGCGCCCAGGCTCATCGCCGTGCTCAGCAGCAGCAGGGTCACCGGTTCGGTCCAGCTGGGCGAATCGTTGAGCACGTAGCGGGCGAATACCTGCCAGCCCTGCACCACCACCAGCCCCAGCAGGGCGGCCACGGCGATATAGATGGCGAAGTCGGCGATGCGGTCCAGCAGGCGCTGTCCTGCGCCGGGGGCGATCGGGGCAGTGCCCGTCGTCATGTCGGTCATGGCGGAGTTCCTCAGGCGAGATCGCGGATGCGGCTGACCATGGCGGTCAGCTCGGGCTGCTTCAGGTACTCCTGCAGCAGCGGATCAGCGGCCTTGCGGAAGGCCGCCAGGTCCACCTCGTTGGTCTTGACGCCGAAGTCGACCACCGCCTTGCGCGCGGCATCTTCGGAAGCGTCCCACTGCTCACGCATCACCTTCACCGAGGCGCGCGCCGTTTCCAGCAGCAGCTGGCGATCGTCCGGCCGCAGCTGGTCGAAGCTGGCGCGTGACATCAGCAGCACGTCCGGCGCGTACGAATGATCGCTCTGCGACCAGTAGTGCGCGGCTTCGAAATGCCGGCTGGAATGGAAGCTGCGCATGTTGTTTTCCGCACCGTCGATCATGTGCGTTTCCATGCCGGAGAACGTGTCGCCCAGCGACATCGGGGTCGGGTTGGCACCGAACAGGCGCATCAGCTGGATGAAGATGTCCGACGAGGCCACGCGCAGCTTCAGGCCGCGCAGGTCCTGCGGGGACACGATCGGGTGCTTGGTGTTGTAGAAGCAGCGCGCGCCGGAATCGTAGATCGCCAGGCCGACCAGGTCGCGGCTTTCGAAGCCGCGCAGCACCGCGTCCGCCACGCCGCCGTCCAGTGCGGCGCGCATGTGCGACACGGAATCGAACACGTACGGCAGGCACAGCGCCTGGGTCAGCGGGAAGGCGTTGTTGAGCGCGCCGGAATACACCCGGGTGATGTCGATGGCGCCGAAGCGGGCCATGTCGATCGCTTCGGATTCACGGCCCAGCTGCCCGGAGTGGTACTGGCGCAGGCGCAGGCGCCCACCGGTCTCGCGTTCCAGCGTCTGGCCGATCCACTTCACCGCAGTCACGGTGGGATAGTCCGCCACATGCACATCGGTGGCGGTCAGCAGGTGGCCGCCGGCCACGCTGTCGCCGGCCTTGCTGCAGCCGACCAACGCCGGCGCGGCAAGCGCGCCGAGGCTGGTGGCCAGGAAGTTTCTACGTGTGATCATCTGCGCCCTCCCGCGCGTGTTCACCAGGCGGCTGCGGTCATCCCGCAGCGACGGCCCGGCAGGCAATGTCTCCGAAACCCGCGAACCGCACCACTGCCGTCTGGCCTACGCGGATGTCATGGATACCGGTCGCGTTGCCGGTGGCGATCAGTTCACCGCGCTTGAGCGGGCGACCGCGCTTGGCCGAACGCGCCAGGGCGAAGGCGATCGCAGTGCGCAGACCACCGGGCAGGCGGGTTGCGCCGCCGGTGCCGACCACTTCGCCTTCGATCAACGTCTCGGCACGCAGTTCGCTGTCGTCGCGCGTGGTCCAGTCGGTGATTTCCGGTCCCAGCAGCAGGCCGTTGTTGTTGCCGAAATCGGACACCACCACCAGCGGGCCGAGGATGTTGATCGTGGCCAGCGGGCTGCTGGCCACTTCCACGCCGATGTACAGGCGGGCCGGCAGCGCTTCGGCCTGCTCGGGGGTCCACTCCAGCTGGTCGGCCGGCGCGTCTTCCAGCAGCTCGATCACGTACTCCGCTTCCACGGCCGCGAAACCGCCTTCGTAGACGGCGATGTCGAGCGTTGTTCCACCGGTAGCATTCTGCAGCCGATTGTTGAATATCGGGCCCAGCAGACGGTCATCGCCGGAGATGTCGCGGCGCTCTTCGGCGATGTAGCCGACTTTCCAACCCACCACCTCATGCTCCCACTGGCTGATCGCCAGGTCCTGCACGTGGTAGGCGCTGACCAGGTCGGCGGGGACTTGGCCGGGGAAATCAGCCAGTGATGCGCCTGCGCGGCGCGCGCCGGTGAAGGCGCTGGCGATGGCGGCAGGATCGGCGGCGGCCGCCGGTGCGGTTGGCAGGTCCATGTTGCCGGGTTCGTTGCTCAAGGAGGCTCTCCCTTTGGCGTTGTTGCGCTGCGCATCGACAGCGTTCGGATGACGTGTATATGGTAAACCGGTGTCATCTGGCAATGTGCAGTGCGTCAGAAGGCACGAGGGGAGTGGCCAAGGGCCACCTGTCTGTCCATCCGGAGCCTTGTGCCGCATGAGATCCACGCTTTTTTCGCTGCTCTGTTCGTTGTCCCTGGCCGCGTCCCCGGCGGTTGCCGCCGCTGCAGCGCAGCGCGCACCGCCGACGCCCGTCGCCGGGGCCACCGAGGCCGCCGGCGAGCGCATCGCGTTATGGCCGGCGGGCCACGTGCCCGGCGAGTCCCCCCCCGCGCGCGGACTGCACGTCGTGGAGCGCAGCACCGACCCGGCCCAGCCTGATCGCTATGTCGACCAGGTCGACGCCCCGTGGCTGCTGGTGCACGCCCCGACACGGCCGAATGGCAGGGCGCTGCTGGTGATTCCCGGCGGTGGCTACCAGCGGGTGGTGATCGACAAGGAAGGCACCGAACTGGTGCCGGAGTGGGTCGAGCGCGGTGGCTATACGCTGTTCGTGCTGCGCTATCGCCTGCCCGAACCCGGCCGCGACCGCGAGGCGGCGCTCGCCGACGCGCAGCGCGCGATGCGCGTGGTTCGTGCCGCCGCAGCGAGCCGCGGACTGGATGCCGAGGACATCGCTGTGATGGGATTTTCGGCCGGCGGGCACGTCGCCGCGCGGCTGGCAACCGGCTTCGACAGCCCCGCTTACCCGGCGGCCGACGCGACCGACCGGCTCAGCGCGCGGCCTTCGCGTGCGGTGCTGGTATACCCGGTGATCGACATGGGCGCGCAGGCCCACAGCGGCTCCCGCCAGCGCCTGGTCGGGCAGGATGCGGACCCCGCCAGCGTGCATCGCTACTCGATGCAGGAGCAGGTGCGCGCGGACATGCCGCCCACCCTGCTGCTGCACGCGGCGGATGACCGCGTCGTCAGCGTCGACAACAGCCTGCTGATGGCGCGGGCGCTGGCAGCGGCAGGCGTGGAGCACGAACTGCACGTGTTCGCCCACGGTGGCCATGGCTTCGGCATGCGCGCCGCCGCGGGTTCGACCACGGCCCTGTGGCCGGAGATCGCGCAGCGCTGGCTGCACGCCCCTACCCGGATCCAGACCCCGGAGGGTCGCCCATGAACGATGACCCCGCCGACCTGCAACGCCGCCGCTTCCTGCGCGACAGTGCCCGCCGGGCATTCGCTGCCGCCGCCACATCCCTGCTGCCCACCGCAGTGGCGCAACCGGGCCTGCACGCCGACCAGCAGGTACTGGCGCGGGTGCGCGGAGGGCGCGTGCGCGGCCAGCGCGAACACGGCACCTGCGTGTTCCGCGGGCTGCGCTATGGCGCCGACACGGCCGCCTACCGCTTCCGGCCACCGCGCCGCGAAGCGCCGTGGCGCGGCATCGCCGACGCCCTGGAGTACGGCGCGGCCGCGCCGCAGGGTGGCGGCGAAGGGCCGGGCAGCGAAGACTGCCTGTTCCTCAATGTCTGGACGCCGGCGCTCGGCGACGGCGGCAAGCGGCCGATCCTGTTCTACATCCACGGCGGCGGCTTCAACAACGGCTCCGGCAGCGACCCGCTTTACGACGGCGGCGCGCTGTGCCGACGCGGCGATGTGGTGGTGGTGACGGTCAACCATCGCCTCAACCTGTTCGGCTACCTGTACCTGGGGGCACTCGGTGATCCGCGCATGGTCGCCTCGGGCAATGTCGGCCAGCTGGACCTGGTGCAGGCCCTGCACTGGGTGCGCGAACACGCCGCGGTGTTCGGTGGTGATGCGGACAACATCACCGTGTTCGGCCAGTCCGGCGGCGGGGCGAAGATCGCCACGTTGATGGCCATGCCTGCGGCCAAGGGCCTGTTCCAGCGCGCGTGGACGATGAGTGGCCAGCAGGTCACCGCGGCCGGTCCGCGTGCCGCCGCGCAGCGTACCGCGATCGCCATGCAGGCCGCTGGCGCAAGCGATATCGAGGCGCTGCTGCGCCTTTCCCCAGCCGCGCTGCTGGCCGCCGGCAAGGCGCGCGATCCGTCGCGGATTGAAACCAGCGGGCTGTACGTGGGGCCGGTGCTGGATGATGCGGTACTGCCGGTGCACCCGTTCTTCCCCGAAGCGCCCGCGCAGTCCGCCCACATCCCGATGGTGATCGGCAACACGCGCGATGAAACCCGTGCGTTCCTCGGCAACGATCCGGCCAACCATGAACTCACCTGGGACACCCTGCCGGCCAAGCTGGAACGCGAGCAGTACGTGGACCTGCGCCCGGAACGGGTGATCGAGGCCTATCGCCGCATGTACCCGCACTACACGCCGTCGCAGGTGTTCTTCGCCGCCACCACCGCTGGTCGTTCATGGCGCGGAGCAGTGGAAGAGCTGGAAGCGCGCGCGCGCCAGCACGCCGGTGCAGCGCCCACCTGGGCCTACCAGCTGGACTGGGGCTCGCCGCTGGACGGCGGCAGGCTGGGCGCGTTCCACACGCTGGATATTCCGCTGGTGTTCGACAACACCGCCCGGCCCGGTGCACGCAGTGGCGATGGCGCGGAGGCACGCGGACTGGCGGCCACGATGAGCAGCGCACTGCTGCAGTTCGCCCGCCATGGCGACCCCAACCACGCCGGGCTGGCGCGCTGGGAACCGTACGGCCTGCCGCGCCGCCAGACCTTGCTGTTCGATGTGCGCAGCGCGCTGGCCGATGATCCGCGTGGCGGCGAGCGCGAGCTGTACCGGCAGGCGCCGTTCCTGCAACGCGGTACGTTCTGATTCCTGCTGAAAGGAGCTGATGATGATGCATGTCCGACCCCGGCAGTACGCCGCGCATGGCGTGGTGCCACCCCTGCGCATGCTGCTGCTGATCCTCGGCATGGCCCCTGTGGTGGTGCTTGCCCAGGCCCGCTTCCGCGATGCGCCGCTGGTCGATTCGCCGTTCATCGCCGACCCGTCCGCGCACGTGTTCGACAACCGCATCTACGTGTACGGCTCACATGATATCCAGGCACCAGCGGCCGATGACCAGCCCGGCAAGGGCTTTGCGATGCGGGATTACCACGTGCTGTCGATGGACCGGATCGGGGCACCGGTCACCGTGCATCCGCTGGCGCTGGCACTGGAGGACGTACCGTGGGCGGCGCACCAGCTGTGGGCACCGGATGCGGCCTACAAGGCAGGACGTTACTTCATGTATTTCCCGGCCAAGGACAAGCAGGGCGTGTTCCGCATCGGCGTGGCGACCGGCACGCGGCCGGAAGGCCCGTTCACCGCCCAGCCACAGCCCATGCAGCAGAGCTACAGCATCGATCCGGCCGTGTTCGCCGACGATGACGGTGCGCATTACCTGTACTTCGGCGGGATCCACGGCGGGCAGTTGCAGCGTTGGACTGCACAGGGCTACGACGCCACCCTGGGGGACACCGACCTGGGCCAACCCGATGCACCAGCGCTGGCGCCGCGGGTGGCACGCCTGCGCGCGGACATGCTGGAGTTCGACGCGGCGCCGCGCGAGGTGCAGCTGCTGACCCCGGAGGGCACGCAGATCACCGGCGGCGACCTGGCACGGCGCTTCTTCGAAGCGGCGTGGGTGCACAAGCATGCAGGACGCTACTACTTCAGCTATTCCACCGGCGACAGCCACACCATCAGCTATGCGGTGGGCGATTCGCCGTGGGGCCCGTTCACCTGGCGCGGGGTCATCCTGCTGCCGGTGCAGGGTTGGACCACGCACCATTCCATCGTGCAGGTGGACGGCCACTGGCAGTTGTTCTACCACGACACCCAGCTGAGCAACCGCACCCACCTGCGCAATGCAAAGGTCACCGGACTGGTGCACGAACCCGATGGCTCCATCCGCCCGATCAACCCTTTCCGCTGACGCCGAGGACTACCGCGCATGACCCGACATCGTCTCCTGTTGCTTGCCTTGGGCTGCTGCATCGCGCTGCCAGCGCTGGCCCAGACGCCCGCCGAGCGGCCGGCGCCAACGCCGATCCGCGCCAGCAAGGTCATCCTGGTGGGCGATTCCACCACCGCCGTGCAGGGCGGGTGGGGGCCGCGGTTCTGCGCCGACCACCTGGTTTCGTTCGCGGCGTGCATCAACCTGGCGCGCGGCGGCCGCAGCACCTACAACTATCGCGCCGAAGGCTCATGGGCCGTGGTGGACGCGGAGATGCGCACACCGGGTTATGTCGCCACCTGGGTGCTGATCCAGTTCGGGCACAACGACCAGCCCGGCAAACCGGGACGTTCCACCGACCTGCAGCGGGAGTTCCCCGACAACCTGCGCCGTTACGTTGCCGAGGCACGGGCCGCCGGTGCGATACCCGTGCTGGTCACGCCGCTGACCCGGCGCCAGTTCGCCGACGGGAAGCTGATCGACGACCTCGGGCCGTGGGCGGACGCGGTACGCGGCGTTGCACGCGAACTGGACGTCCCGCTGGTCGACCTGCACGCGCGCAGCCGGCAGCTGGTGCAGGCGATGGGCCCGGTACTGGCGATGCAGCTGGCGCAGTCGCCTGCATCGCAGGAACAGGTGGCAGCCGCACTGAACGGCACGACCGTCGATGCCGCTCCCGCCAGCGCGGCTGGCAGCGCCGCGCAACGTGCGGTGCTGGAACGGATGGGGCAGGCCAAGCGCGCCTTCGACTACACCCACCTGGGCGACAAGGGCGCGGATGTGTTCGCCACGATCATCGCCGAAGAGCTTGCACGCAGCGTCCCCGCATTGCGTCCCCTGTTGCTGCCGTGACGTATTCAACCCCTCCACTCGGGTTGCTCATGCCTTTACTGCGACCGATGCATGCGGAAACAGGCGCTCTGCTCTGCCATTAACGCCGTGCAAACGTTCCGCAGACATCACTCGCCTAGACTGCAGGCATGGATCTGCACTTCACCCCACCGGCCTTCCGCGGGAAAGACCGCCTGATCACGGCGCTGGATGCGGCGGTCGGGCAGGGCGATGCTGAAGGGATCACCCGTGCGCTGCAGCACACGCTGCGGCAGGCGATCCATGATCCGGAGATCGAACTGCCATCCTGCGTCCACCAGCCCCTGCAGGGCCGCTATGCACGCCGCGAACTGCACCGCAGCACGACGCTGGGCTACAGCGTGATCGCGATGTGCTGGGGGCCGGGGCAGGGCACCCCGCTGCACGACCACGATGCCATGTGGTGCGTGGAAGGGGTCTGGCGTGGCGACCTGCAGGTTACCCCCTATGCGCTGCTGGAACAGCGCGGCCCGCGCTGGCGGTTTGCGGCGCAGCCGGTGCTGTATGGCGAAACGGGCAGTGCCGGCAGCCTGATTCCTCCGCACGAGTACCACACACTGCGCAACGCCAGCAGCCAGGACATCGCGGTATCGCTGCACGTCTACCAGGGTCCGATGGAGCGCAGCACCGTGTTCGATCCGCTCGGCGATGGCTGGTACCAGCCACGCGTGCAGGAACTGGACCGCGACAGCTGACCGGCGCAGCAAGGACGGCCAGCGGCCGTCCCTACCTCAAGTGTCCCTGCCTCAGTCGGCGGCTGAGGTGTCCAGCCGGTGATCGATTTCTGCAACCTCCCACCTCCTTGCGGTCTGTAGGATTTTTTACAGACACACGCAGGGAGTGAGAACGTTATGGATATCGCGCATTGCACACTGGACGGGGGCGATTACACCGCCGTCCGCTTCCAGCAGCTGCCGCCCGCCGACCTGGAAGCGAAGCGACGCAACCTGACCTGCGTGCGCTGCGGGCGGCAGGCGTTCTTCCGCAAGAAGGCCGCTAGTGGCCGCGCCGCCTGCTTCGGTGCGCGCCCCCACGCCCCCGGCTGCGGCATGGCCGCCGAAGATCATCTGCGCGTGGAGAGTGGGATCGGGCCGGACGAGGCGATCACTCACAACGCCGACGTGCTGGTGGTGGATCTCAACTTCGGTGCCGTGCAAGGCGCGCCGCACCTGCAGGACGACGGTCGGGCGGACCCGGGCCGGCGCGGCGGTCGGCACCTGCACGGCGACGGTCAACGCACGGCCCGCACGCACCGCAGGCTGAGCACGCTGCTCAAGCACCTGCGCAGCTCGGCAGCGTTCGGCGCCTCGGACCAGGCCATCGAAATCGGTGGGATCGAAGGCCGGACCCTGCGCGATTTCTTCGTCGAATTTCCTGCCCTGCAGCCCCACCACTTCGATCGGCTGGCCGGCTGCTGGGGCCTGGTTACCGACGCGGGGGAGCGCGACGGCACCGTCTGGCTGAACTCCGGCGGACGCGGCGACATCAGCATTGGAATCCCGGGCTCCATCTGGCCCGAATTCAAGCGTCGCTTCCGGGTTGACGATCTCGAAGACCTGGCGGGCGCCTATGTGCTCGCGGTCGGCACCCCCTCGCGCTCCCAGTACGGGAAGCGCTACCTGATCGTCGATGACATCGAGTTCGTCACCGCAAGCCTTGCCTGAGCGCGAAGGCGTGACGGCCAGCGGCCGTCACCCCCCTCAGGGCACGGCGACGGTGTTGTTCAGGCGGGTGACCTCTTCGCCATCGTCCGCCAGCCCCACCCGCACGCGCAGACCGCTGCGCTCACCGGACGGCAGCGGCAGGCTCACCGTGGTGGTCTTCGGCTGCAGGTCCAGCGGCGCCTCCATGGCCGGCACCTCGATCCGCGCGATCTCGCGGCCGCGCGCATCTTCCAGCACCGCCACGCCCACGCCGGTGGCTACATGGCCCAGGCTGTGCACGGTGACATGCACCTGGCGGCCATCCACCCGCACGTCGCCGCGGCCTACGCCCAGGTCGGCCCGCTGCTCCACCGGGGTACCGGCGCGCACCCGTTCGAACTCGAACACCTCGGTGCGGCCCGGCTGGAACTGCAGCGCGGTGCTTGCGCTGCTCTCAAGCACGACCTCGCGCTCGCGCGGCGTGCCGTCGATGCGCCCGTCGCCATCGGCATCCACGCCGCTGCGCACCCGCCAGGTGCCACTGGCCACGTTCCAGCCGGTCATGTCGGCATGGATCACCCGCTTGCCCAGGTTATGGCTGGTCACGGTGAAGCGCTCGCGTGACGGCGCATGCACCAGCAGTGCCACCTGTTCGGCCGCTTCATCGCGGTCGAAGCGCCAGCTCACCGTATGCCCCGGCCAGCTCTGGTTGCGCTTCAGCGCGATGCCGCCCAACCGCGCGCGTTGCAGGAACTCGCTCGGTGCTTCCACCCGGTCCGACCACCAGTGGCCTTCGGTGTTCATGTACTCGCGCTGCGCCTTGGCCTGGATGCCGTCGGCGTGCAGGGCTTCGATGTAGCCGGTATCGCCGCTGGCCTGCCAGGCCATCAGGCTGGCGAAGCCGGTCTTGCCGCTCTTCGCATCGGCGGTCAGCTTCGGGTACCAGTCCTGCTGCCGGCCCAGTACCTCCACGTAGTTTTCGCCCAGGTTGGACAGCGCGCCGGGACCGCCACGCTCCACCCGGTAGTCCAGCGCCTTCAGGTACTTGTCATCACCGCTCCAGCGCCATGCGGCCCAGAACGCATGCATGATGTCGCCGCTGCCGGAGCCGTTGTTGAGCTCGCCGCCACGGGTCTGCCCGGTCGCCCAGTTGATCTCGTTGGGCAGCGCCCAGCGCCCCTTGTCATCGGTATAGGCGTGCGCCAGGTAGCCATCGGCCAGGCCGGTGACCAGCCGCCGGCTGTTCGGATCGGCATTGAACTGGCCGAGCAGGAACGCCGGATGCAGCACCGGGAACGAATACGGCTTCTGCCACTGCCAGTTCGGTTCGCGGTAGACCTTGTTGCCACCGAACCAGTTGCTGGAGAACAGCAGGTGGCCCTGCGGGTTGGGCAGGATGATCTTCTCGTCGAAGGCCTTCACCGTTTCCATCAGCCGCTCCACGGTCAGCGGATCGCCCCAGTTGAGGTACAGCATGGCGCTGTTGGTGTTGATGCCTTCTTCGTAGGCATGCAGTTCATCGGTCTCGATCGTGCTCAGGCCGTTGCTGAACATGCCATTGCGGTACACCGCGTCGGACAGGGCGGTCAGCGAGGCATTCAGGCGGTCCGGCTGCACGCCCATCAGGGCCAGCCCGGGCCACTGCTGGGTGAGGTCGGAATCGTCGGAGATGCCACCGCCGAAGTCGCCGTAGGCGACCTGCCGATTGTCGATCCACCAGTCGATGAAGCGGCGTACGTGGGCAAGGTCCTGCACCTGGTTGAACGCCCAGGCCGGCACGCCCTTGGGCACGGCCGGCGCGGTGAACGGCGGTTTGCCCTGGCTGTTGTAGCTGATGTAGTTCCAGTACAGACGGCCCAGTTCATGCTCCGGGTCCACCCGCAGCAGGTCGCTCAGGTCGGCGTACACGCGCGCATACAGGCGCTGGCGCTTGGACGTGGTGTGTTCCTCGACCAGGAAGCCCCAGTTGTCGCGTACCTGGTTGAAGCGGTCGGCGACATGTTCGGCGATGGCCTCCTGGCGGGGCTTGAACACCATGCGGATTTCGGCGCCATCGAGCGCGCCCGCATCGAAACCCGGTGCGGCCGAAGCGATGCTCAGCCACAGGCTGTCGGCGGTGAGGATGCGGTCGCGCAGGTCCAGCCACAGCGTGCGCTTGACGCCTGGCTGCACCGAGACCGACACATCGATCATGTCGCGGGCCGGCCAGATCGGATCCTTGATGCGGATGTTGAGCGGGATCAGTCCATCGTGGGTGGCCGGCAGGTCCAGCGCAGGCAGGTCGATGGCTACGCCATCCAGGCCGTCATACATGTTTTCCCAGCTGTGCGCCCAGCTGCGGATCAGCGGCTGGTTGGCCGGTGCATCGCCGACCCCGGAAGGAATCAGCACGTGCACGATCGGCCGCGGCTGCGCAGGCAGGCTGTCGGCGCTGCGACGGCGCGATCCGGCGCCTTTGGGCAGGGCCATCACCGTGCTGCGTTCGGCCGCCGGGTAGCGGCCATCGATGTAGTGGCGAAGGCTGTCCAGGTTGGTGTAGTCCGGCAGCGCCTGGCTGTCCACCAGGTAGGTCTGCTTGACGCTGCCTTCGGGCTCGGCGCCTGTTTCCACGTGGTACGCCCAGATCTCCTGGATCGGCGTTTCCTGTTCCACGTTGGAAAAGCGCAGCACGCCGCCGCGCTGGGCGGGAATGTCGTCCACGCTGCGCACCACGCCGCGCGGGCGCTGCATCAGCACGGTGCTGGCGCTGGCCGCATCGGGGCCGTGGGCGAGCGAGCCGAACGCCGCGCCACGCACCTCGATGCGGTTCACGGTTTCATCCGTCGGCACGGTCAGGTCCAGGTGCTGGCCGGCTTCCACGTAGGTGTTCCAGTCCGGCAGCTGGAAATAGTCGTTGCGGCCGGGCAGGCGCGAGCGGTTGTAGACGCCAGGCCAGGTGGTTTCGGCGATGCCGTCGGTGGCCTTCCACATCCACTGCTTGAGATCCTTGGTGTCGGCGAACTCCACCTTGCGGATGCGCGTTCCATCGGCCGCCAACGCCGGAGGTGCCGCCCCTTCCCAGCCGAAACGATGCAGCCATGCCGCGCGCGCGTCACCGGCCACGCTTTGCGCGCCGTCGACCGACCGCGGGGACCTGCCGGCGGCGAGCGCCGCCACCGCGGCAGCATCCAGCATGTGGTCGTGGACCCGGATCTCATCGAAATCGCTGCCGCGCAGGAAGTTGTAGCGGCTCTGCACCTGGTAGGGCGCCATCACCCGGCCCGCCAGTCCCAGCTGGTCCAGCGCGGCATCGTAATCGGCGGTGGTGTCCACGCGCGCCGCTTCACGGCCATCCACGTACAAGCGCACGCCGGCGGTCTCGTCCCAGGCAAAGGCAAGGTGCTTCCATTGCGCCGGATGCGGCCGGGCGTCCAGCTTGAACGAAACGCGCGTGCGCGCCAGGTTTGCGTCGGTGACGAAGGCATCGAAGCCCTCCCCGTTCCAGTCGATCCGCAGCCACGCCATGTCCCAGCTGCTGTGGTCCGCGTACCCGACGCGGAAGATCACGAAAGGTGCCTCGCCTACCGGGTAGCGCGAACGCCAGAAGAACGACAGCGTGCCGCGCTGGGCGTGGATGTTGCCGGGCGCGTTCCACGACAGCACGCCGTCGTCGTCCCATTCGATAGCATTGCCACGTGCCCCATCGGCGACCAGCCGGACCTTGTCCCTGAAGTTCGGTACCGCCTCACCCTCGGCATGGTCGGCGGTGAAATCGGCGTCGGCCGAGACGTGGAACAGCAGGCCATCGCCGCGCGCTCCGGCTGCCGCGTGCACGCCGGGCGTGGCCGCCAACATGCCCAGGGAGCCGGCCAACAGGAAGGTACGCAGCATTGCATCGGTCATCGGTCGTTCCTACGTTTGCATGAAAGCGCAGGCCAGCAACAGCCTGCAGGGTGCATCACCTTCAATCGACATCGAAGGGGTTCCAGTCGCCAAGCACCGCCTGCCGGGTGTAGCCGGCGGCGGCGGTGTCATCCAGCTGCCGGCTCCAGCCCGCGCGCGCGGCGGCCGCCGCACCCGGTCCGCGGCTGCGTGCCTCGGCATAGAAGGCCGTGGCCCGTGCCTGCGGTTTGTTCCAGTCGTGCCAGCCTGCGGCGACCACGTTCGCGCCGAGGTCGCTGTCCACGAACACCACCCGCGCATGGTCGCGCCAGGGACGGCCCAGCCAGGTCGTCGCCACGCCTTCGCCACGCACCAGGGCACGGCGGAACACGTAGCCGAAACGCTGGTCCTGCGGGGTCGAGGCGGCCGTGATGTAGCCGTGTCCGCCCTTGGAGAACAGCGTGCAGTCGTCGAACAGCGCGGTGGCGCCGCCGAAGATGTAGTCCACGCTGCCCTCGATGTAGCAGTCCTTGAAGTGCACGACGCTGCCGGTGTGCGTATACAGCGTGTCCTGATGGCCCAGCAGGCGGACGTTGCGGAAACCGGCGCGCGGTGCCCGCACGCTCAGCGCCAGCGCCTGGCCGACGGGTCCTGCGGTGTTTTCGATGGTCAGGTCTTCGGCGATGAAGGCATCGCCATGCACGAACAGCGTTGCCGAACCGCTGGTGCCGAACGCGGCTCCGGTTGCCGGATCAATGCGTTTGGCGTGGTTGTCCCAGCTGATCCGCGTTGCACCGGCGCCTGCCCCGCGCAGGGTGACGTGCGACGCGGCGGCGGGTACCCGCACCACGCCACGGTACAGGCCCGGGCCCAGCACGATGAGCTGGCGCAGCGCATTGCCCTGCGGCACCGCATCCAATGCCTGCTGCAGCGTGGCGAAGTCACCGGACCCATCGGCGGCAACCCGCCAGGGGCGCGGCGGCCCCTGCTGTTGCATCGCCTGCAAGGCCGCCGCGTGCCGCGCACGCCAGCGCGGCAGCTCGTCCTGCAGCAGTGCCTGCGGCCAGGTGCCGTGCCAGGCGTAGCCGACCCGGCGTTCGTTGGGCATGTCGGTGAAACGTGCGACCTGCTCGCCGGCGCGGTTGACGAACATCGGCTGCTGCGTTTCCAGGTCATGGAAGCGTGCCCACAGCGAGGCGCCCGGTTCGTCCACGATCAGCACGTCCTGCCCGGTCTCTTCGTCGACCGCGGCGACCTTGCGCCGGGCGAGGTCGGGCAGCCGGTGCGCCTGCAACCAGCGCGCGCCATCCTCCACGGCTCGAAGCACGGCCGGCGACGGATCGGTCTGGCGCATCAGCAGGCGCATCACCCCGACCGATTCGGCCACCGCCAGCGAAGGCAGTTCATAGGCTCGCGCCTTTGCCGGCTGCAGGCTGTCGCTGTCGTACTGCGCCGCCCAGATGGTCGGTGTTCCCTGCAGGCGCACCTGGGTCGCCAGCACGCAGTCCAGGCCGCGGGCCAGCGCCTGCCCGGCCTGGTCGGCGTACCGCGGGGTCAGCGCGACCAGCGTTCCCTTGCCTTCCACCACGTCCTGCAGCAGGTCCAGCACGCGGGTCATGGCATCGTCGTTGAAGGTCACCTGCTGCCGGTACAGCGAACGGTCCGGGTAGTACTGCGGCCAGCCCCCGTTGGGGTATTGCGCGGCCAGCAGGTACTCCACGCCGCGGCTGGCGGCATCCAGGTAGCGCGCATCGCGGGTGCGTGCCCAGGCATCGGCGAGGTAGCGGATTTCCTGCGTGGTGGCGCGGTTGTCGATGGTGGCATCGTCGCTGCGCCCCGGCGAGCGCAGCGCCTGTCGTTCCGCATCGGTGAACACGTGCGCGTAGTCGACCGCCCTGCGCTGGTAATGCTTGGACCAGCCGCCGGAGGCGGTCTGCAGCAGCAGTATGTTCTCCGCCACCGGGTCCGGCGCGGCGGTGCCGGCCAATGCCGGCGTCACCGCGAGGGCCAGCAGCAGCACGCCATGGCGCAGGAGCGATCGCATCAGCGCCAGCGCACCATCAGAACCGGTACCGCAGGCCGGCGTAGTACTGCCGTCCGGTCACGGTGTAGCGGTCCTGCAGACGCAGCGCGGAGTCCACCCAGCGGCTGTCCTCGGTATCCAGCAGGTTGATCGCCTCGAAGGTCATCGACAGCTTGTCGGTGATCCGGTAGGACATGTTGAAATCAACGTTGCGCACGCTGTGCTTGCCGGTGACATCCGGGGTGGCCAATGCGTTGCCATCCAGGTCCCACACACCTTCCTGGCTCAGCACTTCGCTGATGTAGCCGTCGCGGTAGCTGGTCGACACGCGCGCACTGAAGCGACCGTCGTCGTAGTACAGCGTGGCGTTGTACGAATCGGGCGACAGGTTGACCAGGTCCTGTTCGGTCACCGTGGTCTCGATGCGCGTATTGCTGCCGGCGGCACTGCTGAACAGGTATTTGATGCTCGAGCCGACGTGGGTGTAGTTGAGCTGGATGCCGAAGCGGCTCCAGAACCCGGGCAGGAAGGTGAACGGCTGCTGGTAGGTCAGCTCGTAGCCTTTCAGCGGCCCGCCTTCGGTGTTGTAGTAACTCTGCACGTTGAACAGGGTGTCGGCGGCGAAGCCGGCGGGCAGCAGGTCCAGCGAATAGCCCATGTCCTGCCAGGTGGTCAGCAGGCGGGTGCGCTGCACGTAGCTGTCGATGTCCTTGTAGAACACCGCGCCGGACAGCATCGCGCCTTCGGCGAAGTACCACTCCGCGCTGAGGTCGACGTTGGTCGAACGGAACGGATCCAGCTTCGGGTTGCCGAGGTTGATCGAGAAGGTGCGGCCGTCGTCGAAGTACTGGGTGGGCCCGCCGCTGACGCTCGGTGACATGTACGCCAGCGTCGGCCGCGCCATGGTCTTGGCGGCGCCGAAGCGCAGCACCACGTCTTCGGCCACGTCCCAGGCCAGGTTCAACGAAGGCAGCACGTCCTGGTAGCTGTGCTGGACCACGGTGCTGATGGCCTGGCGGTCACCGGCGGCGGCGGTCGCGCTGGCCACGCCGAAGAACGTCTCGCAGTTGGCGGTATTGTCGGCCGGGCAGGGCGCCCAGCCGGAGGCGGTGATCTGCGTATCCACCAGGCGCACGCCCAGGTTGCCGCGGAACGCGCGGCCCAGCAGGTCGGTGTTGAAATCGAGCTGCAGGTAGGCGGCCATGCTGCGTTCGTTGACGTCGAAGTTGTTGTTCGACGATCCGAAGTGGCCGATCCCCGCCAAGCGGTAGTCACCGCCGGGAATGCCGGTATCGCAGTTGCAGTTGATGTCGAGCAGCTCGGCGACGCGGCTGAAGTCGGGCACCAGCCAGCTGCCCGGGGTCTGGCCCGGCAGGCTGCTGCCGAAGCCATCGAGGGTGGTGGACAGGTCAGCGACCGTCACCCCGGCCGGCAGCGCCTGGGCCAGCCGGCCGTAACTGATGTGGCGGTACTCCTCGGTCGCCATGTCGTAGTCTTTGTACGCCAGGCCGGTGCGCAGGGTGAAGGTCGGGTTGATGATGAACTGCAGGTCGACCTTCGCGGTGTCGAAGCGGTTATCGACGTAGCTGGGGTTGAGCCTGACTTCACTGATGTTGCTGCCGCGCGCGGTGCCGTTGCTGTTCACCGGTACCGCGCCGTAGCCGAGCCAGCGCCAGGCATCGGGATCATTGAGGCCGAACGGGAAGCTCATCGAGGGCATGCCGCCATTGCGCATGTCCAGCACGAAGCCATCGAGGTTGCTGTTGTCGAAGCTGACCATCGAGAACGTCGGCCGCTCGTAATCCGAGCTGGAATGGCCGACCACCGCGTCCAGGCGCACGGCGTCGTTGAAGCGGTGCTCGAAGTTCAGGCTGTACTGCTGGAATCGGGTCGACTCTTCGATCAGGCTCGATTCGGTGCGGAAGTCGACGTTGTCGAACACGCCGTAGGTCAGCCGGCCCTGGTCGTCGGCCTGTGCTTCGCGCACCACGATCTGGGTCTTGCCGCCGAGGTTGGCGGCGCGGTGCAGGTTGGCACCCACCGAGTCTTCGCGCTGGTCCTTGTCCAGCTGCGAATACATGGCATCGAAGCTGAGCAGGGTGTCCTCGCTGAACCGGAACTGCAGCGCGCCGGTCACGCCCAGCCGCTCGATCTCGTGCTCGGTGCGGATGTAGCGCGGATAGCGCGGAAGCCACGCGTTGGTCGCGGTCTCGTACGCCTGGATGTTTTCCGCGGTCGCCGCCGGGCGCGGCAGTCCCGTGCCACAGTTGTTGGCATCGATCCCATAGCTGCCCCAGCCGTTGCTGCGATCCTGGTTGGCCTGGCTGCCAACCCCGGCCGGGGTTTCATTGGCGGCCGGGTTGCGCGGGGTCTGCGGGTTGTAGCCGACCGGCGAGCAGAAACCGTAGGTGCCGTTGTTGCTGGCGTTGGACTGGTTGGAATTGCGGTGGTTGCCGTGTTCCCAACGCACCGGGTTGTAGCCCTCTTCGTACACGTTGCGCTTGCTGTACGACGCCGAAAGCAGGGCACCGAAACGCCCGTCGGCCCATGAGTTGCTGATCAACCCGGAGATGCGCGGATCGTACTGTTCGGCCAGCTCGCCATAGCCGACCTGGGCGCTGGCCGATGCCTGCATGCCGTCGAAGTCGAACGGGCGCGAACCGCGCAGGTCCACGGTGGAACCGAGCGAACCCTCGTCCATCTGCGCGGACTGGGTCTTGTTGACCTTGACCTGGCTGAAGAGTTCGGAGGCAAAGGTGTTGAAATCAAAGCCACGGCTGCGGTTGACGCCGGCACTGCCGTTGCCGCCGGTGGCCAGGGCTTCCAGGCCATTGAGGCGTACACGGGTGAAATCCGAACCCAGGCCGCGGATGGAGATGCGCTGGCCCTCGCCGCCTTCGCGGTCGATCGACACGCCCGCGATGCGCTGCAGGGACTCGGCCAGGTTCTGGTCGGGGAACTTGCCGATGTCTTCGGCGAAGATCGCATCGACCTGTTCGGTCGCGTAGCGCTTCTCGTCCAGCGACTTTTCCAGGCTCTCGCGGTAGCCGGTGACCTTGACGCCGTCGAGCTCGGTCACGCTGGAAGGCGGGCCGGCATCCTGCGCCAGTGCGGGGGTGGCCAGCAGTGCGAGGGCGATGGCCGTGGCCAGTGCGGCGGTGCAGGGGGTGTGGCGGTGACGGTTGCGATCCATGTCGGCTCCCTCCAAGGAGATGACGCTTGCGGTGACGTCGGGGTACGCCCGGCCCGAGGAGGTGACACCGATCATCCAGTCGGCATGGGGGCGTAAATTAACAGCGCGCTGCCGTGCGCCGCATCTTGCGACGCAGCACAGGGCAGGCGGAGGTGATGCAGCGCGTGGCGCCGTGCAGGCCGCCACGCGGACGCGTGCGATGCAGCGATCAGAACTTGTAGCGGACGCCGAGCAGGACCTGGCGGCCGGTCTCGGTGTACATCAGCGGCAGCTGGCCGGTCAGCGGCGAACGCACCCATTCGTCGGACGCTTCGTTGGTCAGGTTGACGCCTTCCAGGGTCAGCTCGAGCTGGTCGCTGACCTTGTAGCGCAGCGAGGCGTCGATCATCGTGGTGCCGGTCATGCCGTGCACGCCGTCCAGGTTGAAGCCGGTTTCCTGGCCCGGTGCCTGGGTCAGGTAGTCGTCGCGGTTGGTCGCCGACACGCGGCCGGACCAGACCTCCCCTTCATAGAACAGCGTGGCGTTCCACGAGGTGGGCGACAGGCCGGTCAGGTCGTTCTTCATTACCGGCTGGCCCTGGCCGTTGAGGTACTGGATCTTCGATTCCACCCAGGTGTAGTTCAACTGCACGCCGAAGTTGGACCACTTGCCCGGCAGGAAGGTGAACGGCTGGGTATAGTTGGCTTCCACGCCATGCAGTTCGCCACCGGGGGTGTTCAGCGGAATGCTGAAGGTGAACTCATCGTTGACCGTGGCACCGGTGCCGTCCAGCAGGCTGGCCGGCAGGCCGCTGGTGGAGTACGGACGCACGTCGCGGGTGGTCTGCACGAAGGACTCGATGTCCTTGTAGAACAGGCCCAGGCCGAGCATCGCGCCTTCGTTGAAGTACCACTCGAAACCGAGGTCGACGTTGGTCGCGCGGATCGGATCCAGGTTCGGGTTGCCACCGGCCACCGTGCGTGCGCCACCAGCCACCGCCACGGTCACGCCCGGGGTCAGGAAGCCCAAGCCCGGACGGGTCATCACCTTGGCCGCGCCGAGGCGGATCAGGAAGTCCGGCGCCACTTCGGCGACCAGATTGAACGAGGGCAGGGTGTCATCGTACTTGCGGTTGCTGGTGGTCAGCACCGGCACGCCGCCGACGGTGGCGTAGCCGTTGGATTCCTGCTTGGTCTCCACATAGCGCACGCCGAAGTTGCCCGACAGCGGGATCGAACCGAGGTCGGTGGAGAACTCGCCCATCAGCCACACGCCGCGGTCTTTTTCTTCCACGCTGCGGCTGTTGTTCAGGCGCGGGGCGACGGCGAAGGTGCCGGTATTGCTGTAGATGTCGAACAGGTCGGCGACCGCATCCAGGTTCGGTACCACCCAGCGCGACGGAGTGCCGCTGATGCCCTGCAGGCCTTCCTGCTGGGTGTAGGCCGGCGGCACGATCAGCCCGCTGCCCGGGAAGGTCGGCACCGCCAGTTCACTGGCGCGGCGAAGTTCCACGGTGTCGAAGCTGTAGTCCTTGGCCAGCACGCCACCCTTCAGGCGGAAGCCGGGGCTGATGTTCCAGTTGAAGTCCAGCTGCGCGGTGTCGAAGTCGTTGTCCACCGTCTGTGGGCGCAGGCGGATTTCAGCGAGCGTCCAACCATTCGGGTTGGTCGGATCCACGCCGTAGTTGAGGATCGGCATGTTCTTGTTGCCACGGTAATCGTAGCTGTACCCATCAACATCGAACTTGTCCATGATGATGGTGGTCTGCACCGGGTTCTCATGCGCCGAGCGCGAGGTGCCCAGCTTGCCGCTGATCGAGAACGCATCGCTGAAACGATGGTCCAGGTTCAGGCTGACCTGCTTGAAATCGGTGCTCCACTCGTCGTGGCGGTTCTCGCTGCGGATGTCGACGTTGTCGAACACGCCGTAGACCAGCGCGTTGTTGCGGATCTCACCGTCGCGCACGATGGTCTGCGGCTTGCCGGTGCCGGAGCGGCTGAAGGAGATCGCTTCGATGTAGTGCTCGTCGCGGTCGGCGTCGATCTTCGAATACAGCGCGTCCAGCGACAGTTCGGTGCGATCGGTCGGCTTCCACTGCAGCGAGCCGGTGACGCCCAGGCGCTCCTGCTTGTGCTCCATCTGTACGTAGCGCGGGAAGCGCGGGTGGAACACGTTGGCACCGCGTGCGGCGGCGAACGGCGAGCTGGCGGCGAAGCCACCGTTGCTCGGGCCATTGGCCCAGCGGCCGGTGTTGGAGCCTTCCTCCAGCGCCTGGCGCTCGGAATAGGCCACCGACAGCAGCGCACCGAAGGTGCCATCGGCGAAGGTGTTGGAGATCAGCGCCGCCATGCGCGGATCGGCCTTCTGCGCCATGTCGTTGTAGCTGGCCTGGCCGCTGGCGGCGAAGGTGAAGCCTTCATAGTCGAACGGGCGCGCGGTGCGCAGGTCGACGGTGGCGCCGAGCGAGCCTTCTTCGACATCGGCCGAAGCGGTCTTGCGCACGATCAGCTGCGAGAACAGGTCCGAGGCGAACACGTTGAAATCGAAGCCACGGCCGCGGTTGGTGCCGCCGCTCTGGTCGCCGGCGCCGACGGTGGCCAGCGCTTCCATGCCGTTGATGCGCACGCGGGTGAAGTCCGGGCCGAGGCCACGCACCGAGATGCTGCGGCCTTCGCCGCCGTCACGGGTGATCACCACGCCGGGGATGCGCTGCAGCGATTCGGCCAGGTTGAGGTCCGGGAACTTGCCTATGTCTTCGGCGACGATGGCATCGACCACGCCGGCTTCGCCGCGCTTGATGTCCAGCGCCTTTTCCACGCTGGCGCGGTAGCCGGTGACGGTCACTGCGTCCAGGTTGGTCGCAGCGTCGCTGCTGGTCTGCTGGGCGACGGCGGGGGCGGCGAGTGCCAGACCGATGGACAGGGCCAGCAAGGTAACCGGTGTCTTTTTGCGGTTGCTACGAGAAATCATGGCCTTTCCCTCTCCCAAAGGTCTGGTTCACAACGCGATGTCAGCAAGATGACACCGCTGGTCAGGGCGGACGTTAACAGCACCTTCAGGATCGGGCATCTTGCACCGCAACAGATTGCGCATGTCCCGCAGAGGCTTGCGGGACAATGACTTCGACAATGGGGGCGGGTAGACGTGGTGGCCCTGAGGACTAAAATGACACCGATAGCCAAGAGCCACGCGGGGTGCGTGGTTCCCTCCGGCGGGCAGCGACGCGATGCTGCGGTCCGGGCAACGAGGACATCTGATGAGTCGAGTGGTCTGTTTCGGGGAACTGTTGTTGAGGATGGGTGCGCCGGGCAACGAGCTGCTGCTGCAGTCGCCGCGCCTGGATGTGCATGTCGGCGGCGCCGAAGCCAATGTCGGCGTATCGCTGGCGCGCTTCGGCCATGACGTGGCGATGGCCAGCACGGTGGCCGACAACCCGCTGGGCGCGCATGCGCTGGGCGAGCTGCGCCGGCACGGCGTGGACACCCGCGGCGTGCGCCTGCAGGCCGATGGCCGCATGGGCCTGTACTTCCTGACCACCGGTGCGGTGCAGCGCGCCAGCGAAGTGGTGTATGACCGCGCCGATTCCGCGTTCGCGCTGAGTACCGCGGCCGACTACGACTGGCCGGCGCTGTTGCAGGGCGCTGACTGGCTGCACCTGTCCGGGGTCAGCCCGGCACTGGGCGCTGACGTCGCCCAGGCCACGTTGGCGGCCGCACGCGCGGCACGTGCGCAGGGGGTCAAGGTCTCCTTCGATGGCAACTTCCGGCCCAAGCTGTGGCAGCGCTGGGGCGGTGATGCCAAGGCCATCCTGCGCGAACTGTTCGCACAGGCCGACATCGTGTTCGCTGATTACCGCGATATCGAAGTGGTGCTCGGCCAGCCCTTCGCGCAGGAAGACGTGGTCGCCCGCGTGGAAGCGGCAGCTGCCGCAGCGTTCGCCGCCTTCCCGCAGTTGCACTGGATGGCCTGCACGCAGCGCCAGGCGCTGAGCGTGGACCACCACGCACTGGGCGCGCTGCTGATCGGCCGTGACGGCACGCGGGCCCAGGCGCCGGTGCGCCAGCTGCAGGGCATCGTCGACCGGATCGGCGGCGGTGATGCGTTCGCTGCCGGCATCCTGCATGGCATCATGCGCGGCTTCGATGCCGACGCCACCGTGCGCTTCGGCTTGGCCGCCGGTGGCCTCAAGCATTCGATCCCCGGCGATTTCAACCCCGTCAGCGAAGCTGATGTATTGGCCCTGGTGGGCGAGGAGCGTTTTGATGTCAGGCGCTGATCCGCGCGTTCGCGCGGTACTGAAACTTGCACCGGTGATCCCGGTGTTCACCCCCGATGACGTGGACGATGCGGTGCAGGTCGCCCAGGCGCTGTTCCGCGGTGGCCTGCCGGTGGTGGAAGTCACCCTGCGCACGCCGCGCGCGATGGACGCGATCAAGGCCATGGCCGAAGCCGTGCCGGATGCGGTGATCGGCGCCGGCACGGTGTTGACCGCCGCGCAGATGCAGGCAGTGAAGGAAGCCGGCGGGCGCTTTGCGGTATCGCCGGGCGCGACCGATCGGCTGTACGCGGCCGCACGCGATACCGACCTGCCATTCCTGCCCGGCGTGGCGACCTCGTCGGAGCTGATGCACGGGCTGGAGCAGGGACTGGATACGTTCAAGTTCTTCCCCGCCGTGCAGGCCGGCGGTGCGCCGTTGCTGGCCGCCTGGGCCGGCCCGTTCGCCGATGTGCGCTTCTGCCCCACCGGCGGTATCAGCGTGCAGACCGCGCCGCAGTTCCTGCACCTGCCGAACGTGCTGTGCGTCGGCGGCTCGTGGTTGACCACCGCCGCACTGCTGCAGAGCCGCGACTGGGCGGCGATCGAAGAACTGGCCCGCCAGGCATCGGTGCTGGCCAGCTGACCTGCGCCGACGGCGTGAGAGCATGACGGCCAGCGGCCGTCATGCTTCCGCCTTCCGCTGCGCTCGCCGAGCATGGCTCGGCGCTACCAGGGCAGCATCCAGCGCGGCCGACCCAGTCGGCTCTACAATTCGCACATGGCGATGTTGAAGACGTTCCTGTTTTCCCTGCTTGCGCTGGGCGGTTCGCTGCTCGCCCTGGTGCTGGTCACCACGGTGGCCAGCTGGCTGCCGCCATTGATCGGCGTGCATGCGGGCGGCGCCGTGCAGCTGGGCTGGGACCTGGCCTTCACCGTGCTCGGCGGCATTGCCGCAGTGGCGTTCGCCAGCCACTACGCGCCCTGTTGGCCGCGGTCGCACGGCGTGTCCCTGTGGTTGCTGCTGGCGGTCGCCTCGCTGTGGGCGGTCTGGGACATGGGCAACGACTTCCCGCGCTGGTTCGTGGTGCTGCTGGTGGTCTCGCTGCCGCTGCAGCTCGGCGCTGGCCTGTGGCTGGGTGCACGCCGTTTGCGCACCGCAACAAAGGCTTAACAATTCCCCCCTAGTCTCTATGTCCGCCGGTTACCGGCACGGCCGCGCAGGGGCCTTGTGCGAACGATCGCATGGGCGCGCGGCACGAACTCACAGGGCAATGGGGACCATCCGATGCGCAATACCCTCCGGGAGACGCCGACGCGCGTCCCCCATGCGAAGCTTTTGTCCCGCGCCGTGCGCGCCGTGCTGGTGAGCGGCATCGCCACCCTGCCATTGCAGGCGCTGGCAGATGAAGCAGCGCCCGTTGCGGGCAGTGCAGCGGCGATGCAGCAGCTGGACACGGTCGTGGTGACCGGCGGCTACGCAAAGAGCCTGGAGCGCGCGGTTGATCTCAAGCGCAGCAACATCGGCTTCTCCGATTCCATCGTCGCCACCGACGTGGCCGATTTCCCGGAACAGAACCTGGCCGAAGCGCTGCAGCGCATGCCCGGCGTCACCATCGAACGCAACAAGGGACTGGGCAGCAAGGTCAGCGTGCGTGGCCTGCCGTCCGAGTTCACCCACGTTTCGATCAACAACCTCGCCACCGCCTCGGGCAGTGGCGGACGCGATGTGCAGTTCGATATCTTCGCCTCGGACGTGGTGCAGACCGTGACCGTGCAGAAGTCGCCGACCGCGGCCGACGAAGAAGGCGGCATCGCCGGTTCGGTCTACATCGAAACCGCCAAGCCGTTCGACTATGCCGAGCCCAAGTTCAGCGCCTCGGCCGAAGTGGCCAACAATTCGATCAACGGCAAGAACGATCCGAAGATCTCCTTCCTGGCCAGCGATACCTGGGGCGACTGGGGCGGGCTCGTGTCGTTCTCCAAGGCCAAGCGGACCAACCGCACCGATTCCAATTCCGGCATCAACTTCCGTCCCATGGGGCGCTTCCTGGAAGCGTCCGGCAGCCGCGGTGCACAGGCGGCTGCGGTGCTGGCGCGCGATGCGGGCATCGTCGTCGGCAACCGCATGGACAAGGACGAGACCAACCGGATCATCTTCCAGGACAAGGTCGGCGACCGCATCTACCTCAACGAGCAGGACCAGTGGGGCGCGACCGCATCGCTGCAGTTCAAGCCGAGCGACGCGTTCTCGCTGAGCTTCGATGCGATGTTCGGTGGCTACGACACCCACGAAGACGAATACGATGCGGCGGCCTATTCGGCATCCAGCCGCAGCACCCTGGACACCATCCACGACTACGACGCCGACACGTTGTCGCGCTATGGCATGGTGGTCCTGCGCGATGTGTCCTACACCGCCACCCAGCATGAAATCCTGAGCAAGGAACGCTTCGCCAACACCGACTACCGGCAGTTCAGCACCAAGCTGGACTGGACCGTGGGCGGCTGGGACATCGATGCGCTGGTCGGCTACTCCGGCGCACGCCGCGATTCGGACTACGCCAACCTCAAGCACGTGGCCTACGCCCCGTCGCGCACGCGCTGGACCGCCAACGGCGGCGAGACCCTGGCCAGTGCGGCGTCCAACGGGTTTGACATGTACAACTCGCCGGAGAAGTACCTGTTCGAAGCCTACGAGACCGAAGTGGAGCACGTGAAGGACGACAAGTACGCCGCGCAGCTGGACTTCCGCCGGTCGATGGAACTGGCGTTCTTCCCGGCGCTGACCAGCGTCAAGTTCGGTGCGCGCTACACCGACAAATCCAAGGACCGCGCGTTCGGCAACACCAAGATCCAGGGCCCGACGGCCGGCAGCGCGGCATGGGTGAACACCCGCACGCTGGCCGACAGCAATCCCGGCTGGATCAGCGACATCGTGCCCGGTGGCGGCTACCAGCCGAGCAACCTGGACTGGCAGCAGGTGTCCAACAGCTACGCGCGCAACACGTTCCGCTATGCGGGTTTCACCACCCCACTGGACAACGGCCAGTTCTACCAGGTCGATGAAAAGACTTTGGCGCTGTATGCCATGACCGATTTCTACTTCGATATCGGCACGGTACCGGTGTACGCCAACCTGGGCGTGCGTTCGATCGACACAAAGGTCGATTCGGCTGGCTTCCACCCGGTGCAGAACGCCGATGGCAGCAGCGGTTACACGCCCACGCCGATTTCCAGCAGCGGTGACTACAGCGACCTGCTGCCCAGCTTCAACATGACCGCCGAAATCGCCGATGGCCTGGTGCTGCGCGCGGCCGCATCGGAAACGCTGATGCGTCCGTCGCTGACCGACATCGCCTACCGCCGCACCGTCAGCTGGTCCAGCTTCCGCTTCATGGACGGCAACCCGGCGCTGAAGCCGACCACCGCCAAACAGTGGGAAATCGGCCTGGAGAAGTACCTGGAGAACGGCGGCCTGCTGTCGGCCTCCTACTTCTCCAAGAAGATCGACGGCGTGGTGCGGCAGTCGCTGACCGGCATCGTGCCGAACGTGGAGAAGCTCAACGCCAACGGCTCGCTGGACGGCTACTACGACTTCGAGGTCTACCAGCCGGTCAACGCTGATGGTTCCTACAAGGTCACCGGCGTGGAACTGGTCGCGCAGCTGCCGCTGTCGATGCTGCATCCGGCGCTGGAAGGCTGGGGCATCAATGCCAACTACACGCAGCTGGACAACTCGCTGACCGGCGCATCGGACCTGGATATCCCGACCCCGCCGGAAGGCCTGGCCGAGAAGGCGTACAACTTCACCCTGTACTACGAGAACGATCGCTTCGACGCGCGCGTGTCCTACAACTACAAGGACAAGTACGTGGAGTACATCCACCTCAACCTGTACCCGGTGTACCGCGATGCCTACGGCCAGACCGATGCGTCGATCGGCTTCCGTCTGAACGACACCTGGAAGCTGAGCCTGGATGCGATCAACCTGTTCGACGAAGAGACTTCCGGCTACACGATCGATAAGTCCTTCCCGACCCAGTACGAGTTCTCCGGTCGCCGCGTCAGCCTCGGCATCCGCGCCGATTTCTGAGGCGTGACTGGTAGCGCCGAGCCATGCTCGGCGGTTGCTGAGGGGTTCCGCCGAGTACCGCTCGGCGCTACCGTTACAGCGTCGGCAACACCTGCTTCAACGTGGTGATCCCCTCCCAGGGATCACCCTTCAGGCGCTTGGCCCGTGCCAGTGCCTTGTCCAGCGGAAACGCATCGGCCGCCGCGACGCGGCCGAGTTCTTCCCAGCGCAGCGGCACTGCCACGCCTGCACTTTCCCGCGCACGCAACGACCACGAACACACGCTGGTGGCGCCGCGTGCATTGCGCAGCCAGTCGATGAAGATCACCCCGTTGCGCTTGGCCTTGCTCATGGTGGCCACATAGCGGTCCGGCGCATGCTGCGCCAGCGCCTGCGCGAAAGCTTCGCAGAACGCCTTGGCCTGCTCCCAGTCGGCCTTCGGCTGCAACGGCACCACCACGTGCAGGCCCTTGCCGCCGGACAGCCGCACGAAGCTTTCCAGCCCGGTTTCCTGCAGCCGCGCGCGGATGTCACGCGCGGCCGCCTTGATCTGTGTCCAGGTCACGCCGTCACCGGGATCCAGGTCGAACACCAGCCGGTCCGGATGCTCCGGGTCGGCCACCGTCGCGCCCCACGGATGCAGCTCCAGGGTGTTCATCTGCATCAGCTGCAGCAGCCCCTCCACATCGTCGATGTAGACGTAGTCTTCGGTGCCGCTTTTCTGTTCCAGCGGCACCGCGCGCACCGCATCGCCAAGGCCCTGCCCATGGTGCTTCTGGAAGAAACAGGGCTTGCCTACGCCCTGCGGGCAGCGCAGCAGCGACAGTGGCCGGCCGCTGATTTCCGGCAGGATCCACGCCGCCATTTCGCGGTAGTACTCGGCCACCTCGCCCTTGCGGATCTTCTTCTGCGGGTAGACCACGCGCTCGGGATGGGTGATGCGCAGGTCCGGTTCCTTGCCTTTCACCGCAGCAGCAGCAGGCTGCGCGCGATCGGGCTGCAGGTCGGGCGCGGTCTTGTCGGTGCGCAGCCGTTTGAAACTGGCCTGGCGCAGCAGTCCCTCCTTGCCCCAGCCGCGGAAGGCCACTTCGGCCACCAGCGTAGGCTTCACCCAGTGCACGCTGGCGGCGCGGAACGGCACGTGCGCCGGCAGCTCGACCGCCGCCTTCGCGGTAGCCAGCTTGCCCAGCGAGTCGCTCAACGCGCGCAGCTTCGCATCATCGAAGCCGGTGCCCACGCGACCGACGTAACGCAGGCCGCCGGAGTCCGGCGTGGCCATCAGCAGCGAACCGAAGCCCTGACGCGAGCCCTTCGGTGCGGTGTAACCGACCACCAGGAACTCGTCGGTTTCTTCGTGCTTGATCTTCACCCAGCTGCGTGTGCGGCCGTTCGCATAAGGTGCATCGACCTGCTTGCTGATGATGCCCTCGAAGCCGGCCTTGCCGCTGGCAGTGAACACCTCCGGGCCGTGGTCGACCACGTGGTCACTGTAGGCCAGCGTGCCCGGTACATCTCCGATCAACGCCTTCAGCAGCGTCTTGCGCTCCAGCAGTGGCGCGCGGCTGATGTCCACGCCGGCCACGCCCGGCAGATCGAACACCACGTAGCGCAAGGGTTGTTTCGAACTGCCATCGATCACCCGTTGCAGCGCGGCGAAATCACTGCGGCCGTCAGCATCGAGCACCACCAGTTCGCCATCCAGCCGTGCATCCTTGACCGGCAGCGCGGCGATGGCGGCGCTCACTTCGGGGAAATCACCACTCCAGTCCAGTCCGTTGCGCGAACGCAGCGTCACCGCGCCATCGTGCAGGTCGGCGAGCAGCCGGTAGCCATCCCATTTGATCTCATGCAGCCAGCGCTCGCCGTCGGGGGCGCTCTCGCGGTGATCGGTGAGCTGCGGCGCGTAGGTGTGTGGATACGGCGTATCGCGGGCATCGGGCAGCGCCAGCGCGCGCTTGTGCCAGCGCGCGTCGGCCTTGCGCCCGCGCGGTGCCGCCGCAGGCGTGCTCTTAGACAGCGTGCTCTTAGACAGCGTGTCCTTCGACGGCGTGGCCTTCGACGGCACTTTCGTCGGTGGCGTGGCCTTGCGTGATCGGATGGCGGTGGTCGACGTCGCAGGCGGGGTCTCCAGCAGGTCGTCGGCCTCTGCGTCCGCGGCATGGGCATCGTCGCGCTTGATCAGCAGCCATTGCACCTGGCGTCCTTTCAGGTTGGTGCGTACCAGCTTCCAGCCACCGCGCAGGCGCTGCCCGTGCAGCACGAAGTCGAGCTTCCCCGCCGCCAGCGCTTCCAGCGGATCGCCGTCGATGGCCCAGTTTCCGTGGTCATAGACATCCACGTGGCCAGCCCCGTAGTGCCCCTTTGGAATGTCGCCCTCGAACGTCGCATAAGACAACGGATGGTCTTCCACCTCCACCGCCAGGCGCTTCTCGCCAACCCGCAGCGACGGCCCCTTCGGCACCGCCCAGCTCTTCAGCACGCCATCCATTTCCAGCCGGAAATCGTAATGGCGGCTGCTGGCGTGGTGCAGTTGCACGACGAAGATCGGCCGGCGCGCCGGCCGGCCGCGCCCGGCCTGGTCATCCGGCTCGGGCGTGCTGCCTTCGGCGGCGCCCAGCCGGCGCTTGCGGCGGTACTGGTGCAGGGACATGGATCAGCCCGCCTTGCGGCGTGGCGCGGCCTTCTTCGCCGGCTTGCTGGTCGCCTTGGCAGGGGTCTTCTTTGCGGCCGCTTTGGCCGGCGCCTTGCTGGCCTTTTTCGTCGCCGCCTTCTTGACCACCGCCTTGGTGGCGGTCTTCTTGGCCGGCGTGCGTTTGTTGGCATCCAGGCTCTTCTGCAGCAGCGACATGAAGTCCACCACGTTGGTGCTGGCGTCTTCGCGCGGGGCGGGCTCGTCTTCCACCGTGGTGGTGCCGCCGTCTTCCTTGATGCGCTTGGTCAGCACGCCCTGCAGCCGTTCGCGGAATTCGTCGTGGTACTGGCTGGGATCCCAGTCGCCGGCCATCGATTCGATCAGCTGCTCGGCCATCGCCGTTTCCTTGCTGCTGATGCGGTAGTCGGACACTTTTCCGGAGGGCAGCTTGTAGTCGGCCGGGTCGACCAGTTCCTGCGGGTAGCGCAGGATCATCAGCACCAGCGCATCGTCGTTGGGCATCACCGCACACAGGTACTCGCGGGTGCGTACCACCACCTTGGCGATGCCGACCTTGCCGGTGCTGCGCAGGGTCTCGCGCAGCAGCACGTAGCCTTTTTCGGCCTTCTTGCCGGGGATCAGCAGGTAGGGTTTTTCGAAGTAGCGCGGATCGATCTGCGCGGCATCGACGAAGCTTTCCACCTCGACGGTTTCATGGCTTTCCGGTGCCGCGGACTTGATGTCGCCTTCTTCCAGCACGACATAGCTGCCCTTGTCGTATTCGAAGGCTTTTGACGATGTCCTTCCACGGCACTTCTTCGCCGGTATCGGCATTGACCCGTTCGAAGCGGATCGGTTTCTTGTCGCGCGAATCGAGCATGCGGAACTGCAGGTCGGTCCTGCGCTCGCCGGACATCAGCGAGACCGGCACGTTGAGCAGGCCGAAGGAAAGGGTACCGGTCCAGATGGGACGGGCCATGGGACGCACCGTGCGGTGTCAAGGAAACCCCAGCTTCAGCGCGCGCGCGTGAAACGCCCGTGTCCTCCAACTCAAGAAGGGGTCAGAGTCCGGGGTCAGAGTCGTTTTCCCGGAAAAGGACTCTGACCCCGGACTCTGACCCCGGACTCTGACCCCTTTCACAGCTCACTGCAGCAGCGGGCGCACGGCCGAGGCAGGCATGTGGTCCAGCGCCAGCCAGGCGTCTTCGACGACTTCGCGGGCCTTGGGCCAGCGCAGCCGCGACTCGCCGCGCATCAGCTCCCACTGCGCGGCCAGTTCGCCTTCCGTGTCTTCGCCGCCGCCGCGTGGCCAGTTCGCTGCATGGGTGGTCAGGGCGAAGGCATACGCCGGGCACAGGTCGCGCCAGCTGCGGTGGGCCTGCCGACGCCGGTCGTCGTAGTCGTTCAGCATGTACTGCAGGTAATCCTGCGCGACGGCCTGCGGGTCTTCGCGCTGGTGGCGGCGGGCGCGGCGTTGGGCCGGGCTGCCGGCCAGCGGGTCGCGCCGGGCATTGAAGACCGAGGGCGCGGGACGTTCCGGGCGGTTCATGGCGCGGCTCCTGCTTGCAGGGCGGGCGGCCAGATGTAACCACGGCGCCGTTATCCAGTCGTGATCGATGTGTTCATGACGCCGGATTCGCAGTGGCTTTACCTCTGAAGGACTCTAGTAGGGCCTCATCGAGGAGAGCCGCCATGAATAGAGACACCTCGCGCGATCCACTGCGCCAAGCCACTCCCCCCGTGCCCGGCGAGCAGCACGGCAAGCACGACAACATGGACGCCGAAGACCGCGGCACCGGCGCGCCGTTCGTCGACGCAGACACGGCAGCCACCGCGGACGAGCACCTGCCGGTGCGGCATGTCAGCGACCAGGCCGCGCAGGACCGCAAGGACTGCGGCGACCGTCACCGCGGTGGCCAGGAAAGCCCGCTCAAGCGCCGCGAGCGCAAGCAGCACGCCAGTGACAACCAGGATCAGGCGTTGGAGGAGACTTTCCCGGCGAGTGATCCGACGTCACCGTTCGTGCCGGCGAAGGCGCCGGATTGAGGGGGTGGGGTGACGGCCAGCGGCCGTCACTACCGGGTGGTGGTGGCTGACGGCCAGCGGCCGTCACTACCGGGCTGTGGTGGCTGACGGCCAGCGGCCGTCACTACCGTCCGGTTGTTGTCAGCGCCAGGACCACTGCACGCCCAGGCTGCCGCGGCGATCCGGGCCGGGTTCGTAGTAGCGGCCGTTGCCGTCGTTGACGATCACCGAGCCGATGTAGTCCTGGTCCAGCAGGTTATCTACACGGGCGAACACGCGCAGGTCGCCGCCGCGCAGGGTCCAGCGACGGGCGGCTTCCACGTTCATCACGGCATAGCCCGGGGCGCGTTCGGTGGCCAGGTCGTTGACCACCGTGTCGCTGCTGCCGGTGACTTCAGCCGCCCACTGCCAGTCATGCGGCTGCCATTCCAACCGTGCGAAGGCCTGCTGGCGCGGCACGCCGGGCAAGCGGCTGCCGGCGGCAACCGGCGTATCCGGCACCGCACAGCCACTGCCGGCGCAGGCCAGGTAGGCGCTGCGCACTTCGGCCTGCAGCCAGGTCCAGGCCACCTGCAATTCCAGGTCCTGCGCCAGCGGCTGGTGCCATGACAACTCGGCGCCCTGGCGACGGGTCCGGCCGATGTTGCGGTAGGTACTGCGGCCATTGGTGTTGCTGGCCACGGCCAGCTCATCGTCGGTATCGGCGCGGAACAGGCTTACGTCCAGCCGGCGACCGTCCTGCGCCTGCCATTTGCTGCCGATTTCCACATTTCGGCTGCGGGCGGCGGACAGGTCCAGTGCCAGCCCGGCCTGGCCATCGGCGCGGTAGCCGAGCTCGTTGAAAGTGGGGGTTTCAAAGCCACGGCCGACCGCGGCGTGCAGGCGCCACTGCGGGTTCACCTCGAAACTGACCCCGGCCACCGGCGTGGTGGCCTGGTAGCGGCGGCTGCCGCTGTCGTCCGGGTTGCGGCCGACGATGTAGTGGTCTTCCGACCGGAAGCGCACGCTGCTGTGGCGGGCGCCGGCCAGCAACGACCAGCGCGGGCTCCACTGCCACCACGCCTGCACGAACTGGTCGACGTTGGACACCGTGTCGCGCTGGTCACGGCGCAGCCGGCCGCGCACGCCCAGCTGGTCGCCGACGAAGTTCTCGTGGCCGGTGCGGTGCTGGCGCTGGCGGTCGGCATTGACCCCGGCGGTGACGTCCAGCGCGCGCCCGGCCAGCTCACCGTTCCAGCCCCAGCGCGCGTCCAGCCCGCCGAAATCGCCATCCAGTCCGATCACCCCGCCGGCATGCAGCGGATTGGCCTGCGGGCCCGGCGGGATGGCCAGGAACTGGGTCACCTCGCGCTGGCCGGCGTAGCCGGTCAGGCGGAAGCGGTGGTCGTCGCGCTGGCCGCTGTAGACCAGCCCGACCTGCGACTGCCGGACCGACTTGCGGGTGTTGTACTGATGCGCCACCGCGGTGGCCTGGCGCGGATCGGCGGCCACCTGGGCGCGGGTCAGGCCGAGCGGATCCTGCGCGTCCGGCGCATCCAGGTAGTTCACCAGCAGCTCCAGCCGGTCCTCGCCCACGGCCGTGCCCAGCCGTGCATTCAGCGATTCCCGGCGGGCCGCGCTGTGGTCGCGCCAGCCATCGGTACGGAAGTGGTTGGCGGCGATGTTGTAGTCCACCGGGCCCTGCACGCCGCGCAGTTGGGCCCCCACGCTCAGCGTGTTGTCGGCGCCGGCATTGAGCCGCAGCCGCCACGGATCGCCTTCGCGGCCCTGCGCGGTATGCACCTGCAGCACGCCGCCGGAGGAGTTGCCGTACAGCGCCGAGAACGGCCCGCGCAGCACGTCGATGCGCTCCGCACCGAGCAGGCTGGCATGCGAAAGCTGGCCCTGGCCATCGGGCATGGTCGCCGGTACCCCGTCCACCAGCACGCGCACGCCGCGCACGCCGAAGGTGGAGCGCGCACCGAAGCCACGGATCGACAGCTGGGTGTCCTGCGCCAGGTTCTGCCGGTCACGGGCCAGCACGCCGGGGATCCCGCCCAGAGCCTCGGACAACTGCGCCTGCGGACCACTGCGGTCGTCGTCTATCCACACCGTGTCCAGGCTGGCCGGCAGCGCGAAGGGATCCACCCCGGGCACCCGGGCGGCCTCCACGTCCACCGCCGGCAGGGTGCGCGCCGGCGGGTCCTGGGCGAAGGCGAGGGTGGGCAGCAGCAGGGCACAGGCAACGGACAGGCGGCGACGCGCCGGGAGCAGGTTCATCATTCAGGTTCAGCCACAAGCATGAACGGCCCATGGTACCGGCCAGGAGGTGATGAGGAATGCCGCGCCACCGGCACGCTTTGTTACGATGACGTCGTCACTGCCCCGGTGGTGGCGCTGCTGCGTGCTTTCTTCCTCCCCCTTACCGAATGAGTACCGCCGTGTCCTTCTTTGCAAACGTGGAACTGGTCCCCGGTGACCCGATCCTGGGCCTGACCGAGGCGTACAACGCCGACAGCCGTCCGACCAAGGTCAACCTGGGTGTGGGCATCTACTACGACGAAAGCGGCCGCATTCCGCTGCTTCGCGCCGTCAAGCAGATCGAGCAGCAGCTCGCCACCGAAGCCAAACCGCGCGGCTACCTGCCCATCGATGGACTGCCGGCCTACACCCAGGCCACCCGTGAGCTGGTGTTCGGCAAGGATTCGCCGCTGCTGGCCGCTGGCCGCGTGGCCACCACCCAGACCGTGGGCGGCAGCGGTGCGCTGCGCGTCGGCGCCGAGCTGCTGAACAAGCTGCTGCCGCACGCCACCATCGCCATCAGCAACCCGAGCTGGGAAAACCACCGCGCCGTGTTCGGTGCGGCCGGCTTCGACGTGGTGGAATACAGCTACTTCGACGCACAGACCCACGGCGTGGACTTCCCCGCGATGCTGGCCGATCTGCAGAAGCTGCAGCCGGGCACCGTGGTGCTGCTGCACGCGTGCTGCCACAACCCCACCGGTGCCGACCTGACCGGGGAGCAGTGGAAGCAGGTGGCTGAGGTCCTGAAGGAACAGCAGCTGTTCCCGTTCATCGACATGGCCTACCAGGGCTTCGACAAGGGCATCGAGCAGGATGGCGCCGCCGTGCGCATCATCGCCGAAGCCGGCATCGACAGCTTCGTGGTCGCCAACTCGTACTCCAAGTCGTTCTCGCTGTATGGCGAACGCGTGGGTGCGCTGTCGATCGTCGCCCCCAACGCCACCGAAGCCAAGGCCGTGCAGTCGCAGATCAAGCGGATCATCCGCACGATCTACTCCAGCCCGTCCAACCACGGTGCCGCGCTGGTGGCCGGCGTGTTGAACAGCCCGGAACTGCGCACGCTGTGGGAAGCCGAACTGACCGAGATGCGCGAGCGCATCCACGCCCTGCGTCATGGGCTGGTGGACCGCCTGGCCGCCCTGGGCGCGCCGGAATTCGCCTTCATCAACGACCAGGCCGGCATGTTCTCCTACTCCGGCCTGAGCCGGGTGCAGGTGGAAAAGCTGCGCGATGACTACGGCATCTATGCCGTCGGCACCGGCCGCATCTGCGTGGCCGCGCTGAGCCAGAGCAACCTGGACTACGTCGCCCAGGCCGTCGCCAACGTCGCCAAGGCCTGATGCAACACCAAAAAGGGGACGGAGGGGATTAATAATCCCCTCCGTCCCCTTTTTGCATCCGGGCGGCGACAATAGGCGCATCTTTCCGTCGCTCGAGCCCTGTCCATGTCCCGTACGTCGTTGACCCGGTATCTCATCCAGGAACAGCATGCCGGCCGCATCAATGCCGACCTGCGCCAGCTGATCGCCGTGGTCGGGCGTGCCTGCACCAACATCTCCATCGCCGTCAGCAAGGGCGCCCTCGGCGGCGTGCTGGGCGAAGCCGGTACCGGCAACGTGCAGGGCGAGGCGCAGAAGAAGCTGGATGTGATCAGCAACGAGATCCTGCTGGAAGCCAACGCCTGGGGTGGCCACCTGGCCGCCTGCGCGTCGGAAGAAATGGACCACTCGCAGCCGGTGCCGGACATCTACCCGCGCGGTGATTTCCTGCTGCTGTTCGATCCCCTCGATGGCAGTTCCAATATCGACGTGAACGTGTCGGTGGGCACCATCTTCTCCGTGCTGCGCTGCCCGAAGGGCGTCGAGTTGCCCGGCGATGACAGCTTCCTGCAGCCCGGTACGGCGCAGATCGCCGCCGGTTATTGCATCTACGGTCCCAGCACGCAGATGGTGCTGACCGTCGGCCATGGCACCCATGCGTTTACCCTGGACCGTGAAACCGGCGAATTCGTGCTGACCACCCAGGACATGCAGATCCCGGCGGCCACCCAGGAGTTCGCGATCAACATGTCCAACCAGCGGCATTGGGAAGCCCCGATGCAGGCCTACGTGGCCGATCTGCTGGAAGGCAAGGAAGGCACGCGCGGCAAGGACTTCAACATGCGCTGGATCGCCAGCATGGTGGCCGACGTGCATCGCATCCTGACCCGCGGTGGCATCTTCATCTACCCCTGGGACAAGAAGGACCCGTCCAAGGCAGGCAAGCTGCGCCTGATGTACGAAGCCAACCCGATGGGCCTGCTGGTGGAACAGGCCGGCGGCGCCGCTTCGACCGGCCGCGCGCGGATCCTGGATATCCAGCCGGACCAGCTGCACCAGCGCGTGCCGGTGTTCCTCGGTTCGCGCGATGAAGTGGCCGCCGCGGTCAAGTACCACCAGCAGCACGACGCCTCCGCAGACTGAGCAGCAGGCGGGCGTGATCGCCTGGCCGTCGGGCACGCCGCCGCACATGTCGGTGGCGTGACAACCCCCGCGCCAGTGGGCACCATCAAGGGCCCGCTGGCGAAGGATGCAGGCATGCACACGCAGGACCCGGTTGATTTCATTGAAGTGATCCACAACGCCGTGCCCGCCGATGTGTGTGCGGCGATCGTGGCGCGATTGCGCGCAAGTGACCGCCTGCAACCGGGTGCGGTAGGCAGTGGTGTGTTCCCGGAAATCAAGCGCAGCAAGGATCTTCGGATCAGCGGGCTTTCTGATTGGGCTGATGTTGAAAACGTCTTGCAACAGGCCGTTTTCAACGGGCTGCTGAGTTATCTACGCCGTTATCCACAGGCTCTGATCGCGCCGCTGATGTTGCAGATCCAAGACAGCAACGGCCAGCCCAAGCGCCTCATGGCGGAGGATTTCCCCGACATGAGCCCGGCCGCGCTGTCGGATCTTGCGCGCACGTGCCTGCGTCCGGGCGCGATCAACCTGCAATGGTACGCAGCAGGCGAGGGCGGTTACCCCTACTGGCATTGCGAGCTGTATCCGAAGGACGAGAAGGCGGAAACCCTGCATCGCCACCTGCTGTGGACGCTGTACCTCAACGATGAATTCGAAGAGGGTGAGACCGAATTTCATTTCCAGCAGCGCAAGGTCACGCCGCGCACCGGCAGCCTGCTGATCGCGCCGACCGCCTTCACCCATACCCATCGCGGCAATCGTCCGCAGGGCGGGGACAAGGTCATCGCCACCAGCTGGATCCTGTTCCAGTCCGCGCAGAAGCTCTACGGCGGCTAAGGTCCCCATTTCCCCGGGCGCTGAACGCACACGTGTCCACCTTTCCCTTGGCCGACATGTGCAGCGACGCCCGGGGAGATGAGGATGCTGGCAGCGAGCATCCTGCTCATGGGCGGATCTTCCGTGCGGCGGTGCGTCCCCAATTCGATTGATGGAGTCGATATTGATTGGCGTTGCCTCTGCACGGCGTCTATCTTCCGCGACACGACGCGAACTGCCTTTCAGAAATCGCTCACCTCACCGCCAGGGGTCGGATCCCTTTCGCGCAGCGAAAGGGCTCTGACCCCATGCCGACCTCCCCTGACGGCCAGACCGCTGCGCTCGCCGAGCGTGGCTCGGCGCTACCCTCCTCACCGCCCGTCTCGATGGGTGACTCTCAGAGCACCGCATCCTGGGTCAGACCATGCGAGGTTTCCACATCGTACTGCCGGTCGCGCTGCTGATACTCCTCGACAATCGCACGTCCCAGCCTGTCCACCTCCGCCTCCAGCCGCGCACAGCCCTTGTTCGATTTCAGGCTGACGAACTGCCGGCGGAGTTCATCGGCAGCGGCCACGCCAAACTGGAAATGGCCCTGCTCGTGCACGGTCAACGCGGCCAGGAAGCGGTCCCATCGCTGCTGCAGCTCAGGATCCGCACGGTCGCGATCATCCCAGCGGGGCAGGGTGATCGTGCCCTTCAATTGAACGGACGGCGAAGTGAGCAAGCAACGGTTGCCCTGCGACTGCCACCGATACGTCCACGACACATTCCAGTCGGCACGCCCCGGATAAGGCCTTCCCGTGGGATCGGCCGGCGCCAGCGAGCGCATCGCGCTGCCCAGCTCGCGGTCGGTGGTGCCGTGGATCGCGTAGTGCACGACGCTCGGCGGGTCATAGGCCGACGCGACGTTGGCCATCAGCAACAGCATAACAAGGGGCAGAAAGCGCATCCCTGCACTCCAAAGAAGGAATCGCAAAGTGTAATCGCGGCGGAACTCCACACGCGACTCGCGGTTCCGCGCGCTGCAGGTTCACTCAGCCGGCCGCACGCCTTCGACAGCATCCACCCGCAGCGCCAATCCCAACGCGCGCAGCGCGCCCATTATCGTGCGCAGGGTCAACGTGCGTCGGCCGTACAACTGGCGACGCACCACCTCGACAGGCAGCCTGCATTCGCAGGCGATGGCACGCAGTCCTGCATCGCCAGCAACATAGGCGAGGGCCTCGCCGAAGATCGCCGCATCACCTTCGCTTTCGGCAATGCACGCGTTCAAATACTCAATCACCGCCTGCGGCGTGGACGGCCGGTCGAAGTGACCTGCTGCTTCCATCTCCGCATAGGACAGCGTGGCGCGACCGGCCTTCATCGCATCAGCCTGCTGATGAGGAAGAAGGACACGTACACGGCGTGCCGGGGCTGCATGGACATCGAAAGACCTCGCATGGCATGGGCCACCTGCGCCGGGGCGCAAGGTGGCGGGCGATGCGGGTTGGCGTACCGGACTACGCGACACTCATTAACCGGCGGATCGGGATCCCCGCGCACCGCCCGCCGTATGACCGGCAGTGCAGTGCATTCTCCGCCGTGCCCGAGGGCTACAACAGAGGCAATGAGTGATGCGTAATGTCGGGACGCCAATCCCGGCTGGCACGTTCGGCACCAGCCTGATCATCGTGCACAGCGGTGTCCGCATGCGTCCATGAGAAAAGTTGTGAAGTGCGGGTGGCATGCTTGCTCCAGACACGGCGCCGCCCCACCGAGGAAGTGCTTATCTGCGGTTGCTGGGCACAGCGGAGGGACAAGAGGGAGCCGATCTAATTCGCCTCCCGCATCCCGCCAGAACGTCGATCGGTTTCCCATCGCAATCAGCTACCCGTACCCGAAGTATTTCGCCAGATTTCTTGTTTGCATACCATTTTTTTGGAACAAGTCACACATCGATAAATCCGCCACGCGTTCAGTGCTTTTTCATGGCAGCAGGCTGATACATTCCGGTGAGGCTCAATGCCATCTAATGCCACTTAGTTCAGCAAGTTCCTGTTTTCTGTTATGAAAAACGAGGTGCTTACATGAAGTGCAAGATGTGGTTTCTCCTGGCATCCCTGTTCTTGACTCTTAGTTCCCAGGCGCAGGTTATGCCCGTCACAGGTCTTGGTACCTGCGTAGATTTTGTCACGAGTGCATCGACAACTATTTCAGGTCAGGTTTCCGTACACCCCGCCGCTCGTCTATATGGCCTGCCGCCGCGATATGACCCTGTCACTAAAAACATCTACGTCCCGCCCTATAGCTGCGAGTCATGGGATGTTGACGGGATTTACCGGACAATCGGCTACTTGTCGCATGAGCTTGGTCACTGGGTCGTTGGTAACCCAAATATAGCCGCCCCACTCACAAAGGCTCAGTTCACGGAAAAAATGTGTGCTTGGGAGGGAGCGGCCATCAGAAACAATGGGATTGGTCGCAATGAAGTCTCAGCTTTCACGGAGGGTACTGTCATCATCCCGCTGATAGCTGTGGATCCATCATCAATGCTTGCTTTACTTGGAAGCGGCGCGACTGATGTGCAGATCGGCAAGGAGTTCTGCGATACCAATCCTCATTCAGCGGGAATGACATACACCGCATATTACTCTTCTTACTACGATGCCAACTACCCTTGGTGAAACATGAAAATTTATCGGAAAGTGGCGATCGTTGGTGCAATCCTCATGACGCAAAATGCGTCACTAGTCGCAGCCAATGAGGTGGTCGGGGTAACTTCTCAAGTCGATCAGCTGCGAGCTTTGGAACGTTTGGACCGGTTGGCATCTGAAGTGAAGCTTGAACGCCGGACACTGTTCGCGAGTCATGGACAACGTGATCCTGATCTCTCGTCGGATGAAAGTCGTTTTAATATGGAGGGCCGCGTTGATCTAGGCAAGGAGACCATAGGGAATTTGACTATTACCACGTCTGCAGGTCCGGGCCTGGGTGGTGAATCCAATTTAGTGATTAACGTAGCCGGCGGTTGTTTAGAGAGACAACTGACGAAAGATCATTTTGCGCCGGTAAAGATTTATTGGGCATCTCCAGGTGGTTCTGCCGAGCCTCTCATCGGATTCAAAAGAGTAGCAGACGGCCACGACGTCATCTTGTTCTTCGATGCGTTCGGGCAGGGATGCCTTAGGGCCATCCGCTCTGAGGCAAGGTCGTCTTGATAATTCCCCGTTGACTGAAAGAATTGGTTCTTGGCAACAGGCTGCCTTGCGATAGTGTGTTATCACAATCACGCCAAGTGCGCTACTTCTTGGCTGTGCAACCCGCGCGTGGAAGCAGAGGTTACTTGCAGTGGAAACAAGGCTACCTGTCGAATCCAGCAGTGAATATGATCTAGAACGACTGAAGGATGATGTTGATCGACTGGCTCATAGTCAGATCAACGGTAGTGAAGCGTTCAAGACGCAGCTGGGAACAGAGCTCGGTACGGCCCAGCCTCACGGTGAGGTCAATGTTCGAAAGGCAGGTTTTGGACATGTTGCAGGCGCTGTGCTGACAGACATCGAGCTGCGCAGTGCTGAGGATGATCCCAAGTACGCAATGCTTGTTCTTACGCTAGGTTCATCCGCGCTGGCTGTCGGGACGCGCCGGGTTCAAATGCGTATCGGTCCGTAAAGACCGGAAGCGCTGCCGTGGTCCTCGGGCTTACCTCTGACCAGATGCCCATTCAGTACATATCAATCAGTAGTTGCTGAGCGCATGGGGGCCTGCTTGCTGTAACCGTCCAGAGCCGGAATGGGTCTGTGCTCCACCTTCAGAACAACGACCCCTGCGGCGAGTCCGCCTTCGGCGGCGCCGGCCGCTCGAACTTCGTGCAATCCAGCTTCGGCCAATGGCTGTTCTGCGCATCGAACCCCAGCCGCCTGCGCGCCAGCTTGAAGCGGTTCGCCAACAGGTCCGCATAAACACCCTGGCCGCGCATGCGGGTGCCGAACTGGCTGTCGTAGTCCTTGCCGCCGCGCAGCTGGTTGATGGTGCTCATCACGTGCGTGGCGCGGTCCGGGTAATGGGTGTCCAACCAGTCGCGGAACAGCGGCGCCACTTCCAGTGGCAGGCGCAGCAGCACATAGCCGGCACTCGATGCGCCGGCGTCGCGCGCGGCTTCCAGTACGGCCTCCAGTTCGGCATCGTTGATCCACGGAATCACCGGCGCCACCATCACCCCGACCGGGATGCCGGCATCGTGCAGCCGGCGCATCGCGCGCAGGCGTGCATGCGGTGCGGCGGCGCGCGGTTCAAGTTTCGAAGACAGATGGGGATCCAGCGAGGTCACCGAGAAGTGCACGCTGACCAGGTTCTGTTCGGCCAGCGGCGCCAGCAGGTCGATGTCGCGCTCGACCAGCGCGTTCTTGGTGATCAGCGAGAACGGGTGGCGGGTTTCCAGCATCACTTCGATCAGCTGGCGGGTCAGTTTGAACTTGCGTTCGATCGGCTGGTAGGAATCGGTGTTGATGCCCAGCGCTATGGGTTGTGGCACGTAGCTGGGTTTTGAAAGTTCCTTGCGCAGCAGCTGCGCGGCATTGGTCTTGGCAAACAGCTTGGTTTCGAAGTCCAGCCCGGGCGACAGGTTCAGGTAGGCGTGCGAGGGCCGGGCGAAGCAGTACGAGCAGCCATGTTCGCAGCCGCGATACGGGTTCACCGATTGGCTGAAGCCAACGTCCGGCGAGTTGTTGCGGCTGATGATGCTGCGGGCGGTTTCGGCGCGCACTTCGGTGCGCAGGCGCGGCGCCAGGAATTCTTCGCTTTCTTCGGCTTCCCAGCCATCGTCCACCGCTTCGCTGACCGTGCTTTCGAAGCGGCCGGGGAGGTGGGTGGTGCTGCCGCGACCTTTGATGGCGACATGGGGAATGGAATCGGGGCGACCCATGGGAATCTTCTGCTGGAAGTGCGATTAGTATTATTGCTAACCACAGCGTATGCAATGTGCTGGAATTCAGGTGGCTGTAGGCGTGGAGGGGGATGGGGGTTTGGCTTGCCCCCATGGTTATCCACAGGACATACGGTCATGTCGGGACAGCGCGCAGGACATTACACGCCACGCGATGCGCAGCGGAGGGTAGGGGATTGGGGTCTCAGGGGGTGCGACGGCGGGGATCGTGACGACCAACGGTCGTCACCCACCGGAGGGACGGGTTGACGGCCAGCGGCCGTCACTACCGGGGCTTGATTAACGGCCGGCGGCCGTCACTACCTTTTAGAGGCGGGCCAAGTAGGCCTTTACCGTGGCGTCCAGGCCGTCGTACAGGGCTTCGCTGATCAGGGCGTGGCCGATCGAGACTTCCAGCACGTCAGGTACGTGGCTCAGGAAGTCACGCAGGTTGCCCTGCGACAGGTCATGGCCGGCATTGACGCCCAGCCCTACCGCCTGTGCGCGGCGCGCGGCCGTGGCGAACAGCGCCAGCATCGCCGTGGCGTCGCCGGCGGCGTGGGCTTCGGCATATGGGCCGGTGTACAGCTCGATGCGGTCGGCACCGACGTCGGCCGCGCGTTCCAGCAGCGGGTTGCCGGCGTCCACGAACAGGCTCACGCGGCAGCCCATCGCCTTCAGCGCGGCCACCAGCGGACGCAGGCGCTCGCTGTCGGCTGCGAAGTCGAAGCCATGGTCGGACGTCAGCTGGCCGTCGCCATCGGGCACCAGCGTGGCCTGTGCGGGACGGGTGGCCTCGCACAGCGGCAGCAGGCCCGGGTAGCCCTCGCGCGGCGGGGCGAACGGGTTGCCTTCGATGTTGAACTCGACCCCGCGCGCCGTGGTCAGCGCGGACAGCGCGTGCACGTCTTCGGCGGTGATGTGGCGGCGGTCCGGGCGCGGGTGCACGGTGATGCCGTGTGCGCCGGCGTCCAGGCAGGCCTGCGCGGCGCGCAGCACATCGGGGTCGTGGCCACCGCGTGAGTTGCGCAGCACGGCGATCTTGTTGACGTTGACGCTGAGGCGGGTCATGACGGCAGGCAGTACGGTGACAGAAGCGCGCAGTGTAGCGCCGCTGTCACAACAGCGGCGAGGCCAGCCGGGCGAAGGCTTCAGGCAGGCGGTGCCGCCACAGGCCGCGGTTGCGTTCGTTGTGGACGCGGGTGGCGCTGTCGAACTCATGGTCCAGGATGCCGGCCAGCTCGGCCACGCGGTCCTTGTCCCGCAGCAGCATGGACAGTTCGAAGTTGAGCCGGAAACTGCGGTGGTCGAAGTTCGCCGTGCCCACGATGCAGACCTCGTCGTCGGCGATGAAGGCCTTCGTATGCAGCATGCGCGGGCCGTATTCGTAGATCTTCACCCCTGCCTGCAGCAGCTCGTCGAAGTAGGACCGCGCGGCCTGGGTGACGAACCAGGAGTCGCTCATCTTCGGCACCAGCAGCCGCACTTCCAGCCCGCCCAGCGCGGCCGACGTCAGTGCCATGCGTGCCGCTTCGCCCGGCACGAAGTAGGGCGTCACCAGCCACACGCGGTGTTTGGCTTCGTGGATGGCGGCCACGTGCAGGCGATGGATCGTCTCCCAGCCCGAATCCGGGCCGGACACCAGCACCTGCGCGTTGATGCTGCCGTCGTCGCGGCTCGGCGTTTCACGTGGCCACAGCCGTGCCTGGTCGAACTGCTGCGCCTCCTGCCCGCTGGCGTACAGCCAGTCTTCCATGAAGACCAGCTGCAGGCTGCGCACCACATGGCCACGCAGGCGCATGTGCAGGTCGCGGTAGGCATTCGGGTCGCGCTGCTCGTTCTCTTCGTCGGTGATGTTGATGCCACCGGTGAAGGCCAGCAGGCCATCGATGACCACCAGCTTGCGGTGGGTGCGCAGGTTCAACCACGGCCGCTTGAACGGCTTGAGCAGCTGCCGCGGATGGAACCACACCGCTTCGCCGCCGGCCTCCAGCAGCGGCTTCAGGAACGCCGCGCGGATGTTGCCGGCGCCCACGGCATCCAGCAGCAGCCGGACCTGTACGCCACGCTGTGCGGCGGCCACCAGCGCATCGCGCACGGCGGTGCCGGTGTGGTCCGGTTCGAAGATGTAGTACTCCAGGTTCACGTGATCGCGCGCTTCGGCGATCGCCTCCAGCAGGGCGGCGTAGGTCGCCGCGCCATCCACCAGCCATTCCACTTCGGTGGCGCTGCTGGGTGCCAGGCCGGTGGTGGCCTGGCCGATGGCGGCCAGTTCGGTGCAGTCCGCATCGGGCGGGCAGACACTGCTGTAGTGCTCCATGCCGGAACGCGAACGGCCGCGGCGCAGGCGTTGCCGTTTTACTTTCTGCGGACCCAGCAGGTAGTAAATGAAGAGGCCGATGTACGGCAGCGCGGCCAGCGAAAGGATCCAGCTGAGCGTGGCTACCGGCTCGCGTTTCTGCAGCATGATCCAGCCGATCAGCCCGAGCAGGTACAGCACATAGGCAATCGCCAGCGACGTGCCGAGGTGGGGAATGGCATCAAGCCAGTGTCGCAGCGCATCGAAGAAGGCAATCATCGCCGGATGATACGCGGGCGCGGGCTGGGCCGGACGGGGTCAGGGTCCTTTTCCTGCGGAAAAGGAGTCTGACTCCTTCGGCAGCGGACATAAAAAAACGCCCCCGTTTCCGAGGGCGTTTTCCAGTCGCGTCATGAGTGCGGACTGCGTGTAGCGTTTACTGCTGTACGAAACCGATCTTCTTCATCTGGGCGTTCTTCGAGGCGGCCAGGATCTTGGCCATCACGTCGTACTCCGAGTCCGGGCTCGCGTCGATCCGCAGTTCCGGCTGGTTCGTCGGGTCACGCTGGACCTCCTGTTCCATCCGCTGCTGCAGTTCGCCCACGGCGACCGGGCTGTTGTTCCAGAACACCTGGTTGCTCGCATCGACGCGCAACTCGACCGGCGGCGGCGGTTCAACCGTCACCGGGGGCGGGTTGAGCACGCGCTGCGGCAGATCCACGGCGATCGGGTAGGTCATGATCGGTGCGGTCACGATGAAGATGATCAGCAGCACCAGCATCACGTCCACGAGGGGCGTGACGTTGATGTCCGCCATGGGGCCTTTGCCACCACCAGAACTGAATGCCATGGCTTACTGCCCCTTCTCTTTGGTCGCAACGAAGCCGACGTCCAGCATGCCCTGTTCCTGCGCGACCTTGGTCAGCTCGTTGATGACGCGCATCTTGGTCGTGCGGTCACCACGCAGGTTCAACGGCGGCTGCGGCGTCTGCTGGGCGGCGGTGGAAAGGCGGGACTCAAGCGTCCCACGATCGATTTCCTCGTCGTTCCAGTAAACTGAACCGTCTTCCTTGACCGCCAGCGTGATCGGACCCTTACGATCATTGGCATCGTCCGGGTTCTGGATCAGGTTGGCTTCGGGCAGCTCGACCTTGACCTTGTGGGACATCAGAGGCGCCGTGATGATGAAGATGATCAGCAGCACCAGCATCACGTCCACGAGGGGCGTAACGTTGATGTCGGCCATGGGGCCGCCGCTGTTACCACTACTGAAAGCCATAACGGGCTCCGTCTAGATCGGTGTGAACTACCTTCGTGCCGGGTACAGCGCGTCCTTAGCGGACGCGCGAACCGGTAGCGAAGAAGTCGTGCAGGTCGTGCGCGAAGGTATCGAAACGGCTGATGGTCGCGCTGTTGATCTTGCTGAAGAAGTTGAAGGCGAACACGGCCGGGATAGCCACGAACAGGCCGATCGCGGTCATGATCAGCGCTTCACCCACCGGGCCGGCAACGGCGTCGATGGAGGCCGAACCGGTTGCACCGATCTTGATCAGCGCGCCGTAGATGCCCCACACGGTACCCAGCAGACCGACGAACGGAGCGGTTGCACCGACGGTGGCCAGCAGGGTCATGCCCGACTGCAGCTTGTTGCTTTCGCGGGTCACGGCCTGGCGCAGGGCGCGGTCGACGAACTCCGAACGGCTCAGGGTTTCACCCAGGCCACCGGTTGCGCCGCCTTCGGCACGCTGGTGGTGGGCGGCAGCCTGTGCGGCGTCCAGGGCGATCTTCGAGAAGGGCTCCGAAGCCGGCTGTTCTTCCATCGCACGGATGGCGTCCTGCGCGTTCGGGGTATCCCAGAACAGGCTGGTGACCTTGTCGGCAGCAGCCTTCAGGCGGGTAGCGCGGAAGATGTTGATGACGGTCCAGTACCAGGACATGGCCGACATCACGATCAGGGTGATCAGGACCACCCAGGAGACTGCGAAGTCGCCCGGCTGGCTGGTCATTTCATGGATGAGGTGCTCGAAGCCCATCTGCGACAGGGCGTTGGAGTTGCCCCCGGCAGCAGCGGCGATGAAAATTTCCTGCAGCATGACGCTTACCTTTGTTGTGTGTGGTGTTGAAGGGTGTAGCTAATCATAAGAGCCATCAGCGGGGTGGCCCTGCGGCCACCCGATGCATCAGCTCAGAGCAAAATTGACCGGTACGCGTACGCGGCCCGCGGCTTTCTTGCCGCCCGACTCGGCTGCGTTGAAGCGCCACTTGCGTGCAGCTTCCATTGCAGCGCGATCCAGGTCGCGGTTACGGCTGGATTTCTCGACCGTGACATTGGTGACGTTGCCTTGGGCATCGACATCAATGATCAGGATCACTTCACCCTGGATACCAGCGCGGAATGCAGCCGGCGGGTAACGCGGGGGATTCATGTTCTTGGACGAGATATCGACGCTGGCCTCGATGGAGGTCGGCGGTGCCGGCGGCGCGGGCGGCGACGGCGGGGTGACGATATCGTTCGGGCGCGGTTCCGGCACGTCGACGATCGGCGCCTGCGGCGGCGGCGGAACCGGCGACGGCTTCGGCGGCGACAGGTTCTTCACCGGCGGCGGCGGCGTCTCATCCGGCGGCGGCGGCGGCGGCGGCGGAGGCGGCGGCGGCGGTGCATCGACGATGGTCACCATCACGTTGCGCTCCTTCTCTGCAGCCGCCTTGGGGGCGACGGCAGGAATGAGGAGCATCATGAAGGCAGCCAGATGCAGTGCGATAACAAACGCGATGCCGAAGATGCGGGGCCAGCTCAGGCCCTTCTCTTCAGTTTCTTCGTAGCGGTGAAAGACTAGTTGTTCCGTCATGCGCCAAGAGCTCGATTGTGGGGCCGGGATACCCGGGGGGCGGGATCCCTGATCAGCGGTGCATGACACCGCAGGAACCTCCAAGCTTATACCAATCCTGAGTGCCTGCGCACGCTTCGCGCAGGCATTCAGGCGTTATTCGTACTTACTTCAGGTTGATGATTTTGTCCGCATCCGCGGCGTTCTTCAGGCCACCCTTGGCCTTGGCCTGACGCGCTGCTTCCTTGGCCTGGGGAATCTTGCCCTCACTGTGCAGGACACGTGCCAGATTCAGGTAGGTTTCGCCGGTGGGCGACAGCGGAGCGGCCTTCTGCCACGCCTCGATCGCCTTGTCCACCTGCTGCGGTTCTGAGTAGTAGTAGGACTGGGCCAGTGCCAGGTAAACCTGGTGGTCCGGCTTCAGTATGCCCTTCTCGAGACCTTCGTTGATCACCGAGATTACTTCCTTTTCCTTGTTCTCGGTATTGGCGTAGATCGAATACAACTGCTTGTATTCGCGCTCGTCGGTCAACTGGCCCGACGCACGCAGCTTGTCCATGACACCGGCGGCCTTGTCCATCTGGTCGGCCTGCATGTACATGTTGGCCAGGTTGAGCTGCGCTTTCTTGTCGTTCGGGTTCTTGGCGGCAACGGCCTCGGCGGCAGCCACGGCTTCACCGGTCTGGCCGGCTTCGGCGTAGGCGGCCATCAGCAGCTGGTTCCACTGGTCCTTCGGCTCGGGCGAGGCAGCGATCGCTTCCTTCAGCACCGGGATCGCTTCCTGGTAGCGCTCCAGCTGGTACAGCGCCTGGCCCTTGGAAACCAGTTCCTCGGCCTTCTTCGAACCGCTTTCAGCGAAGTACTTGTCGATCAGGGTCAGGCCCTGCGCCTGCACCGCCTTGTCGTCGTCCTGCAGCTGCAGCTGGGCCAGCATCAGCATCGACTGGAAGTGGCTGTTGTTGTCCAGCGCGTTGGCGTCGAGCACCTGCTGCAGGTAACGCTTCGCACCGGCAACGTCGTCCTGCTGGTAGGCGGCCTGCGAAGCGAGCTGGGCGGCAAGCGCCTTGTCGTATTCGTTGGCGGCGCTGTTACCCAGGATCGCGGTGGCTTCGGTCAGCGTCTCCGGGAACTTCTGCTCGTTGTAGCTGTCTACCAGCTTCTGCAGCTGCTTGCCCAGCTTGGCCGAGGACTTCATGCCCGGCTCTTTGCGGGTCGCGTTCGGGTACAGCACTTCGGCCGCAGCGGCCTTGCTGCTGCCACGACGCTCACGCTGGTCGGAGCGATCGGCCGAACGTGTCTGCGCGGCGACATCGGTGATCACGGCGCCACTGACAGCAGTCGCGATCAGCATGGTCAGCAGGGCTTGCTTGTGGTTACGGAGCATCATCTTTCACCTCGTTCGGACCGCGTAGCGGCAGCAATGACGGACGTCAGAAAAATCTGAGCCGCCAAACGTATCAGAATTAAGCGACGTGAGAAATCGTTTCCTGTGCTGCATCACAGCAAATTCACGCATATTCAGCTACAGCGTGGTTTGCGTCCTGCCGCCTGTGCCTGTTGGAACACGCCTTGCAGGGCGGGTGCATCGCGCTGCAGTTCGCGGATGCGATTGGCCGGATCGGGATGGGTCGACAGCCACTGCGGACTGCGGCCACCGCTGGCGGCCATCATGTTCTGCCACAGGTTCACCGCCTGCGCCGGGTCGAAACCCGCCTCCGCCATGAGCTTCTGTCCGACCACGTCGGCTTCGCTTTCCTGGGTGCGTGAACCGGGCAGCAGGAACAGGGTCTGCGCGCCCATGCCGCCGAACTGGTTCACCGCGCTGGCGGCGGTTTCGCCATAGGCTGCGCCGGCCAGTGCACCGACCACCGACAACCCGGTCTGCGCGCCCATCTGGCGGGTGATGCGTTCCTCGTGGTGGCGCGCGATGACATGGCCGATCTCATGCCCGATCACCGCCGCCAGCTGGTCCTGGTTCTTGGCCACGGTGAAGATGCCGGAGTTCACCCCGACCTTGCCACCGGGCAGGGCGAAGGCGTTGGGTTCGCTGTCGGCGAAGACCGCCGTTTCCCAGCGCACGCCCCGGTACTGCGACGGCAGCTGGGCCACCAACGCATTGACCACGCACTGCACGTAGGCGATCTGCCTGGCGTCAGTGCTGATCTTTTCCTTCTGCTTGGTTTCAGCGAACGCCTGTGCGCCCAACTGGTCCAACTGCGCCTGCGAAACACCGCCAACGACCTGCCTGCGCCCGGTGGGGGAGGTGGTGGTGGCGCACGCGCTCAACAACGCGGTAATCGTAAAAGCCAGCAGCAGTCGTTTCATGGATCGGATCCCCGTGTTCATGCAACGAGTGTCCACTTCGACGGCTTAATTTTTCGTCAATCCATTCAACCCATGTCACGCAGCGCTGCGAACTGCGGCACCTTTTCAGGTCGCGCCAAACACCATCAACAACGTCATCGCGACCGCGTTGTTCAACGCATGCGCACCTATCGGTGCCCATAGCGTGCCCGTGCGTTGGTACAGCCAGCAGAATGCAGCACCCATGCCACCGTAGATCAGCCACAGTTGGGCGATTTCCGCCGGCCCATTGCCGCTGGTGCCCGGAATCTCATGAACCAGTGCGAATGCAAGGCTGCTCAACAGCACGCCCAGCCACGGTTTTCCAGCCTTCCATAGACGCGCCCGAACAGCACCCGGCGGAACAACAGTTCCTCGTAGGCTGGCGCCAGCACCACGGCGAACAGCGCCAGGAAGATGGGGAATTGCGCGGCAGCGCTGCTCATCAGTTCAAGGTTGGTCGGTACCGGCTCGATACCGGCCCGCTTGGCGAGAAAGCCGATGCCGTTGCTGCCGATGATGACCAGCGTGCCCACCCACAGGGTCCAGCCCCAAGTGGCCGGCCGGCCCAGGGCGCGCATGGAGGTTTCACGTTCGGCGGGCGTGGCGCGGCGACGCCAGAAATACAGGATCAGCGCTGCGCCGCCGGTGGCGAACAGGGCCATCAGGATCTGTGCCAGCGCGCCGGGCTGGCCAAGCTGGGTGGCGATCGAATCCGGACTCGGCGCTGGCGCACCGTTGGCGACCAGTTCTGCACCGACCCGCATGCCCTGCACCGCGCCCCACAACAGTCCGGCCAGCAGGCTCAGCCCGAACAGGATGAGCGCGGCCAGTCCCAGGTCGATCAGGAAACCGGCCACCGGTGAGCCGGCGGCACGCGGTTTTGGCGCGGAGGCGCCGGGAAGCGGCGGCGGTGGAACCGGGGTGACTGTTGGCATGCGCATCCTGCAGCAGAAGGAGAAACGCCGGCGCCGGATTGATCCGGGCGCCGGCAACCTTCGATTGTGTCAGATATCCAGATTGGCAACTTTCAGCGCGTTGTCTTCGATGAAGTCACGACGCGGTTCAACCACGTCCCCCATCAGGGTGCTGAAGATCTGGTCCGCAGCGACCGCATCTTCGATGCGCACCTGCAGCAGGCGACGGGTATCCGGGTTGACCGTGGTGTCCCACAGCTGCTCCGGATTCATTTCGCCCAGACCCTTGAATCGCTGGATCTGGCGACCGCGCTTGGCCTCTTCGAGCAACCAGGCCTGGGCCTGGGCAAAGCTGCTCACTTCGATCGATTTGGCACCGCGATTGATGGTGGCGCCTTCGCGTACCAGACCATGCAGCAGGTTGGCGGCCTGATAGAGCGCACGCAGTTCGCCGCCGTCGAAGGCCGCAAGCGGCAGCACCTGGATATGCTCTTCGCCCATGTGGCGACGGGTCACCAGCACGGCAGCCGGACGCTGGTCGTTCGGTTCCTGCAGTTCCAGGCTGAAGCGCGCCGAGCCCAGGCTGCCCTGGTTGAGGCGGGCAGCCAGTGCATCCAGGCCTTCACCGGCCGGTGCATTGCGCAGGTGCTCCAGGTCCATCGGAATGAAATCGACAAGCGATTCCAGCAGCTGGCGATCGTAGCGGTGCGCATTGCGTGCAATCGCTTCGAGTGCGCCGGCATAGCTCAGCAGCAGTTTTTCCAGGTTGACGCCGTCGATCGGCGGCTCGCCAGCCGCGGGTACCAGCGCCGCATTTTCCACCGCGCTGCTGGCCAGATAACTGTCCAGTGCCGGATCGTCTTTCAGGTACAGCTCGGTCTTGCCCTGTTTGATCTTGTACAGCGGCGGCAGGCCGATATAGACATAGCCGCGCTCGATCAACTCAGGCATCTGACGGTAGAAGAACGTCAACAGCAGCGTACGGATGTGCGCACCGTCGACGTCGGCGTCGGTCATGATGATGATCTTGTGGTAACGCAGCTTGTCCGGGTTGTACTCGTCCCGGCCGATGCCGGTGCCCAGCGCGGTGATCAGCGTGCCGACCTGGTCGGACGCCAGCATGCGGTCGAAACGTGCGCGTTCCACGTTGAGGATCTTGCCGCGCAGCGGCAGCACGGCCTGGTTTTTGCGGTTACGCCCCTGCTTGGCCGAACCACCTGCCGAGTCACCCTCGACGATGAACAGTTCGGACAGTGCCGGATCCTTTTCCTGGCAGTCGGCCAGCTTGCCCGGCAGGCCGGCGATATCCAACGCGCCCTTGCGGCGGGTCAGGTCGCGGGCTTTGCGGGCCGCTTCGCGCGCACGCGCGGCATCGACGATCTTGCCGGCGATGGCCTTGGCTTCGTTCGGGTTTTCCTGCAGGAAGGATTCCAGGCGTTGGCCGAACGCGTTTTCAACCGCGGGACGGACATCCGAACTGACCAGCTTTTCCTTGGTCTGGCTGGAGAAGCTGGGATCGGGCACCTTCACCGACAGCACCGCGATCATGCCTTCGCGCATGTCATCGCCGGTCAGGTTGATCTTGGCCTGCTTGGCGATGCCGTTCTGTTCGATGTAGTTGTTGAGCACGCGCGTCAGCGCGCCGCGGAAGCCGGCCAGATGGGTGCCGCCGTCCTTCTGCGGAATATTGTTGGTGAAGCAGTACATCGTTTCCTGGTAGGAATCGGTCCACTGCAGCGCCACTTCCACGGTAATGCCGCTGTGCTCGCCCACCACCGAAATCACGTTCGGATGCAGCGGGGTCTTCAGCTGGGCAAGATGCTCCACGAAGCTGGCGATGCCGCCTTCATAGTGGAAATCATCGCGACGACCTTCTCCGCGCTGGTCGATCAGCACGATCTTGACGCCGGAGTTGAGGAACGACAGTTCGCGCAGACGACGGGCCAGGATGTCGTAGTGGAACTCGACGTTGTCGTGGAATGCCGTGGTCGACGGCCAGAAGCGCAGGGTCGTACCGCGCTTGGTGCTGGCTTCAACCTGCTGCAGCGGCATCACCGCGGCGCCGTCGGCATATTCCTGGTGGTAGTGGAAACCGCCCTGGTAAATGTCCAGGGTCAGCTTCTGCGACAGCGCATTGACCACGCTGACGCCCACGCCGTGCAGGCCGCCGGACACTTTGTAGCTGTTGTCGTCGAACTTGCCGCCGGCATGCAGGACCGTCATGACGACCTCGGCCGCCGAGACCTCGCGATCCAGCTTCCTGCTCATCTGCTCATGCTTACCGGTCGGGATGCCGCGTCCGTTGTCCGATACGCCTACCGAACCATCGGAATGGATCGTCACCGACACGTGGTCGGCGTGCCCCGCGAGCGCTTCATCGATCGAGTTGTCGACGACTTCGAACACCATGTGGTGCAGGCCGGTGCCGTCATGGACGTCGCCGATGTACATGCCGGGGCGCTTGCGGACGGCCTCCAGGCCTTCCAGCGCCGTGATGCTGTTGGCGTCGTAGGTGCCAGTGTTTGCAGGGGTGTTCTGTTCGTCAGTCATTGCGCTCGCCGTAGGCTCCGCAGGTCGGGCGCCAACGAATGGCGCGCCGAGAAAGAGGGGGTGGTGCAACCTGAATTATACCAGCCGGGCAGGTCTACCCCGTGGGCCACTATGGCACACCCATGACCTGGCCATGTTCCACGTGGAACCGGGCGATGTCGGTGCGATCCTGCAGCGGTGCAGGGGTCTCGGTTGCGGTGATGAATATTTGCGCCGGGCCGGCCAGCAGGCGGTCCAGTACCCGGCCCTGATGGTTGCGATCCAGTTCCGAACCCAGGTCATCCAGCGCAATCACCGGCCAGTGCCCGCGCTCCGCCGCATAGTCTTCAGCCTGCGCCAACAGGCAAGTGAGGGCGGTCAGCTTCGCCTGCCCGCGGGACAAGGCATCACGGCCCGGAATGCTGCCAAAGCCCACGCTCCAGTCAGCGCGGTGCGGTCCGACCGAGGTATAGCCGGCCTGGCGATCGCGCTCACGTGCCAGCAACAGCGCATCGGCCAGTGAAACCTCGTGCCGGCGCCACCCCGGGCTGAGCATCATCGACTGCAGGTCCAATTGCGGGGCCAGATTCGCGGCAAGTTCCACGGCCCGGCCCTGTAGACGTTCCAGGTAATGGAGACGGCGGCTGGTAAGCGGCTCACCGGCCTCGGCAAGCTCATGATCCCAGGTATCCAGCATCCGCGGCGATCCGCCTTGCTTCAACAGGGCGTTGCGCTGCTTGAGGGCCCGCGAGTAGCGGCGCCACAAGGAAAGGAAGTCGGGTTCCACGTGGAACAAGCCCCAATCCAGGAAACGGCGACGGGGTTCGCCGCCACCGCTGACCAGCGCATGGCTGCCCGGTTCGAAGGTCACCACGGCCAACGCAGCGCACAGGTTGCCGAGCTGCGCTACATCCTCACCGTCCAGACGGCCCTTCCAGTCCTGTCCCGAGTGGCGAAGACCCGCGCGCCGGCGGATTTCGCTGCCTTCGGCGTTCGATTCGTCCCATTCCACGAAAATCTCCAAGGATTCCTGTCCCTGACGGATCAAGCCGTCGCGGACGCGGCCACGGAAGCTCCGCCCATAGGCCATCAGGTGCAGGGCTTCCAGGACGCTGGTCTTGCCGGCGCCATTGTCGCCCGTCAGCAGGTTGATGCCGGGCTGCGGCAACAGTTCTGCCGCGTCGAATCGACGGAGCTGGTGGAGGGAAAGACGGCGGATCTGCATGCAGGGGGACGGTCGGCACCGGCCGTGCGGGAAGGTGAGCGATCTACCAGCATACTGCATCGGTCAAGTGCACCTGTCGGCTGCGGAGTGCGGCCGGTGCGCTTCCCATGGCGGCCGAAATCACCTGCGTTCCAGGGGTCTGAGGCCGCTTCACGCGTCAGATTTCAAGGAATCCATGCCTGTCCTTGGTGACGATTCCACGTGATCGCAGTGAAATCCTTGAATTCTGCTGGGCCCCAGCACACGGACCGCACCAGATTTCAAAGAATTCACGGCATCTTCGAAACCGGTCGGGAAAACCTCTGGATGACTTATACACAAGCACTGGGCAATCTGTGGATAAAAAGTCGCGTTCACGAGCCTTCAAAATCTATCCACAGGTATTCCCCCAGCCCGACCCCCACTTAGAAGGGGGGTTTCGAGGCCAATAAAGCCTTTTAAATCATACACATAAGCCAGTTATACATAAAGTCTGGCCCTACCATCACCACCATGCTTTAGATTTATACCCAGATTTAAAGCTTGGCAGACCCTCCGATCAGCACGCCGCAGGGGTGTGGATAGCCGCCTGCGCGGCAGGGCGGAGCAAGGCGCAATGACGCAGCTGATTCGCTTGCAAACTAGTTGACTCCCCGAATGCAGATCAGTAGTCGGTGGACACTCTCGACGAACTGGGCACAACAGTGCCGATCATCCAAACGCCCACAGATCCCACAGTGGCAATGCTCCACGTGGAACAAAAAAAAAACGCCCGAACCAGTCGGGCGTTTCCTGTTCCACGTGGAACCGAACGTCAGAGACGCAGCGGCATCACCACGTGACGCGACTTCTCGCTGCTGGCTTCACGAACCAGCGCAGAGGAGTTCGAATCACGCAGCTGCACGATGACGTACTCATCGCGCAGTGCGGAAAGGGCATCCAGCACGTAGTTCACGTTGAAGCCGATCGCGAGATCGCTGACCGTAGTTTCGGCCTCGATCTCTTCCTGGGCTTCTTCCTGCTCCGGGTTGTGCGCGCTGATCTTCAGGTTGCCCGGCGAGACTTCCACGCGGATGCCGCGGTACTTCTCGTTCGACAGGATCGCGGCACGCTGCAGCGAGGCACGCAGTGCTTCACGATCGACCTTGACCTCGCGATCGGCGCCAATCGGAATCACCGCCTCGTAGTCCGGGAAACGACCGTCGATCAACTTCGAGGTGAAGGTCACATCGTCGCGCTTGACGCGCACGTGGCTGCGACCGACTTCCAGCTCGATCTCACGGTCGCCGCTTTCCAGCAGACGCTGCAGCTCGGTCACGCCCTTGCGCGGCACGATGATCTGGCGCTTGGAACCGCTGGGCTTGGCCAGGTCCGTTTCGCACAGCGCCAGGCGGTGCCCGTCGGTGGCAACGGTGCGCAGCGTATCGCCGCGCAGGTCGAACAGCAGTCCGTTGAGGTAGTAGCGCACGTCCTGCTGGGCCATCGCGAACGCGGTGCGCTCGATCAGCTCCTTCAGGGTGGCTTCGCCAATGGCGACGCGCTCGGTGGCTTCCACTTCGTCCACCGATGGGAAGTCGTTGGCTGGCAGGGTTGCCAGGGTGAAACGGCTACGCCCGGCCTGCACGGTGATCTTGTCACCGGTCTGCGAGACGGTGATCCGGCTGCCATCGGGCAGGGCGCGGATGATCTCGAAGAGCTTGCGGGCGGGAATGGTGGTTTCGCCGTTCTCGGCGTCTTCAACTGCGATCCGCGACACCATTTCCACTTCCAGGTCGGTACCGGTCAGCGAAAGCTGCCCGTCCTGCACCTGTACGAGGAAGTTGGCCAGAACCGGCAAGGTCTGGCGGCGTTCGACCACATTGACGACTTGCGCCAACGGCTTGAGAAAGGCTTCGCGCTGCAGTGTGAAACGCATGTGGTTCCGTGCCCCTATGCTTTAAAAAATATGGAATAAATCAAAAGCTTGGTGGTGATGGTAGAGCCAGAATTCAGGGAAAACACACTTAAGTATCTGAATACAAAGGGTTTTAGTGCATCGAAACCCTATGGAATACCGCCCTTCAAAGGGGGGGAAAGCTGTGGATGGAATTCCCTGGATCTGGAACGCCTTTTTTATCCACAACATGCCCCGTGCTTGCCCCCGGATTCTGCACCGTTTTGTGCGATGACGCCTTACCGGCGTATGTGCATCATTCGCTCAGCTTGCGGATGAGCTTGTCCCAGTCTTCCCGCAGCTTGCCGTCGGTTTCCATCAACGTCCGGATCTGGCGGCAGCCGTGCAGCACCGTGGTGTGGTCCCGCCCTGCGAAGGCGTCGCCGATCTCGGGCAGGCTGTGCTCGGTCAGTTCCTTGGTCAGGGCCATCGCGACCTGGCGCGGACGGGCCAGCGACCGGGTCCGACGCTTGGACAGCAGATCCTTGATCTGCAGGCCGTAGTAGTCGGCGACGGTTTTCTGGATGTTGGGAATGCTGATGGCCTGCTGCTGGGCCCGAAGCAGATCGCGCAGGGTTTCCTGGGCGAACTCCGTGGTGATCGCACGGCCAGTGAAATTGGCCCGCGCGGTCAGGGTATTCAGCGCGCCCTCGAGGTCGCGCACGTTGGAGCGCATCTTCTTGGCTATCAGGAACGCCACATCGTCGGGAATCTCAGCGCCACGTTCGCGAGCCTTGGCCAGCACGATGGCGGCGCGGGTCTCGAAGTCCGGTGGCTCGATGGCCACCGACAGGCCCCAGGCAAGTCGCGACTTCAGGCGCGCTTCCAGGCCTTCGACTTCGCGCGGATACCGGTCGCAGGTCAGGATGATCTGCTGCTTGCCGTCGAACAGCGCGTTGAAGGTGTGGAAGAATTCTTCCTGGGTGCGGTCCTTGCCGGCGAAGAACTGGATGTCATCGATCAGCAGCGCGTCCACCTGCTGGAACTGGCGCTTGAACTGATCCATGGTCTTTTCCTGCAGGGCCCGGATCATCGCGCTGAAGAACTGTTCCGAACGCAGGTAGAGCACCTTGGCGTGCGGGTTGGCTTCGCGCATCGCGTTGCCCGCCGCGAACATCAGATGGGTCTTGCCCAGCCCGGTGCCGCCGTACAGCAGCAGCGGATTGTGCGCGCGGTCACCCGGACGCTGCGCCGCCTGGAACGCCGCCGCCAGACCCAGCTGGTTGCTGCGGCCTTCGACGAAGTTGGCGAAGGTGTAATGCGAATCCATGTTGCCGGCGAACGGCACCACCGGCGCACTGGCTGCAGGCGGCAGCGCCGGCGAGGCACCCCCGGTGAACAGCCCCGGATTCGGCGCGATCTGCGTCTCCATGGGGCGGGGACGCGAGCCGATTTCAAGAAAAACGTCGCCAAAACCAGCGAAGTGGGTCAGCAGTTCGCGGATCCTCGGCAGGTACAGCGAGCGCACCTGGTCGACGATGAAGGCATTGGGGGCGAAGAGGATCAAGGCGTCAGCGCGCAGATCAGCCTGCAGCGGCTTCAGCCAGGTGTGAACGTCTTCAGGCGGGAACTCCGCTTCAAGGCGTTCCAGACAACGGGACCAGGCATCCATCGGCAATAATCATCTTGGGCCGGTGGTCAGGCGCTTGAAAGCACCGTCCCGACAGGCCGGAAAGGGGGAAAAGGATGACTCAGACTACCATCGCCGGGCGGCCTCTGGAATGCTTGTCCCACAGTTATTCACAAAATCATCCACAGCTATTGCACAGCCCCATGAAATCGCGTAGTCACAAGGGCTTGACGCGAGGGGGTAAGTACCTCTAGAATTTCCGGTTCTTTCCGTCCATTTCATACGAGAGGCCCAACATGGCCACCAAGCGCACTTTCCAGCCCAGCAACCTCAAGCGTAAGCGCGACCACGGTTTCCGTGCCCGTATGAAGACCGCTGACGGCCGCAAGATCCTGTCGCGTCGCCGCGCCAAGGGCCGCAAAGTCCTGAGCGCCTGATTGCCATGCCGCTGTCCGCGGCAGACGCAATCCTTCCGATAGTGAGTACTGCTGACCCGCGCAAGCGATTCCCTCGCTCTGCGCGGGTTCGCACGCGTGCCGAATATTCTACGGTCTTCAACGGCGCCCGCCGGGTGTCCGAACCGCTGATGACCCTTCACTGGCTGCCAGAAGACCGGCAGGCCAGGATGGGTCTGGCCGTTTCACGCAAGGTGGATCCGCACGCCGTAGGGCGTAACCGGATCAAGCGCGTCCTGCGCGACGCCTTGCGACATTGCCGCGCTGACCTGCTGCCGGGCGACATCGTCGTCGTGGCACGTAGTGCTGCGCGTGCCGCCAGCAACGATGAGATCCGCCAGGCCTTCCTGCGCCTGTTGCGACGCCTTGGTGCATTGCCCGCCCCGGTCGTGGACGGCACAATGCCGCCTTCCGACGGCGTCGCATCGCCTTCTTCGAACGAGCCGGCACCACGCCCCGGCACCGCAGAGCCTGTCCGCTGATGAACCAGACCCGTATTTTCCTTATCTTTGCCTGGCTGATGGTGGCCGTGCTGTTGTGGATGGAGTGGGGCCGCGAAAAGGCCGCACCGCCGGTCACGCAGACCACCACCGCCGTCGCCGCTGCCAACCAGACCGTTCCCGGCGCCACGCCCGGCGGCGTGCCCGGTGCGCAGGTTCCCGGCGCCGATGCTGCGGCGACCACCGCACAGGCAACGGCCACGCCGGCCACCCAGCGGGTGACCGTCACCACCGACGTGCTGCGCCTGGTGCTCGATGGTGGCCGCGTGCTGGACGCCGAGCTGCTGCAGTTCCCGCAGACCAAGGCCGACAACAGCCCGCCGGTGCGCCTGCTGACCGAAGACGCCGCGCATCCGTACAGCGCGATCAGCGGCTGGGCCAGCGAAGACAAGAGCGTGCCGGTTCCGGGCGCCGATGGCTTCAAGCTGGTCGGTGACCAGCGTGAGTTCGTGCTGGCCGACGGCCAGAAGGAACTGCAGATCCCGTTCGTCTGGAACGGTCCGAACGGCGTGGTGATCGACCGCACCCTGACCCTGTCGCGCAACGAGTACGCGATCAAGGTCAAGGACGTGGTCCGCAACCAGGGCACGGCCCCGTGGAACGGCTTCGTCTACCGCACGCTGGACCGCAGTCCGACCATCCTGTCGCGCAGCATGACCAACCCGGATTCCTTCAGCTTCAACGGCGCCACCTGGTTCAGCACCGAAGGCGGCTACGAGCGGCGTGCCTTCGCTGATTACCTGGACGACGGTGCACTGAACAGGAACATCACCGGCGGTTGGCTGGCGATGCTGCAGCATCACTTCTTCACCGCGTGGATCCCGCAGTCCGACCAGGTCGCGCACTACGTGCTGTCGCAGAACAACGGCCGTGACCAGATCGAAGCGCGTGGACCGGCGTTCAACGTCGCCCCGGGCCAGCAGGTCAGCAGCGAAGCCCGCCTGTGGGTCGGCCCGAAGCTGGTCAACCAGATCGCCAAGGAAGACGTGAAGGGCCTGGACCGCGTGGTCGACTACAGCCGCTTCTCGCTGATGGCGGTGATCGGCCAGGGTCTGTTCTGGGTGTTGAACCAGGTGCACAAGCTGGTCAACAACTGGGGCTGGGCGATCGTCGGCCTGGTGGTGCTGCTGAAGCTGGTGCTGTATCCGCTGTCGGCGGTGCAGTACAAGAGCGGTGCGAAGATGCGCCGCTTCCAGCCGCGCATCGCGCAGCTGAAGGAACGCTACGGCGATGACCGCCAGAAGTTCCAGACCGCGATGATGGAGCTGTACAAGAAGGAAAAGATCAATCCGATGGGCGGCTGCCTGCCGATCCTCATCCAGATGCCGATCTTCTTCGCTCTGTACTGGGTGCTGGTGGAGTCGGTCGAACTGCGCCAGGCGCCGTGGCTGGGCTGGATCCAGGACCTGACCGCGCGTGATCCGTACTTCATCCTGCCGGTGATCAACGTGGCGGTGATGTGGGCGACGCAGAAGCTGACCCCGGCGCCGGGCATGGACCCGATGCAGCAGAAGATGATGCAGATGATGCCGATCGTGTTCGGCGTCATGATGGCCTTCATGCCGTCCGGCCTGGTCCTGTACTGGGTGGTCAACGGCGGCTTGGGCCTGCTGCAGCAGTGGTGGATGACCAAGCGCCATGGCGGCGATCCGGTCCCGGCCATCGCCAAGAAGTAAGCCACACAGGAACCCGCCGCAAGGCGGGTTTCCTGCTTCTGGCCGTCTGCAGACCAACGCCGCACAATGATCGTCATGGATACCACCGCTACCGACACCATCGTTGCCATCGCCACTGCCGCCGGCGCCGGCGGGGTGGGCATGCTGCGCCTTTCCGGACCGCGCGCGGCGACCATCGCCCACCTGCTTGGGGCACCCGTGCTGCGCCCACGCCACGCGCACTACGCAAGGCTGCGCGATGCCGGCAACGAGGTGATCGACGATGGCATCGTGCTGTGGTTCCCGGCCCCGCACAGCTTCACCGGCGAAGAAGTGGTGGAACTGCAGGGCCACGGCAGCCCGGTCGTGCTGCAGCAGCTCGTCGCCCGCTGCATCGCGCTCGGTGCGCGCCAGGCGCGGCCGGGTGAGTTCAGTGAACGCGCATTCCTCAATGGAAAGCTGGATCTGGCCCAGGCCGAGGCCATCGCCGACCTGATCGCGGCCGGTGACCACCGCGCCGCACGCGCGGCACGCCGTTCACTGGACGGGGTGTTCTCGCGCCGCGTGGACGAGGTGGCCGAACAGCTGGTCAGGTTGCGCATCCACGTCGAAGCGGCCATCGATTTCGCCGACGAACCGCTGGATACGTTGGGGGGTGAGCAGGTGCGGCGCGGCCTGCTGCAGGCACGCGAAACGCTGGCGCTGCTGCGCCGCGATGCCGAACGCGGCCGCCGCCTGCGCGATGGCCTGCATGCCGTGCTGATCGGCCCGCCCAACGCCGGCAAGAGTTCGTTGCTCAACGCGCTGGCCGGCAGCGAACGGGCGATCGTCACCGACATCGCCGGCACCACCCGCGACACGCTGCGCGAGACCATCCGGCTGGACGGCCTGGAGCTGACCCTGGTGGATACCGCCGGCCTGCGCGATGGCGGCGATGCGATCGAACGCGAAGGCATGCGTCGTGCGCGGGTGGAGATCGAACGCACCGATCTTGCGCTGATCGTGCTGGACGCGCGCGATCCCGGCGCCGGTGAAGCGGCGATCGGCGCATCGCTGCTGGACGTGCCGCACAAGGTCTACATCCACAACAAATCCGACCTGCTGCCGGCGGGCACGGGGCAGGGCGGCGACGACCCGGACCGGGTGTTCGTGTCGGCCGCCACCGGCGCCGGGCTGGACGACCTGCATGCGCGGCTGCGCAAGATCGCCAGCGCCGGTGCCGGCGAACAGGTGGACGGCGAGTTCTCTGCACGCACCCGCCATGTCGACGCCATCGAGCGCGCGCAGGACCATGCACTGCAGGCCGATGGCGAGCTGGCACACGAGCACCTGGAACTGGCCGCCGAAGAACTGCGGCTGGCGCACGAGGCGCTGGGTGAAATCACCGGCGCGATGAGCGCCGATGACCTGCTCGGCCGGATCTTCTCCAGCTTCTGCATCGGCAAGTAGCGCTGGGGCCGCTTGGTAGCGCCGACCTCCGTCGGCGTCCGCGCTGGCCGTACACCGTGAGCTCGTCCTGCTCTACTGGCCGGACCCGGCGTTTGTACAAGAGGTGCTTGCACAATTACCGTGGGGCCACCAACTCATGCTGCTGAAGCGCGCCGGTAGCGCCGTCACCAACGTCGAGTTGCGGATGCCCAAGGCACATTCAGACCTCGCCCGCGAAACACTCAAAGATTCCTATCGATTCGACTTTCTTGCGGTAGGACGCGAGGCCAGCGAGTGCGAACTGGAAGACGGCCTGGTGCGGCAGGCCACTGATTTTCTCCTTGAACCGGGTGCCGGTTTCGCATTCGCAGGCAGGCAGGTGCTCATTGAAGTGGCGGGGGAAGAATTCTTCATCGATCTACTGTTCTACCAGACGGCCCGACACTGGCCGGGTGACCTGCCTACCTCCCCCTGTCATATTGCAGACGCATACTCGCCGCATTCGTCATCCAAGGGGATAGTCCGTGAAGTCGTGGGGTTGTGCATTGCTGTTGTCGCTGGCCGTGGCACCATCGTTGGCCATGAGCGCCGAATCTTCATCAGCCGCACCGGGCAAGGCCTCGGTCTATGCCCACCGCGGGGCCAGCGCCCTGCTGCCCGAACACACCCTGGCCGCCTATGCACAGGCCATCACCGACGGCGCCGACTACATCGAACCGGATCTGGTGATGACCAAGGACGGCGCGCTGGTGGCCCGCCACGAGAACGAGATCAGCGGGACCACCGACGTCGCATCGCGCGAAGAATTCGCCGCCCGCCGCACCACCAAGACCATCGACGGTGAAAAGGTCGAGGGCTGGTTCACCGAAGACTTCACCCTGGCCGAGCTGAAGACGCTGTACGCCCGCGAGCGCCTGCCACAGCAGCGCAGCACCGCCTTCGACGGCCAGTTCCGCATTGCCAGCTTCGATGAAATCCTGGCTTTCCTGGTGCAGCAGGCCGGACGCGCCAACCGCGGCATCGGGCTGGTACCGGAGATCAAGCATCCCAGCTACTTCCAGTCCATCGGCCTGCCGATGGAAGACAAGGTGCTCGCTGCGCTGCAGGCCAACCCGTATACCAAGGTGGGTCCGGTGACGCTGCAGTCGTTCGAGACTGCCAACCTGCGCTACCTGCGCGGCAAGATCGGCCGCGGCAGCAACATCCGCCTGCTGCAGCTGACCTGGAAGGGCGACGCCAAGCCGGCCGACGTGGCCAAGGCGGGCGGTACGTTGACCTATGCGCAGATGCTGACGCCTGCTGGGCTCAAGGAGATGGCGACCTACGCTGACGGCATCGGACCGGAGCTGCGTTCGATCATTCCGCTGGACGCCAATGGCGCGCTGGGTACGCCGACTTCGCTGGTGCGCGATGCGCATGCGGCGGGATTGATGGTGGTTCCGTACACCTTCCGCCCGGAGAATCTTTTCATCGCCGCGAACCTGCGCAGCGGTGCCGCCAATGCCCGCAACCCGGAGGGCTCCATCGCCGAAATGCGCGCCTACCTCGAAACCGGCATCGATGCCTTCTTCACCGATGACCCGGCACTGGGGCGAAAGGCTGTCGACGGTCGCTGAGCCGCTACTTGCCGGCAGACAGGCTCGAGCCGCGGCCGCGGCGCAAAGGACAGCGACGCGGATCGCCACATCGACAGCAGCGACGGGCCACGGGATCGCGCGACGCGATATGCAACACCAGCAGGCTTACGACCAGCAGCAGGCCGCCGATCACCAGATACAGCACCATGTTGTCGATCGATGCGCCAGGGGGCGGGAAGACTCCCATGCGGTTTTTCCTTGCAGCGGGTCAAACGGGACGCCACACCCGGCTGGGCCTGTGGGCTCCAGCCGGTACATCTTGGACAAGGCCGCCGAGCCGCGTCTATGACGGAAATTTGAAAGACGAGAGCGCGTGACGACCAACGGTCGTCTCTCACCAGAACGGTCGTCACCCACCAGAACGATCGTCGCCCTCCAGAACGATCGTCGCCCTCCAGATCCAACCGGCGGGCGATCAGCGCGGTGCGTCGTCCTGGCCCGGGCGGCGGAACGGCAGCACCACGTAGTCGTGCCCTTCGCGTGGCTGCCACAGCACCGGCACCTGGCGCGGGGAGGGCGGCTCCAGCTCGTCGTCGGGCAGGGCTTCGATGGAATCCTCTTCGTCTTCCCAGCTGTAGCGTGGGCGGGCGGCCATCGGATCGCTGTTGCGGAACAGCAGCGCGGCGATGATGCCCGCGAACGCCCCGCCCATGTGCGACTGCCAGGACACGCCCGGCGTATGCGGCAGCACGGTCATCAACATGCCGCCATAGAACAGCATGCCGATCAGCCCGGTGGCGATGGCGGCGCGGTCGCGGCGCAGCAGGCCCAGGCTGGCCAGCAGGAACATCAGGCCATGGGTGACACCACTGGCGCCCAGGTGCCGGCTGCCCGGATCCCCCAGCAGCCAGGCGCCGATGCCGGAGCCGATCCACAGCAGCGGCAGCGCGCGCAGGGTGGCCTTCGGATAGACGCTGCCGGCCAGCGTGCCGAGGATCAGCAGGGCCGCGCTGTTGGCAGCAATGTGTTCCACCGACCCGTGCAGCAGCGGCGCACCGAGCAGGCCCAGCAGGCCGGCCATTTCCAACGGCGCCACGGCCCACGGCCGCCAGTCGACGTAGTCCTGCAGCGCGAACACGGCCACCAGCAGCACCACGGCGCCGAGGCTCAGGTTGAAGGCGCGCAGGATGCGCAGGCGATCGGTAGGCGGGGCCGGGTTGTCGCCGGCGGGCACGGGTGCGTTGGCGTTCATATCCAAGCAATGGCGGTGGCCGGGGCGAAACCAACCCCGGCGGGGTGGGAAAGTAAAACGGGCCGGCGGGATAATCCCGGCCGGCCCGTCGTTGCAGCGCGCGCTGCCGGCCCCGCAGGACCGGTAACGCGATCGATCAGGCCTTGTCGTGCTTGGGCGGGATCTTCAGGCTCAGCACCACGGTGACGGCGATGATCAGCGCGACCACGCCCAGCGAGATCGGGGTCGGGATCTTGAACAGGTCGATGATCATCATCTTGATGCCGATGAAGCCCAGCACCAGCGCCAGACCGTAGGGCAGCAGGTGGAAGCGATCGGCCATGCCGGCCAGCAGGAAGAACATCGCGCGCAGGCCCAGCACCGCGAACACGTTCGAGGTCAGCACGATGAACGGGTCGGTGGTGATGGCGAAGATGGCCGGGATGCTGTCCACCGCGAAGATCACGTCGGTCACCGCGATCAGGATCAGCACGGCGAACAGCGGGGTGTACCAGCGCTTGCCGTCGCGCATGACGCTCATCGCATTACCGGCGTACTCCGGCAGCAGGCGCAGGTGCTTGCGCATCCAGCGCAGTGCCGGGTTGGTCTCCAGGTCCGGCTCCTGGCCGGCCGAGAACCACATCTTCCAGCCGGTGAACAGCAGGAAGGCGCCAAACACGTAGAGCAGCCAGTGGAACTTGGTGATCAGCACGCTGCCAGCGAAGATCATGATCGTACGCAGCACGATCGCGCCGAGGATGCCGATGATCAGCACCTTCTGCCGTTGTTCTTCGGGCACCGCGAAGTAGCCCATGATCATCAGGAAGACGAAGATGTTGTCGACGGCGAGGGCCTTTTCGACCAGATAGCCGGTCAGGAACTCCAGGCCGACCTTGTTCGCCACCACCTGGCCGGCGGTCTCGTTCAGGTAGTACCAGAGGCCACCATTGAAGGCCAGGGCGAGCAGCACCCAGCCGATCGACCACCACAGGGCCTCCTTGAAGGTGACCTTGTGCGGGCCGCCGTGGCGCATCAATACCAGGTCGACCAGCAGCGCGATGATCACCACCGCGCCGAAGCCGAGCCATAACCACAAATTACCGATCGTCTGCATGGGTTTGTCCGTTGGGAAAGAGAAAAAGCCGCAAGCCGGACGGCGAGGATCTGCAACGGAGGATCGGGAGGGGGATCCAGGGACAGAGCTTCGCCGGTACGGCGAAGGTCTCGCTCGCAGCCCCGATGTAGTGGGACTGCCGTTGCACCGGAGCCTGCGGGCTCGAATTGACGGCGACAACGTTGGGAGCTACTCCCCTTCTGGCGCCGATTCTGCGGGCATCCCGGCGCCGCGTCAATCGCCGGCTCGTGACGGCCGCTTCAGCCGGTAGTGACGGCCGCTGGCCGTCAACCAGGAATCGCGCGATTGACGGCCAGCGGCCGTCACGACTGCGGACTGCGGCCCTCCCTACCGCAGCGATTACAATAGGCCGATGAATACCTCTGCCCCCTCAGTCCGTCTCAAGAATGCCTGGCGTTCCAGCCACCCGTGGATCTTCCAGAAACTGGTCGAAAAACCGGCCGTCCGGCCCAAGCCCGGCACCATCGTCGATGTCTTCGGCGTGGAAGGGGACTTCATCGGGCGTGGCTTCTACAACGGGCATTCGCGCATTGCCGTGCGCATCCTGGAAACCGACGAGCGCGTGCCGGTCGACGCCGGCTGGTTCTCGCGCAAGATCGCCCAGGCGGTGGAACTGCGTCGCGACACGCTGAAGCTGGATGCGGTCAGTGATGCCTGGCGCGTGGTGCACAGCGAAGGCGACGGCCTGTCCGGGCTGGTGGTGGACCGCTACGGCGACCTGGTGGTGGTGGAGTTCTTTGCCGCCGGCATGTTCCGCCACCGCGAGTGGATCTACGAAGCCCTGAGCGAACAGTTCCCGGGCTGCCGTTTCCACAGCTTCGCCGATGAGCATGTGCAGAAGCAGGAAAGCTTCGACTTCCATGGCAACACCACCACCGAAGCCTCGGTGATCACCGAGTACGGCGTGAAGTTCCGCGCCGACCCGGCTGGCGCGCACAAGACCGGCTTCTTCGCCGACCAGCGCGACAACCGCGAATGGTTGAGCCAGCAGGTCGAAGGCAAGACCGTGCTCGACCTGTGCTGCAACACCGGCGGTTTCGCGGTGTACGCCGCCGCGCGCGGTGCCAGTGAAGTCGTCGGCATCGACATCGACGAGGACGTGATCCAGATCGCCAAGGGCAACGCCAAGCTCAACAACGTGCGGCCGAAGTTCGTGCAGTCCGACATCTTCCCGTGGCTGCGCGATGCCGCCAACCGCGGCGAGCAGTACGACGTGGTGATCCTGGACCCGGCGAAGATGACCCGCGACCGCGACCAGGTCATCAGCGCGCTGAAGAAGTACCTGGACATGAACAAGCTGGCGCTCGGCGTGGTCAAGCCGGGCGGCCTGTTCGCCACGTTCTCGTGCACCGGCCTGGTGGCCGAAGACCAGTTCCTGGACATGCTGCGGCGTGCGGCGTTCTATTCCGGCCGCACCATCCAGATCCTGAAGGTGTCCGGCGCCGGTCCCGACCACCCGTTCATGGCCCACGTGCAGGAATCGCGTTACCTGAAGGCCGTGTTCTGCCGCGTGCTGTAACCGCAACCCGGTGGGTGGCGACCGTGGGTCGTCACATGGACCCGCCAAGGCGCGCAGGATCATGCAGGTCTCCCCGTTCCCGGTGAGACCTGCATGATCCTGCGTCGCCTGCCGCTGCTGCTCGCCCTGGCGCTCAGCACGCCGCTGTCCATCCATGCCATCGATTTCAGCGCCGCCGAACTGCAGCGCGCCACGTCCCTTCAGCAGCGCCTGCTGACCCTGGACAGCCATCTGGATACGCCGGCCAACTTCGCACGCGATGGCTTCGACATCGGCAACCGCCATGACCACAACGCGCTATCCCAGGTGGATTACCCGCGCATGGTGGAAGGGGCGCTGGACGGTGGTTTCTGGGCGATCTATACCGGCCAGGGTGACCGCAGTGCCGCCGCCCATCTGCGCGAACGTGATGCCGGCCTGCAACGGCTGCTCGACATCCGCACCATGCTGGCCGCCAACAGCGATCGCTTCGCGCTGGCGCTGACCCCGGCCGACGCGCTGCGGATCAAGGCCGACGGCAAGCGCGTGGTGTTCATCAGCATGGAAAACGCCAGTCCGCTGGTGGCCGACCCCAGCCTGCTGGGCTTCTACCACCAGGCCGGGCTGCGCATGCTGAGCACCGTGCACTTCGCCACCAACGAGTTCGCCGATTCGGCCACCAACCCGAAGGGGCCGGAGTGGAACGGGCTGAGCCCGGCTGGCCGCGCGCTGGTCAACGAAGCGGTGAAACGGGGCATCGTCATCGATCAGTCGCATGCCTCCGATGCGGTGTTCGACCAGCTCATCGCGATCATGCCGGTCCCGTTCGTGCTGTCGCACAGTTCGGCCAAGGCGATCCATGACCACCCGCGCAATCTCGACGATGCGCGCCTGCGCCAGCTGGCCAAGGCCGGCGGGGTGATCCAGGTGAATGCCTACGGCGGCTACCTGGTGGACCCCGGCAAGAGCCCTGCGCGCAAAGCAGCCGAAGACGCACTGAGCAAGCGGCTGGGCGGCTGGGACAGCATGAGCATCGCGCAGGGCGAGGAACTGCAGCGCGGGCAAGACGCGCTGGACCGGCGGTACCCGGTGCGCCACGCCAGCCTGGATGACTTCTTCGCACACATGGGCCACATCCTCGATGTGGTCGGCCCGGAGCACGTGGGCATCGGCCTGGACTGGGATGGCGGCGGCGGGCTGACCGACCTGCGCGATGTCAGCCAGCTGCCGAAGATCACCGCCTGGCTGCTGCGGCGCGGCTACGACGAAAAGCAGATCGCCGGCATCTGGGGCGGCAACCTGCTGCGGGTGATGCAGCAGGCGCAGGACCACGCCCGACCCTGACCGGCCGGCAATGACGGCCGCTGGCCGTCAGCCACAGACGGTAGTGACGGCCGCTGGCCGTCAGCCCGATATCACCGCGCTCGACGGCCAGCGGCCGTCACCACCTACCGGCCCAGCACCGCATTGCGGCGGCTGTACAGGAAGTACACCGCCAGCCCGATCACGTTCCAGATCAGGAAATACAGCTGGGTGCTGTGCGGCAGGCTGAAGAACAGGTACACACAGCCCAGCGCGGCGGCCGGACCGACGATCCAGGCCAGCGGCGTGCGGAAGGTGCGCGCGCGGTCCGGCTCACGGCGGCGCATCACCACCAGGCACACGCCCACCGCGGTGAAGGCGGCCAGCGTACCGGCATTGGCCAGTGCGGCGATTTCATCCAGCCGCGCCACGCCGGCCAGCGCCGACACCAGCAGCGCACTGAACAGCGTGGTCGCCACCGGCGTGCCGGTGCGCTTGCTGACATTGGACAGGCGGCGCGGCAGCATGCCGTCGCGGCCCATGACGAAGAACACCCGGCTCTGGCCGAACATGAAAGCCAGCAGCACGGTGGGCAGCGCCACGATGGCCACGACGCCGATGATCAGCGCGGCGGTCGGGTGGCCCAGCTGGCGCATGATCAGCGCCAGCGGCTCGGCGCTGCTGCCGAACACCGCATAGCTCATCGCACCGACCGCGGCCAGCGCGACCAGCATGTAGACGATGGTGCAGCCGACCATCGAACCGATGATGCCGATCGACAGGTCGCGGCCCGGGTTCTTGGTTTCTTCGGCGGCGGTGGCGATCGCATCGAAGCCGTAGAAGGCGAAGAAGATGATCGCCGCGGCCGCCATGACGCCGCGCTCCAACCCGTCCGGGCCCAGCGATTTGGCGAAGCCATACGGCATGAACGGCTGCAGGTTGGCGCTGTCGAACGCCGGCAGGGCCACGGCGATGAACACCCCCAGCGCGATCAGCTTGAGCACCACCAGTACGGCATTCAGCGTGGCGCTTTCCTTGGTGCCCAGCATCAGGCCACCGGCCACCAGCCAGGTGATCAGCACGGCCGGCAGGTTGAACACACCGCCTTCCACGTGCGGGCCGGCCGACAGTGCCAGCGGCAGGCGGATGTCGATGCCCATCTGGCTGTTCACCCATTCCAGGAAGCCGACGAAGTAGCCGGACCAGCCGACGGCCACGGTACTCACCACCAGCGAGTACTCCAGGATCAGGCTCCAGCCGACCACCCAGGCGAAGATCTCGCCGAGCGCGGTGTAACTGTAGGTGTAGGCACTGCCGGAGGCCGGCATCATCGTCGCCAGTTCGGCATACGACAGCGCGGCGCAGGCGCAGACCGCACCGGCGATGGCGAAGGAGATCAGCACCGCCGGACCGGCCAGGTTGGCGCCGACGCCGATCAGCGTGTAGATGCCGGTACCGACGATGGCGCCGATGCCCAGCGCGATCAGGTGCGGCCAACTCAGCGTACGGACCAGCTGCCTTCCGGCTTCATGGACGGTGACGGTATCCAGGGATTTGCGCCGGAGCAATGACATGCGGGCCTCGTGGTGACTGGGAACGACAAGTGCCCGAGTGTGACCGAACGCGGCGCAGCATTACTACTGACGGACGCTCATTGACAAACCGCCATGCGTTGCATCAGGCATGTTCTGCCGGAATCGGCACAACGGCTCAGCCATTCAACCCGAGCCGGATGCCGAAGCCCAGCAGGAATACCCCGGCCACGCGCCGCAGCAGGTCACTGACGCGCGGATGCTGGATCAAGCGCCGACGGGCCAGATTGCCCGCGCCGATCAGCAGCGAGCAGTACGCCACGCTGACCACGAAGATGATCCCGGCCAGCGCGGCGAAGGTGGCCACGCCTTGGTGCTGGCGCGGGTCGATGAACAGCGGCAGGAACGCCATGTAGAACAGGATCGCCTTCGGGTTGAGCAGGCTGACCAGGATCGCCTGGCGGAAGTAGTGGCCCGGCGCCAGCCGCACGCTGCCCGGCAGGTCGCCGCCGTCGGCTTTCGGCGTACGCAGCAGGCTGATGCCCACCCACACCAGGTAGGCCGCGCCCAGGTACTGCACGGCATGGAACACGGTCGGGTTGGCTTTCAGCAGCGCGGCCACGCCGGCCAGCGCCAGCCACATCAGGATCTGGTCGCCCACCAGCAGGCCGGCCAGCGCCGTATAGCCACCGCGCACGCCACCGCGGCCGGTGGCGGTGAGCAGGGTGAAGGTGCCCGGACCCGGCAGGGCCAGGAACACCAGCACGGCGACCAGGAAGGTCCACAGGTCCTGGATGCCCATCCACGGCATGGCGGCTTACTCGTTCAACGCAGGGGGCTTCATTGTAGTGACGGCCAGCGGCCGTCACTACCGGGCGCTGGGTTCGGTAGCGCCGAGCCACGCTCGGCGAGCGCAGCGGGGCGGCCGTGACGACCAACGGTCGTCACCCACCAATGCAATCGTCACCCACCAGGCAATCGCACCCGCCAGGCCACGCGCTGACGGCCAGCGGCCGTCACTACCGGGCGCTGGGCAATCCCTGCAGCAACGGCGTCAGCCGCTCGCCCAGGAACCCATGCAGCTGCCGCACCGCCGGCGAAAACTGCTTGCGGTGCGGGCAGACCAGATTCAACGGCAGGCTCTCGCCCTGGCCGTCGAGCAGCACCTGCAGGCGCCCGGCGCGCACGTCATCACCGACATCCAGCCACGATTTGTAGGCGATGCCCTCGCCAGCCACCGCCCAGCGCCGCACCACGTCGGCGTCGTCGCACAGCAGCGCACCACGCACCGCCACCACGCTGCGGCGGCCGTCCTGTTCGAAACTCCAGCGGTCGTGGGTGCGGCCACCCAACTGGTACAGCAGGCAGGCGTGGTCCTTCAGCGCATCCAGGCTGTCCGGTGCCGGGTGCGCCTGCAGGTAGGCTGGAGACGCCACCAGCACGCGGCGGTTGCCCGCCAGCAGCGGCAGGGCGACATAGCTGGCGTTGTCGAAACGGCCCAGCCGGAAGGCGATATCGACCGGATCGCGGAACACATCGGCCACCTGGTCGGACAGCTGCAGGTGCAGCTGCAGCCGCGGATGCGCACGCCGGAACGCGGTCACCCAGGGCAGCAGCACGTTGCGGCCGAGATCGGACGGCGCCGCCACCTGCAGGGTGCCGGCCAGTTCGGCGGCCTCGCCCTGCACCCGCGCCTGACCCTCGCGCAGCGTTGCCAGGCCTTCCTGTGCATAAGGCAGGTACTGCGCACCTTCGGCCGTCAGGCGCAGGCTGCGGGTGGTGCGCACGAACAGGCGCAGGTCGAGCTCGCGCTCCAGCCGTGCGATCGCCGCGGCCACCTGCCCGGGCAGCAGGTCCACCTCGCGCGCTGCACGGCTGAAACTGCCCAGCGCCGCGGTACGCACGAACAGCTGCAGGTCATCGAACCGGACCATTTTCACCACAGAAGAGAAAGTGATGAACGATTCTGCGCCTTTCCAGCGTCACCTGCAGCGTCCATCCTGAGCGCATCCCCCCGCTGCGGAGTCACCCCATGCGCGCTGTTGCCTATACCCATGCCGGCCTGTCGCCGGACGACGCCACCTCCCTGGTCGATATCGATCTGGACATCCCCACCCCGGGCCCGCGCGACCTGCGCGTGGCGGTCAAGGCCGTGGCGGTGAACCCGGTCGACGCCAAGGTGCGCCGCAACGCTGCCACTGAAACCCCGCGCGTGCTCGGCTTCGATGCGGTGGGCGTGGTGGATGCGGTGGGCAGCGAGGTAGCCCTGTTCCAGCCCGGCGACGAGGTCTACTACGCCGGCGCCATCGATCGTGCCGGCAGCAATGCCGAGTACCAGCTGGTGGACGAACGCATTGTCGGCCGCAAGCCGTCCAGCCTGGACGACGCCAGTGCAGCGGCACTGCCGCTGACCGCGATCACCGCATGGGAACTGCTGTTCGACCGCCTGCGCATCGCCGAGGGCAAGGGCGAAGGGCAGACCCTGCTGGTGATCGGCGCAGCCGGTGGCGTCGGCTCGATCCTGGTGCAGCTGGCCCGCCAGCTGACCAAGCTGACCGTGGTCGGCACCGCCTCGCGCCCGGAAACCCAGGACTGGGTGTACGCACTGGGCGCGCACCATGTCATCGACCACAGCCAGCCGCTGTCCGAAGGCCTGGCACGGCTTGGCATCGCGCATGTCGAACACGTCGCCAGCCTGACCCACACCGACCAGCATTACGCACAGATCATCGAAGTACTGGCACCGCAGGGCCAGCTCGGCCTGATCGACGACCCGGGCCAGCTGGACGTGATGGCGCTGAAGCGCAAATCCGCCTCGCTGCACTGGGAGTTCATGTTCGCCCGGCCGCTGCACCAGACCGCCGACATGCAACAGCAGCACGTCCTGCTCAACCGCGTCGCCGGCCTGATCGACGCCGGCGTACTGCGCACCACGCTGGGCGAAAACCTGGGCCGCATCAACGCCGCCAACCTGCGCCGCGCGCACGCGCTGATCGAAAGCCAGAAAGCCAAGGGCAAGATCGTGCTGGAAGGCTGGTAAGCCTCCCAGGCATCGGGGTCGCAACCGGGGTCACGGGCACCGTGGTCAGCGTCCTTTTGCGCGCAAAAGGACGCTGACCCTTCTCTCTTTTCTTTCAACGCGGCTGGCAGCACGCGAAAAACGGTCAGCGGGTGGGGCGGGGAGGTTATGCGGGGCCTTGAGCGGCAGGAGCCGCGAAGAGCTACATGGACGTACTTGCGCGTGCCCCGCATAACCTCCCCGCCCCACCCGACACCCAGCCCTGCTGGAAGCCTGACAGCCGCGAGGGGGTTCCACCCGCTCGACCAACCACCCCCGGCGCAGCGCATGAGACTGCAGCCGCCTAAACTAGCGGCATGGAAACCCAGACGCTTGCTCTACTGGCCGTGCTGTTGCTGGCCGTCATCCTTGTCCTGCTGGTGGTGGTGCTGCGCCGCTCCGGTGGCGGCACCGACACCCACGAGCTGGACGCACTGCGCCAGGCGCTGGCCGACGAACGCGACCGCAGCCTGGCCGCGCAGGTCGACGCCGGCCAGCTGCGTGGACGCCTGCAGTCGCTGCAGGACGACATCGAAGGCGAACGCCGGCGTGGACTGGAAGCGCAGCAGGCGCTCAGCGCAGCACAGGCACGCATCGAACGCGACGCCGCACTGGCCAGCGAGCGTGACACCCGCCTGGTCGAACGCGGCAACGCGCTGCAGCAGTTGCAGGCGCAGCTGGCCGATGCGCAGCAGCAGCTGCACGCCCAGCGCGAGACCTACCAGCAGCTGCATGGCGAGCACACCCGCATGCAGGCCAACCTGCAGCACTCCCAGCAGGCCAGCGACGAACTGCGCGCCTACCTGGACAGTGCCAAGGAGAAGCTGAGCGGCGCCTTCGCCGAACTGGCCGGCAAGGTCTTCGAAGAACGGGGACAGCAGTTCGAGAAGAACGTGCGCCATGCCACCGGTCAGTCGCGGCAGGACATCGAGAACCTGCTGAAACCCTTCACCGAACGCCTGCAGGAATTCCGCGGCCGGGTCGACGTGCTGTATGCCGAAGAAGCCCGCGAACGGGCCAGCCTGCTCGGCGCGGTGGGTGAGCTGAAGACGCTCAACCAGGACATGGCCTCGCAGGCGGCGGCACTGACCAATGCCTTGAAGGGCAATGCGAAGGTGCGCGGCGACTGGGGCGAGCTGATGCTGGAAACCGTGCTGCGCGGCTCCGGGCTGGAAGAAGGCGTGCACTACAAACGCCAGCAGCACGTGGTGGATGACGAAGGCGAACGCCTGCGCCCGGACGTGGTGGTGAACTTCCCGGACCAGCGCAGCATCGTGGTCGACAGCAAGGTCAACCTGGTGGCGTGGCAGGAAGCCATGAACGCGGTGACCCCCGACGCCAGCGGCGAGGCCCTGCTGCGGCATGCCACCGCGCTGCGCGCGCACGTGCGCGACCTCGGCGTGCGCAACTATCCCAAGGCGATGGGCGAAGAGCAGACGTTGGATGTGACCATCGCCTTCGTGCCGATCGAAGGCGCCTTGTCGGCCGCGCTGTCGGCCGATCCTTCGCTGCAGACCTATGCCTTCGACAACAAGGTGGTGTTCGCTTCGCCCAATACGCTGATGGCGCTGCTGCGCGTGGCCGAACGGTTGTGGACGCGCGACAAGGTGCAGAAGCAGGCGTTGCAGATCAGCGATGCCGGTGGCCTGGTGCTGGACGCGCTGATGGCTTTCCTGACCGATTTCAACAACGTCGGCAAGAAGCTCGAAGACGCCACCACCGCGTTCTCCAATGCCCGCAACCGGCTGCAGGATTCGCGACACTCGGCGATCAGCCGCGCGCGAAGGTTGGCCGAGCTGGGCAGCAAGGCCAAGAAAGCGCTGCCGCCTGAACTGCAGCCCGATACCGTGCAGCAACTGGCAGGGCCTGACGAAGAGTAGACACATCGCTTCGGTATCCTCGGTGACCGACCCGCACCATGATGGATACCGCCGATGCGCCTTTCCCTGCTGACCAGCCTGTTGCTGGTGACCTCCCTTGCCGGCTGTGCCTTCGGCGGCAGTCGCCCGGATACCGCCTCGTCGGCTGCCGACACGGTGCCGGCCGTGGCCGCGCTGGATGCCGCCGCCTGCACCGCGAAGGGCGGTGAGCTGCGCCCGCTGGGCCGCCTGCAGCGCGTGCAGTGCGTGGTGCCGTATGCCGACGCCGGCAAGACCTGCAGTGCCAAGGCCGACTGCAGTGGCCAGTGCCTGGCGATCGGCGAAGTGGTTGCCGGTTCGCCGGCCTCCGGCGTGTGCCAGCGCGATGCCAGCGAAAACTTCGGTTGCCGCCAGCGCATCGATGGCGGTGTTGCCCAAGGCACGCTCTGCGTGGATTGAACTCGCGCTGCTGCGCGCCCCTGCGTGATGCCTCCCTTTCACCCTTGTAACCAGGAGTCCGCCGTGACCCAGTCGATCCAGGAAATTCCCGTCACCACCATCGAAGGCCAGCCGGCCTCGCTGGCCGATTACCGCGGCAAGGTGCTGCTGGTGGTCAACGTCGCCTCCAAGTGCGGGCTGACCCCGCAGTACGAGGGCCTGCAGAAGCTGTACGTGGAAAAGCAGGCGCAGGGCCTGGAGGTCCTCGGCTTCCCGGCCAACAACTTCCTCGGCCAGGAGCCGGGCAGCGAAGCGGACATCCAGCAGTTCTGCCAGCTGACCTACGACGTCAGCTTCCCGATGTTCGCCAAGATCAGCGTGGCCGGCGATGAGGTGCATCCGCTGTACCAGCAGTTGATCGCCGCGCAGCCGCAGGCCATTGGCGAAGGCCCGATGCGCGAGCGCCTGGAGGCCAAGGACCTGGCGCAGCCGGCACCGGGCATCCTGTGGAATTTCGAGAAGTTCCTGATCGGCCGCGACGGCCAGGTCATTGCCCGTTTCGCCCCGGACGTCGCAGCGGACGACGCCCGCGTGCGCGAAGCCGTGGACGCCGCACTGGCGGCCTGATCCGGCAAACGGCGGAGCCCCTCGTGGTGGGTCGCACTACAGCCGGGTCACTGGCTTGGGCCGGGCGGGAGGGGCTGGTGGGGGACGGCAAGAGCCGCGTCCTGCGGGCCTCGTGTCGCGCCATCCATGGCGCTCCACGCCCCCACCAACCCCTCCCGCCCGGCCCTGACAGACCGCGCGCGCGTCCCGCCACGTAAGAAAAAAGAAAAGCGGTAGCGCCGACCCATGGTCGGCGGAATCCGTCAGACACCGCGATGAAGAGCCGCCGACCACGGGTCGGCGCTACCGATGGTCCCCGTGGCCCCTCTGGTGGAGGGAGCCCCTGAGTCAGGGGCGGCCGCGAAGCGGCGGGGTGTGGGTGCTGGTGAGGAGGGGCCCACGGTTTGCGCAGCAAAGCGTGGGAGCGACAGCGCGAATGCGATGGCGTGAACCCGCTTTGCCGTTCGCTGCAACGACCGTCAGTTGCCCCACTGCGGCATCGGCATCGCATCCACCGGAATCGGCGAATCCAGGTCGTCCTTGCCGCGGGCATGCTTGCCACGCAGGTCGTTTTCGATCTGGTAGTTGCGACGCTGCAGCCATGCATCACGCACCAGGGCGTATTCGTCCACCGCGCTGGAACGGATGTCATCGGCGGCGAGCAGCTGCGAACGGGCGTCCACCAGCTGCAGGCCCTGCAGGCCGATGCGCACCTTGTCTTCTTCGATCTGGCGGATCGGCGACAGCGGGATGTCACCGGCCAGGCCGAACACATCGCGCACCGTACGCGGGCCGAAGAACGGCAGTTCCACGTAGCGCGACGGACGCCAGCCCCATGCACCGAGCGTCTGGCCGAAGTCTTCCTTGCGGTTGGCGATCATCGCCTTGCTGGCCGGATCGAACAGCCCGCCGACAACCCAGCGTGCTGTTCATCAGGAAGCGGCCCATGGTGTCCCAGGCATCGTCCGGACGGCCCTGCAGGAACTGGTTGACGATGGTGACCGGCGAGCGGATGTTGCTGAAGAAATTGCTCACGCCGGTGCGGGCAAAGCGCGGCACCACGTTGGTGTAGGCCGTGGCCAGCGGACGCGCGACGGCGTTGTCCACCACCACGTTGAAGCGATGCACGCGGCGGTTGAGCGGTTCCCACGGATCGTAGACGGCCGTGGATCCGCCGCTGACCCCATCGCTGCCGTACAGCGCGGCGAAGTCGTCCTCGGTGGCATCGGGCGTTCCATCACCATCGGCATCCACGGCGGCCGGCGCTGCGGCCGTCGGCGTTGCCGGCGCGGCCACTGGAGCGGCTTCGGAGGTGACGACCGCATCGTCCGCCGCGGTGGCGGCCAGCGGCGCGTCGGCGACCGGCGCTTCCGTTGCAGGCACCACGGTGCCGGCGCTGGGCGCGCTGTCACGGGCCGGTTTGGCCGCACACGCGCTGAGCGTGGCGGCCAGGACGAACAGGGGGAGTATGCGTACGACGTTCATGTCAGCTCGCGGCAGAAGGGGCATTGAAATCAAGGTCTGCAGACAGCCGGTAGGCGGCCTCCAGTTCGGTCAGGCCGTCCGGCGAGCCAATGATGGCCAGCGTCCGTCCCTGCTGCCGCGCACGCGCGGCCAGTTCGGCCAGCAGGGCGACGCCGGCGCTGTCCACGCGCGGCACCCCGCTCAGGTCCAGCGCCTGCGCGCCGTTGCCCAGCGCCTGCAGCTGCGGCCACAGCGCGATCACCGCGCTGCGGTCCAGCACGCCGGACAGGTGCAGGGTGCCCTGGTCCAGCCGGGCCTGGGCGCTGTTACTTGCCATTGCCCGGGGTTCCAGCCTGCATGCTGCCACTGCGCAGCTCGGTGGCGACCTGCTTGATGCCCTTCTGGCGCAGCGGGGCGTCGAACTGGTTGCGGAAGGTCTGCACGTAGGAGATGCCTTCGATGTTGACGTCGAAGATCTTCCACTGGCCATCGGTGTTGCGCATCAGGTACTCGACCGGGGTCGGCTGGTCGCCCGAGCGCACCAGTTCGGTGGCCACGCGCACGCCGCGGTTGCCCGGCAGCGCGCTCTCGCCCTTCAGGCGGAAGCTCGGCCTGCCCTGGATGTTCAGCAGGGCCGAACCGTAGCGTTGCATCAGGTTGTCGGCCATTGCATCGGCGAACAGCTTGATGTCGGCATCGGACGCACCGCGCGAATGCGCGCCCAGCACCAGGCGTGCCGCGTAGTCGCGGTCGAAGGTGCGGTTGAGCTCGCTGTTGATGAAGTTGCGCAGCGCGGTCGGGTCTTTGCTGAACTCGGCCTTGCGCTGCTGCAGGGTGGTCATGATGCGCGTGCTGGCATCAATCACGGTCTTGCCGGCCTGGCCCTGGGTAGCGGCGGTGGCGGCAGGTGCCTGCGCCGTTGCCAGCAGCGGGGTGGTGGCCAGCAGGGCCGAAGCGAGGAAGAGCGGGAGCAGTTTCATTTTCATGGTTGGGTTTCCGTAGCGGGCGCGGGCGCGCCGTCGTGGGATTCGTTGGACGGTGCTGCGTCGCCACCGGCGCCGCCACCACTGAACATGTATTTGCCGACCAGCTGGATAAGGTCTACCGCTGGCTGGGTGAACACGATTTCATCACCGGCCTTCAGCACGTCCGGATCGCCGCCCGGTTGCAGGCCGATATAGCTCTCGCCGAGCAAACCGCTGGTGAAGATGCCGGCGGAGGTGTCGGCCGGCAGGTCCTTGAACTTGCCGTCCATCTTGATGGTGACGATGGAGTCGAACTTGACCGGATCAAGGTCGATGGCCGCTACTTGGCCGACGTTGACCCCGCCGATCTTCACCGGTGCCTGCTTGCGCAGCTGGCCGATCTGCGAGAAACGGGCTTTCAGCTCGTAGCCGCCACCGCCCAGGCCCCAGCGCTGGTTGGTCGAAGCGACCGCCAGTACCAACAGCGAGGCCAGTGCCAGCAGCAGGAAGGCGCCGACGGAAAATTCCAGTCTGGGACCGCGGATGGCCATGTTCATTTCACCATTTTTGACAGGTGCCCCGGCATAGACAGGGCGGGAGGTTCAGGTCGTTCCCGCG